>JAQTOI010000026.1 GCA_028713415.1 Candidatus Omnitrophota bacterium
TAGGACGTAAAAAGCTCTGATATAATGCTTGTTACTTCCCGGAGCAGAGCTATAATGCTTTAAGAAAAGTAAGCAATCTGCCTTGAAATCTTAATAAGAATATAGTATATTTGAGATGGCAAAGAAAAGCTTGACAAAATATCGTCAAAGTGTATTATTAAGGCAATTCGTATTTATTTGCTCCCCGCTTGATTCCCGAAAGGGTTTGAGCGGGGTTATTTTTTATGGATAACATAAAGCCCTTCCCTGAGCCTTCAGTTAAAAGAGCCATTGTTTTTATAGATGGCCAGAATTTATTTCATGCCGCCAAGGAAGCATTCGGTTACCCCTACCCTAATTATGACGCGAAACTGCTTGCCGAAAAAATTTGCGCATTGAAAGGTTGGGACTTAAAGGAAATCCGGTTTTATACGGGAGTTCCTGATTTGCAAGATGATACTTCCTGGCATGATTTTTGGACTAATAAACTGACTTGCATGGGACAATTAAGAATTAAGATTTTCTCGCGTTCATTGCGTTATCGTAATCAGACCATCCGCTTGCCGAATGGAAAAGCGCATACTTTTTTAGTGGGACAGGAAAAAGGCGTTGATATCCGCATTGCGCTCGATATGATTCGGCTTGCTCATGCAAAGCTCTACGATGTAGGGGTCGTGTTCAGTCAGGATCAAGATTTAAGCGAGGTTGCCGACGAGATTAGAATTATTTCGACGGAACAACATCGCTGGCTTAAAATAGCCTCGGCATTTCCCGTGAGTCCTGCTTACAAAAATAGCCGAGGAATCAATAAAACCGATTGGATTAGGATTGACCGTAAGACTTATGATTCGTGTATTGATTCGCGGGATTATCGTAAGATAAAATGAAACTTTCAGAAGCAAATTGTAGTTACGCTATAGGCAAGAGGGATTAACGCAAGGGGCGTCGGAAAACTGACGCCTGTTATATTTTAGAGGTATTTTTTGGTTTGAAAGAAGGAGAGAAGATGGAAGAGAAAAACAAGATATCCGGTATTGGAGGATGGCTCATTCTTCCTACGATAGGAATTTTTATATCTTCGGTAATGTATTTTGTCAATATTTTTAGAAAACTTTCCTTCCTGGGCAGCAGCGAATACGAAAAGCTTATTCTTCAATATTCAGGCCTCGGCATGTTGAATTTATATGAACTATTCTTTCAGTTCTTTGCGTTGGTACTTTTTCTTAACATCGTGTGGCTATTTTTTAGAAAGAAAATTTTTCTGCCAAAAGCAATGATATCTTTAATGTGGATAGTTTTTTCATTCTCATTGATAGATTTCATTTGGGGATTGAACGTTTTTGGCAGCGAAGATGCCTTGGTTCTAATCTTTTTATTAAAATCGACAAACGTCATAGGACTGCTCATTGCAAGTATTATCTGGACGGCATACTTTCTAAAATCCAGGAGAGTCAAAAATACATTTATTAACAAAGCGACGATGCCGGACGCTGTATATTCAGGCATTGTGCTTGCCGTAATCATCATTTTTGCTTTCTTCTCCGTTACTTTTAAAAAAGCCGCAATAAAAGAAATGCTTATCGAGAAGGAAGAAGCGCCGGTAGCGTATGTATACCCTATGTTAGAGCTTAAGCTGGCCGATGATGACACCCAAAACATGCGCGATGCCTTAAGCGGAAAAATTCCCGAAGGATACGAACTCGTCGATTACGAAGATAATGAAAAAATTTTACTGAAGAAAGAAGCTCTTATGAAATTAGACGATTATTTAAAGGATGTGCGTATCGATTCGGGAAATTTTGGAGAACTGAATATTGCAATTGCGTTTGATAAAAAAGGCACCGAAGCCTTTTTGAAGCTTACTGAAGAGAACATAGGGAAAAGAATAGCCATAATTTACAATGGCAAAGTGTTAACCGCCCCTGTCGTACGGGAGGCTGTCTCAAGCGGTACGATATGGATAGCCGGAAACTTTAGTTTAGAAGAAGCACAGAGGATAGTTACGCCTTTGAAATCAGTAATAAAAAATAAGAGCCATAGAAAATAACAATAAAACGATTATCGCGTAAGGCGTGAAACTAAAATCGGTAATGATAGTTGCTCTCTTTATCAACCAGCGGCATTGAGAGGAGAAGCGTGAGATGAATTCAAAGAACACGAGAATTTTTTTGCATAGAATGTTTTTGATTGTATTTGTATCGTTCGCGTGCTTAATCCTTTCTTCATGCGCGACCTGCATTCCGAGTCAAAATACCACAGAGCTTCAGAAATTTTATTTTGAATTTGAGAAAAATAGTGAACAGTTGAAAAACAAGAATCTCGATGAAGCCGACCCCACATTCTTTAAACAAGCGAATACGATAACGGTGCATATCCTAAGCTACGATGCTTTAATATCAGGTGTGGTAGGCGGTAACGTTGATATGTTTTCCACTGTAAAGATGGCAGCCATGGGCGGGGTCCTGCCTGTTCTGATTATGGGGCCTGAGAGGGCCACCGATACTCTGTTCCAGGAGAAAATCAATAATCTTATCAAGTCATATAGCTGGAAGATACGGGATTACTTCATTGAAAATCTTAAACAGGAAATCGATTTACCCAAAGAGGCAGACGTCGTATTTGTGGTAGAAGAAGGAGAATCGCCTGCCTCTATGAAAACTTCAGATAAAGACATTATTATATTACTGAATTTGTATATGTTCGGAGTAAAATCCGGATGGGGAGAGCCCGTAACGCCCTTGACAGGAATGGCGACAGTGACCTTTGCCTCGGGTGAAACAATACAAAGTTTTATTAAAAAATACGATGGTTTACCTATTTCCGCAGGTTCGTTTCTCTGGCCTACCGGTAAGACGAAATTACATCCAGAGCTACGGCGGATAAAAATATATCCTGATATGTATATGGGCAGCGTTACTAAGCATACCGATTCGTACGCTAAAAGCCAATGGACGCGCGCTGACGGAATATTTTTAGAACAGCAGTTAAAAACTACGCTTAAAGACCTGGCAAAAGGCATTGCCGGGTTGATAAAGAATAAAAACCGCAAATAATGCTTTTTGGAAAATACCCCCGGAATCTCGGATAATAGAAGCGATGGGCGGGGGAAATACGGGGAAAAGAATAAGGAGGGTGGCGATATGTTGCAGATTATCCTGTTGATTGCGGCAATAAGTGCTTTAATACGTTTACCCAAAATTAGACGGCGCACCGCCGCTAATTACCCTGAGGTCTCGCCTGAAAAATTCAAGCTATGGCATGAAGCTGACCTGAAAGCCACTGTTGCCTTTGTTATTGCAACCTGGGGCGCTTTTGCGTTGCAAATTATAATTTTAGTAATCGGCAATTACGTGAAGCTGTCAATGACCGATTACGAAGAAAGCATAGACATTATTTTAATCGTCAGTACCGTGGTGATTTTTTTGTTTCCGCTTTTATGGCCTGCTATTTTGGGCAGCAAAGCCTCGCGCCTTAAGAAAGAAATAGGCATTGTCCGCAAGGGATAAAACTATTCTTATCGGCTTACTCTGCTGACGATGTATTAGGCGATTTTTAACTGAATAACCAGGGGAGGGAAAGATGCCAAGAAAAGGATGGTTTTGGATAGCGTTATCGCTGCTCGTTGTGATTAGCGGTTGCGCAACAACTGATATTTTAAAAACACCCTTAAAATACGGCAAGGCGTTATCGGACGACTCGGTTGAATTTACTGATTGCGGCGTTAAAACGGTTTCAGAAGCCATTGATAAAGTTACAAAACGCGAAGGGCAAAGCGGAGTGTATGCGGTAGAGAAAATTTCCGATAATACATACTCAATAAAAATAACCGATTGGGCAAATTTTTACGAATATGGCATCGGCAGTCAACTGACCGGAAGATTGCTTCAAAAGAAAAACTATCAGTATACTTTCAACGTTATCTTGTCCAGCGAAAATAATAACACAGCGATGAAGGCCGAAGGAGGGAGGTCTGTCGTTACTGCAACCGGAGAATCTCTGCAGCCTGGCACCAGCTATATGTATTCAGGCAGGACGAATCTATTGCCTTATGGCGTAACGACTTCAAACGATAGCGAGCAAGTCAACAAGGGGCTTTACGGCCCGTTTGAAAGGGAAATGAAGCCGGAAGAGTTGCAATACTGCTTTAAGGATTTCAGCCTGCTCCTGGAAAAATTTTTGCCAAAGGCAAAATGAATAAAGGGGGAACATGAGACAACATGGCCAGCCTATTAAAGCTAGGAAACTAAATATAAAAAGGAGAAGATGAGCATGAACAGGCTCGTTAAGGTTTTATTTTTAGTATTTTTATTTTTTACTGTATCAATTTTTTCTGTAGGGAAACCTTTCGCGCAAGCTGCGGCAGTTCTCGAAACGAGACAGGAGGGAGGAAAGACTAACATAGGAAAGCCTCCGGAAGACTTTCATACTGAGGGGAAAAGCAAAATCGAAAAAAATGAAAGCGACGATATTTGGGAAATGACAATAAAGGGAATAGCTCCGATGTATAACGACCCCGACGTAGAAAGAGGTAAGAGTCAAAAAGAAATGGATGAAGCCGCCTTGAAAATTGCCGTGCAACAAGCGGGTAGCAAAGAAGCTGCCGCTTTGAAGATTGTCGAATCAGCCTGGGATTATTTTAACGGCGGTTACCCCAATATTGCCATGAGGAAATTTAACCAGGCATGGTCTCTGGAGCCCAAAAATGCCGAGGTATACTTTGGTTTCGGGTGTATTTTAAGCAGCAGACAAGACCCGGCTGGCGCTATAAATATGTATACTAAAGCCCTGGATTTAAACCCTGAATATTACGAAGTATATGCTAATCGCGCGTTAGATTATTTTAGTATGCAAGAGTTCGATAAGGCTATTTTAGATTTTACAAAGGCGATAGAAATACGGCCCAACGAAGCGCAGACGTATAATGACCGGGCAGTCGCTTACTTTTTTAAAAAGGAATATAACAGGTGCCGGGAGGACATTCATAAAGCACAAGCATTGGGATATAATGTTAATCCCGAATTTATTAGTGCTCTTAAGCAAGAATCAGGGAGTGATAAATAGGGTAACGGGCTCAGGCGCTGCCCGCCAGCAATAGCTGGCGAGGTCTCGCCCTCCGCTGAAGCAGAGAAGCGGAAAATGTTAATCGCAGGGTTTAATTAGTAATGATGAATTACCAAGGCAGAATAATAAATCCTTAAGATAGGAGGAGGTGTGCCGATGAATAGTAAGCAAATAGTGATTATTTTGCTCTGCGTTGTTTTTGTAGCATCTTGTTCTTCTTCTCAATGTATCTTTCCAGAAGATGTGCTTAGGGAATACAAATATGTTAATAAAGCCGACGGCGTGACTGAAAAAGAAGCCGCTCTTATTGCCCAATACGAATTTATACAAAGAGACGTAAAAAATTATTTTCTAAAAATATTAAATAAGATTAAATCTAAAGATAATGATACCTGGCTTGTGACTTTTCAAGCTTATGCGGACGGAGCTGAAAGCGGCCAAGCTTTGGATGTTTGTGTCAATAAGAGGACCGGAGAAATTACCTGTTGGAATAAAAGGCCCTTAGTTGTTAAGGAAGGGAAGATAGAAAATCACGGTTTGTTTGTAACGCAGAAGGTAGAAGCAGAATAGAACCGGTAGGATACCAGGGTCAGACCTCGACATTAGACATTAATTATTAGGCGACTATGTCCGGCTGCCTATATACTGGTAAAATATAACAACTATGAGCTTATTTACGATCAATAAAGAGAAATGTAAGGGCGACGGCGCCTGCGTCATGGAATGTCCCTTGGGGCTTATTGTCATGGACGCGAATGCGCACGTGCCGGTGCCTCGTGAAGGAGCAGAAAGCGTATGTATCAACTGTGGGCATTGTGTTGCCGTGTGCCCGCATGGCGCGTTTTCGCTTGCTTTGATGCCGGTTGAGGAGTGCCGTGAACTTTCCGCAGGATGGAACCTCTCCGCGCAAAAAATAGAAACTTTTTTTAAAGGCCGCAGGTCAGTGCGCATTTATAAAAAGGATATTGTCCCCCGGGAAACTTTCGAGAAGTTAATCGATATTGCCCGTTACGCTCCGTCGGGGATAAACCGTCAGCCGGTGCGCTGGATAGTAATCCACGATCCCGCGCAAGTTCAAAAAATCGCCGACGAAACAATTAACTGGATGCGCAGCTTAGTAAATGAACAATCTCCCATGGCGCAATCTCTTCATATGCAATCGTTAATTGACGCTTGGGAGAAAGGAAAAGATTTGATTTGCCGCCAAGCGCCGCATCTGATTTTAACCTACGCGCTCAAGGATGATATGACAGCATCTGGCGCCTGCACTATTGCCACTACTTATTTAGAGCTAGCCGCGGTTAGCTTTGGCTTAGGCACGTGCTGGGCAGGGTATGTAAACATGGCGCTTAATTTCTGGCCTAATGCGAAAAAATTGGCAGGGATACCCGCAAAGGCTTCTTGTTTTAGCGTGATGATGATTGGGTATCCGAAATTGCCTTATTTTAGAGTTCCTTTGCGTAATCCCAGCCGGATTACCTGGGGCTAGTTACAAAGGTATAACAGAGCCAGAATCTTGCCCGCCGCATTAAAGTAGCAAAAAGTCAACGCAAAGTGGAAATTATCCATTTACATTTTATCCGGAAAAAATTAAAATAAACTGGCATATATGGGTTTAACAATTACGGATGCAAACAAATGCTTGCGGATATCGTTGATATATTAATATCCGTTTCATCCGTAACAATCCGTGACATCTGTTCTGCATTTATTTTAAGATAATAAGCATGATAGATAAAAAGAGGTTAGCGGTTATACATATCGTAAAGAAAGAATTAGGCTTAAGCGACGAGGAGTATAGGAATATCCTTCAGGCTGCTGCGGGAGTAAACAGCGCCAAAGACCTGGATGAGGAAAAATTCAGGAGATTGATGAATTACTTCGCGCGAAGCCGTCACTATCAGGTTAACCGCTACGGCTTAACCATTCGCCAGAAACTTCTGATAAAAGCGCTCACGCAGGAATTGATGTGGGATGAAAGCCATCTTAATAATTTTATACATAAATATTATCACAAGAATACGCTTGATAACTTGACCAGAAAAGAAGCCATAAAGTTGATAGAAGCGCTGAAGAGTATAAAGGAGCATATAAAAACTCTAAACACTAAACTCTAAATCCTAAACAAATTAAAAATCCAAAACCATAAATCAAAAACATCCGAGTTTTGAGTTTGGAAATTTTGAGTTTTAGGTTTATTTAGGGTTTAGGATTTCGGATTTAGGGTTTAACATTGGAGGTGGATATGAAGATTGGTAGTCCGGCATTTATTGATAATGGAGTAATGCCTAAGAAATACACCTGTGATGGAGAAGAAATAAACCCTCCGTTAACCATCGAAGATATTCCTCAAGGTGCAAAAAGTTTAGCCTTGATTGTTGATGACCCTGACGCGCCGGCACACACCTGGGTGCATTGGGTGGTTTTTGATATTGACGTTGTAAATAGAATTGCCGAAAACAGCATTCCGGGTAAACAGGGAGCTAATGATTCAAATCCGCGAAATTACGGTAGCCCTTGCCCGCCTTCCGGCACTCATCGTTATTTTTTTAAAATATATGCCCTGGATACGAAACTGGGCTTAAAAGAAGGAATAAGAAAACAGGATTTGGAAGAGAAAATGAAAGGCCACATTTTAGGACAAGCGCAGACTGTGGGATTGTATAAGCGTCAATAGACAAAGGTTGCGAAAGTTACGAAGGTTAAGCAGGTTACGAATGTTACAATAATCTAAGATATCTTAAAGGTGACTTTCGTAACTTTCGTAACCTTCGTAACATCCGTAACCACCGTAACCTAAAAAAGATAAGTATAAGGAAAATATGTTCAAACTACGTTCCATAAAAACCCAGTTAATTTTGTATTTGGCTGCTCTGGCGGTTTTTATCTCGATTAAAGATAAAGATGCGGCGTTTCTGTTTACGGCCACAATCGCGGTTATCTCAAGCGTAAGTCTGGAAGCGCTAATTGTGTATTTTAAGACAAAAACTCTGCGTATAACCGAAAGCTCTTGTATTACGGGCTTGATTATAGGCTTTGTTCTTTCAGGAAACCAGGCTTTCTGGAAGCTTGTCGCTGCCGCAGCGATAGCCATACTTTCTAAATCCGTATTTCGCTTTCACAAAAAGCACATTTTTAACCCCGCGGGCTTTGGCATATTCCTGACGCTTATCTTCCTTGGCGCAGATACTTACTGGAAAGGAACGTATTTATGGTATATAATAGTGCCTTTCGGGCTTTACTTCTCATATAAGCTTAGAAGGCTAGAAATACTTTACGGTTATTTTTTGGTTTTTTTGGCGCTCTTTGGAACGCAGGCCATCTTTCAGAAGGTTTCTCCATCAAATATTTTCGGCTACCTCAGTTACTTTTATATTTTCGTAATGGTAATTGAGCCTATTACCACCCCCATAAAGCCTGCGGGCAGATTTTTATTCGGCGCGGGGGTTTCCCTGCTTATTTTTATCTTAACGCAAGCCGGTGCTAGATTCGACGTTGAGCTCTTCAGCTTGCTGGCTTTAAATATGGCAGTTCCCTTATTGAATAAGGTTCCGGATAAGGTTTTTGTTAAAAAATCCAGGCTCTAGGAAATAGTGTCAAAAATTCTAAAGTGATAGCGGAGCCAGACGTTTAGATGTCAGATGGATCCTTCGACTCCCAAGGGTCGCTCAGGATCAATTCGACTAAACGATTTTTCAAGCAGTAAGCATGAAAAATCGTAAGTCTCATTGAGGAGGTGCTATGAAGAAAATATTGGCATTGTCGGTTTTTCTGGTTGTTTTTGCGCTTGGTGCTGTGGCGTATGCGCATCCGCCCTCTGATATCATAATAACTTTTGATGCTAACACGAAAATACTGCACGCGGTAATTATGCATAATACAAGTAACCCTCTTAACCATTACATAAAAAAAGTGGATGTGGGTTTAAACGGAAACGAGATAATCGAACACACCATATCGAGAGAAGACAACAACGTGAGCCAGACCGTAAGCTACCTTATTCCCGACGCAAAAGAAGGGGACGTGCTTTCGGTTGAAGGTTATTGCAGTATCAGCGGTAAATTAGAAAAAGAGATTACTGTGCCGGCGGCAAAATAGAAAATACACAATGAGTAAGACAAAGCTTCCTTCATTTCTTGTAAAAGTAACAGGGATTGCCTGTGAAGCTTTCTATGGGCTGTTTCTTATAGGTGTAGGGTTTTTGATTTCCTGGCTGGTATATTTAATAAAATGATCCTTAAACCGCAATTAGAAGACTTAAAACATATCGGATATTATCTGGGCAAGCTAATCATAGGCCTTGGGTTTGTGATGTTTGTGCCCTTTATCTTAGGCTTGTCTTTGAAGGAATTTAAGCCGGCGTTTGATTTTTTAATTGGCGCGCAAATCACCTTGCTGTGTGGCCTTATATTAACCTGGGCCTGTTACACTGAACGCGACTTAAACTGGATGCAGGGGATGGTTACAGTGGCGCTTGCCTGGCTGGCGGCAATGGCATTAAGCGCAATACCCCTGTATTGGAGCGGGCATTATAAATCGTTTTTAGATGCCTGCTTTGAAACAATGTCCTCTTTTACTACTACCGGTTTAACCCTTGCCCAGGATATTGACCATTTTTCATATGCCCATAATCTCTGGAGGCATTTAGTGTCGTTTATGGGAGGCCAGGGTATTACAGTTGTAGCCCTTGCGCTTTTTGTGAAAGGGGGTTCCGGTGGTTTTAAAATGTACGCGGGAGAGGGCAGAGATGAAAAGATACTTCCCAATATAATCGGCACTGCCCGTTTTATCTGGCTCATCAGCATAGTTTATCTGATTTTGGGAACATCGGCTTTAGGCATTACCGGCTTGATGATTGGCTTAAAACCGTTTAACGCTTTTTTTCACGGCGCCTGTATTTTTATGGCCGGCTATGATACTGCAGGCTTTGCCCCTCAATCGCAAAGCGTGCTTTATTACCATAGTTTTCTTTTCGAAGTAATCACTATCATTATAATGGTTCTTGGAGCTATTAATTTTAATCTGCACTACCAGCTCTGGAAGGGCAACCGCAGGGAAATCTGGAAAAATATTGAAACCAGGACGCTTTTAATGAGCGTGATGTTGACTTTTTTTATTGTCGCCGCGGGCCTGCATAAATTAGGAGTATATCAGAATGCACTAATAATGCTTCGTAAAGGCTTTTTCCAGCTTATGTCAGGCCATACCGGCACAGGTTACATGACAATATACGCGCGGCAGTTTATTGAGGAATGGGGCGACCTTGCGCTTGCGGGATTAATTATAGCGATGGCGCTTGGCGGCTGCGCCTGTTCAACCGCCGGCGGCATAAAGATGATGCGTATAGGAATAATTTTTAAAGCCTTTAAAGAAGATTTAAAAAGGGTTGTGCTTCCTGAAAGCGCGATAGTAGTTGAGAAATTTCATCACATAAGGGCGATATTTATTGACGATAAGCATGTGCGGGCAGCTTCATTGATTACTATTTCTTACATCACCCTATATATTATCGGGGCGCTGGTGGGTGTTTGGTGCGGCTATCCCTTTTTGGATTCTCTTTTTGAGTCTACCTCGGCTGCTGCCAATGTAGGTTTTTCCTGTGGTATTACTGACACAGGTATGCCGGTAATATTGAAACTGACCTATATAATCCAAATGTGGGCAGGGAGGCTCGAGTTTATGTCGGTTTTTGCTTTAATAGGATTTATAGTGGCGGCAATAAAAGGTAAACGTTAAAAGAAGCTCATTAGCTCGTAAGCTCTTAAGCTCATAAGGAAGAGGAAAAGAAGCTGATAAGCTCGTGAGCTCATAAGTTCATAAAGAAGAAAAGGATACATAGATTTATGCTAAAAGAATTAAGAAGATTGATTGCGGAAAAAATGTACAGATGCGGAAGAGTTATGCAGGTAATCAGTATTTTTTGTTTTTCTTTTTCACTTTTTACTTTTGCTTATGGCCAGACTGTTACGAGCACTGAGCTGATAAATAACGCTAAGCTTTATGATGGAAAAACCGTGTCATATTCAGGCGAGGTTATCGGAGATGTAATGGTGCGTAAAGAATATGCCTGGGTAAACATTAATGACGGAAAGAACGCTATCGGCATATGGATGCCAAAAGGGTTGGCCGATAATATTTCATATACCGGCAGTTATAATGCTAATGGTGATTATGTGGAAATTAGCGGAATATTCAGGAGAAGCTGCATAGAACATGGAGGGGACCTGGATATTCATGCTTCCTCATTAACAAAAATCCGTTCAGGAAGCAGCCTGCATTATTCTTTGAGTGTTAAAACGCTAAATTTTTCTTTTTATCTATCCTGCGTGATTCTATTGCTATGCCTTTTGCGCATACTGCATCTTAAAAAATTTAATATTAAGTGATTTTAGAGGTTAAAAGGAGTTAAAAATATGACACAAAAACAAGATGTTACGTCTAATTTAGGGCAGGTTAATCCGAACTTTTATGGCTTAGGCATTGCGCCTAAAATTCTTGAATATCTCGAGCGCATCAAGTTTAAAGTGCCTACGCCTATACAGGTGAAGGCGATTCCTTTAGGAGTTCAGGGAAAAGATATTGTCGGTATTGCGCAGACCGGAACCGGCAAAACCCACTCATTTGCCATACCTATGGTGCAGCGCCTGGCGCAGGGAAAAGGCACCGGATTAGTGCTTGCGCCTACGCGCGAGCTGGCTATACAGATTGAGGAAGCCTTTGCAGGGCTTGCGCGCGCCTTTTCTATGCATACGGTTTGCCTTATCGGAGGAGCTCCTATGCCGCCTCAAATACAGGGCTTACGCAGGAATCCCCGCGTGATGATAGGAACTCCCGGAAGGATTATTGACCATATCTGGGAAGGAAATATGTTGACTGACGGTGTATGCATGCTGGTTCTTGATGAGGCAGACAGAATGCTCGATATGGGTTTTGCCCCGCAGATAGAGCAGATTTTGCGCTGTCTCCCAAATGCGCGCCAAACTATGCTTTTTTCCGCGACCATGCCTAAAGAGATTATGAGTATAGCCGCTAAATACATGAAGCTTCCTGTATCTGTGGAGATAGCTCCCTCCGGCACGACCGTAGAGCGCGTGACTCAGGAATTATTTATCGTTAAAAGAGAAGCTAAATTGAGGCTTCTTGATAAAATATTACAACAGTATCACGGAAGCGTACTTTTGTTTTCACGCACTAAACATAATGCCAGGAAAATAGCGCGCAGCCTGCGGGATATGGGTTATCGCGCGGCTGAAATACATTCTGACCGCTCATTGCCACAACGCCGCGAGGCGCTTGAGGGTTTTAAATCCGGCAAATACAGGGTGCTGGTAGCTACCGATATAGCCGCACGAGGCATTGATGTTACCGGAATAGAACTTGTACTTAACTACGACCTGCCGGATGATGCGGAAAATTACGTGCACCGCATCGGCCGCACCGCCCGCGCAGGCCAACAGGGGCACGCGATTTCTTTCGCTACGCCTGACCAGAGCCAGGACGTGCGCGATATCGAAAAACTTATTAGGGCTACTCTGCCTATCTCAAAACATCCGGAAGTCCCCACAGAACAATTCAGCCAATTTCAAAGTCAGCCGCAAAAAGGGCATTTTAAGCGCAGTTTTTCACAGGGTTCAGGGCACCATGGATTTCATCAGAAAAAGCCTTATTATAAATTTTCCCGCAGGCCGTAATAATCGTTACATTCAATTAAAAATCGCACCTGTCTTGTAGACAAAGGGTTAGGTTTAGTGGTTACGAAAGTTATGAAGGTTAAGTAGGTTACGAATGTTGCAATAATCCAAGACATCTTAAAGGCAACTTTCGTAACCCTCGTAACATCTGTAACCTCCGTAACAGATAGATATTGCGGCAATGGCTTATAATTTTGAGTCTACTTTAACTTGATGGGACACCACGCTAATTAAGGAGGGTTTACTATGAAAGCTATTGCTTTTAACGGAAGCAGCCGCAAGGATGGCAACACGGCTATTCTTATAAGACAGGTATTCAAAGAACTTGAAAAGGAAGGCATTGAAACCGAGCTTGTGCAGCTAAGCGGTCAGAACATACAAGGCTGTATTGCCTGCTATAAATGTTTTTCCAGCAAAGATAAGCGCTGCGCTATAACGCAAGACTCAGTCAATGAGTATATCGATAAGATGTTTAAAGCTGATGCCATAATCCTGGGGAGCCCTACTTATTTCGCCGATTGCACAGCAACGATTAAAGCATTAATCGAGAGGGCGGGAATGACCGCCCGCTCAAATGGCGATATGTTTAAGCGCAAAATCGGCGCGGCAATTGTTTCAGTGCGCAGAGCCGGAGCGATACACACTTTTAATTCGTTAAATCATTTTTTTACTATAAGTCAAATGATTGTTGTCGGTTCTTCCTACTGGAATATAGGCATCGGCCGCCAAATTGGAGAGGTAGAGGCGGATTCGGAGGGAATGTCCACCATGAGCACGCTGGGGATTAATATGGCGTGGCTGATGAATAAGATGGTTTCGTAGGATACACGTTATATGAAATTACAAATCCCAAATTCCAAATCACAAATAAATATCCAATTACCAAAATCTTAAAAACCAAAACTGTTTTATTCATTTGGTCATTGGAAATTGGTTATTATTTGTTATTTGGTGCTTGTGATTTGAGATTTGTTCATACGGCACCGTAACCGAAAGACGTTGCCTTGCATAACTGATAAACGGTAAGCTGAGGCATAAGATAAAAAATCATGGGACTGATACAGCTTTTATTCAGTAATCCGGTGTCGTTTGTAATCCTGGCTGTGTTGCTTCTTTATTCTATTATCGCTCATGAAGTCGCTCATGGATGGGTCGCGCATCTTTTTGGCGACGATACCGCAAAATATTACGGACGCCTGACACTTAACCCCATACCGCATATTGACCCTTTAGGGATGTTAATGCTTCTATTGGTAGGCTTTGGCTGGGCAAGGCCTGTTCCTGTAGATTACTATCGCCTAAGAAATTCTCGCGTTGGTTTGTTCGCGGTTTCTCTGGCAGGGTGCCTGGCAAACATACTTATCGCAAGCGTAGCCATATTTTTTCTGCAGTTTCCGGCAATAAAATATAGTCAACAGCTTTACGATATTTTCTCTAAACTGGCCGGCATAAATATTATGCTCGGGGCTTTCAACCTTATCCCTATACCGCCGCTAGACGGCTCAAAAATTATTATGGGTTTTCTTCCAGCAAGCGGACAGAGAACGATGGCGCGCTTTGAGAAATATGGTTTTTTTGTAATCATTATTTTGCTTTATACAGGCCTGCTTAACCCGCTTATAACGCTTATGCAGAATTTAATTTATGCCGCGATAAGTTTGCTATTTGGGTTATTTAATAAGTAAAATGACATCTTGACGCGAATTACCACTGTAAAAAAATGTTGTTTGATTGTTATATGAAAAGAAAAGTATCAGTTATAATTTTTTTCATCTGCGTTTTTTTTTCCATAGGCGGCAGCGCGGAGGAAATAATGAGCTGGCAGGATTGTATTAAGGAAGCGCAGAAAAACCATCCGGATTTAATTTCCGCGCAGGAAACGGTAAAGCAATCACAGGCAAATAAAAATATCGCGGCGAGTAATCTTTTTCCCCAAATTAGCAGCAGCATAAGCGCTTCGATTCGCGACGCAAATACTGTTTCAGCAGGGAAAAAAACCCACGCGGAAACGGATACTTATACCTACGGCGGAACGGCAACCCAGCTTATCTTTGATGGTTTTAAAACTAGCTCTAACGTAAAAGCAGCCCGGGAAAACATAAAAGCCTCTCAATACGCTTACCGTTTTACGTCATCACAAGTGCGTTTGCGCCTGCGTACCGCGTTTGTTGATTTACTTAAAGCCCAGCAGGCAGTAACGATCGCTCAGGAGATCTATAAGATTAGAAAAGATAATCTCGATCTTATCGCGTTGCGTTATGAATCCGGTATAGAGCATAAAGGTGCGTTACTTACCGCCCAGGCGAATTTAGCGCAAGCCGAGTTTGAAATCAAACAAGCGCAGCGAGCCCTGGAAGTTGCGCAGAGAGAACTTCTTAAAGAAATAGGCAGGGAACGTTTTTCAGCGCTTAAGGCGACAGGGGAATTTACTGTTTCCGGAAAGGAGAATGAAAAACCGGATTTTGAGGCGATTGCCGGAAATACTCCATCTTTGCGAAAGCTGGTAGCTCAACGGGTAGCAGCTCTTTACGGGATATCGAGCGCACAGGCAAATTTCTTACCTGAACTAACCGCGCAGGGTAGCATAAACAGGAGCGGCTCTGGTTGGCCTACCACGGATAGAACATGGACCGCCGGCCTTGTGTTGTCGCTTCCTATTTTTGAAGGGGGCTTGCGTGTTGCGGAACTCGCGAGCGCTAAATCGGCATACAAGCAGGCAAAAGCGAATGAGCAAAGTACAAAAGCGGAAGTTTTGCTTTCACTTGCGCAAAACTGGGCAGCGTTTCAGGATGCCGTAGATACGGTAGAAGTGCAGAATAAATTTCTTATCGCGTCGCAGGAACGCGCCAAAATCGCCGAGGAACAATATTCTTTAGGATTGCTTCAGTTTGATAACTGGACGATTATTGAGGACGCCCTGGTAAGCGCCAAGAAAAGTTTTCTTAATGCCCAGGCGAATGCATTATTGGCTGAAGCGAATTGGATCCAGGCGAAAGGAGAGACATTAGAGTATGCGGAATAAAAAGATAAGATTATTTTTTGCCTTGGCGGTTATTGTGGTTGTTGCGGCGTGGTCAATAACGAAGGTTATGCAGAAGAAAACGTCCGGTGAAGTAATCAAGGAAATGCAACCGGTTGTCGGCTCTATTAGAACTTTCATATCATGCACTGGCACGGTTTTGCCAAAAAATAGGCTGGAAATCAAACCACCGGTAAACGGAAGAATAGAACGTATTTTAGTCAAGGAAGGCGAGAAGGTAACAATAGGCCAAATTCTTGTTTTGATGAGCTCTACTGAGAGAGCCGCGCTATTGGACGCCGCTCGGGGTAAGG
This sequence comes from Candidatus Omnitrophota bacterium, assembly GCA_028713415.1. Classification (GTDB taxonomy): domain Bacteria; phylum Omnitrophota; class Gorgyraeia; order Duberdicusellales; family 4484-171; genus JAQTOI01. Next base: position 16,065 of record JAQTOI010000026.1, read on the forward strand.
GCGAAGCCGTTTTACAATATTGGGAGGAGACGTACAAATCAATACCATTGCCGGCACCTATTGATGGCGAAGTAATTGTAGCGACAACACAGCCGGGACAAACCGTTACTACCAGTGATGCAGTCGTGGTCTTGTCTGACCATCTTATCGTCCGGGCACAGGTTGATGAGACCGACATCGGAAAGATTGCTCTTGGAATGAAGGCGGTTATTACTCTTGACGCGTATCCTGATGCAAAAATAAAAGCATCTGTAGAACATATGTATTATGAATCGAAAACAGTGAACAATGTTACTATTTATGAAGTTGACCTTGTGCCGGAAAATGTGCCGCAATTTTTCCGTTCGGGGATGAACGCCTCCGTTGATTTTATCCAGCATGACAAAGAAAATATTTTAGTTATTCCGGTGGAGGCAGTGCATACGGACAATGGCGAATCGTATGTTTTATTGAAGCAGAATAATAGCCCGGAGCCGTTAAAGACGCAGGTAACGCTGGGAGTTTCCGATGATAAGAATATAGAAGTGCTTTCTGGAGTTACTAAAGATAGCCGGATAATGGTAAAGTCGAAAAGATATGCTCTTCCTAAGAATACTGCTGGTAAAAATCCATTTATGCCCGGCCATTAACGATAATGATTAAGGTACATAATATCCATAAAACATATCATATGGGAACTGTCGAGGTCCGTGCCCTGCAGGGCGTGTCGCTTGAGATTGCAACCGGAGATTTTTTGGCGATTATGGGGCCTTCAGGTTCGGGAAAATCAACGCTTATGCATGTTCTTGGCTTGCTTGATAGGCCTGATTCAGGAGATTATTATTTAGGTAAAAGGAAAATTAACGATCTTCTTGATGAGGAATTATCCGCGGTGCGCAATCGACTGGTTGGCTTTGTCTTTCAGCAATTTCATTTATTGCCCAGGATGACGGCTTTAGAGAACGCCGAATTACCGCTTATTTATGCGGGTAAACGGCATTTAAAGGAAAAAGCGCAGCAGAGGATTGAAGAGGTCGGCCTTTCCGATAGGATGAATCACCGGCCCAATGAACTTTCCGGCGGCCAGCAGCAGCGGGTTGCGATTGCCCGGTCTTTGGTGAATGAACCGTTAATAATTATGGCTGATGAGCCGACAGGAAACCTTGATTCAAAAAGCCAGGAAGAGATAATGGCTATTCTTAAAAGTTTAAATCAAAAAGGAAAGACCATTATTATGGTTACCCACGAAAAAGAAGTGGCCGCACACGCGGGGCGCATCATACATATGCGTGATGGCCGTATTATTTCTGATGAGAAATCGCAAAGTTCTCCTAAGCCTTCGGAAGAAAGCCAGGCAGATAAGATCATTGATGTGGTTTTGTCGAAGCCTGAAAGAAAGGCCAGACAAACCGAGTTTTGGGATTATTTACGCCAGGCAGCCGGCGCAATGGTATCGCATAAAATGCGTTCGTTTTTATCTATCTTAGGTATACTCATCGGAGTAGCTGCGGTTATCGCTATGCTTGCAGTCGGCCAGGGAGCAAAGGAATCGATTGAGAAACAGCTATCATCGTTAGGCTCTAATCTTTTAGTGGTGCGGTCCGGTTCTACGAGAGTCCGTGGAGTGGCCATGGGAGCCGGCGCGGTGACACGTTTTACCTTGCAGGATGTTGCGGCTATCGCTAAACTTACTGATGTGATAAAGAGGGTGAGTCCCTCGGTAACCGGCAGAGGCCAGATGGTATATGGGAATAAAAACTGGAATACACAGGTTGAGGGCGTGGGGGTTGATTATGCCGAAATGCGCGCCGCAAAGCCGGAAATAGGAAGATTTTTTACCGAAGCAGAGGTTAAAACGAGAGAAAAGGTTATTTTGCTTGGAACGACGGTGGCCCGAGAGCTTTTTGGAGACGCCAATCCCTTGGGTGAAACAATAAAATTGAATCTGGGTAATTTTAAGGTCATAGGGATACTTCCTTCAAAAGGAGCAAATACATTTCACGACCAGGATGATACGGCAATTATTCCTATTACGACGGCTATGTTCAGGGTTTTAGGTAAGGAATATGTTGACTCTATTAATGTAGAGGCCAAAAGCGCTGATTTAGTTGATGCTGCGCAGGTCGCAGTATCTGAGTTTATTATGAAAGAACACCGTTTGAGCAGTAAAGACGCAGCAGATGCATTTCAGATTCGTAATATGTCAGATATTAAGGATACGCTTGAGGCTACTACCAAGACAATGTCGTTGTTGCTAGGCTCAATTGCCGCCATCTCGCTTTTAGTCGGAGGCATCGGTATTATGAACATCATGCTTGTGTCGGTTACCGAACGCACGCGTGAAATTGGCTTGCGTAAGGCAATCGGCGCGACCAATAAAGATGTGATGGTGCAATTTCTTATTGAAGCAGTGCTTATGTCGCTTATCGGCGGTTTGAGCGGCATTGTGCTGGGAACCGGAATATCGTTTTTGATAACTCTTTTTGCCGGCTGGACGGTGAGAGTTTCTTTGTCTTCAATCATTCTCGCCACAACTTTTTCTTTGATCGTCGGTATAGTCTTTGGCCTTATGCCGGCTCAAAAAGCTTCCAAGCTTGACCCCATCGAAGCCCTGCGCTACGAGTAATTACGTAGCCGCCTCAAGAAACAAAAATATCGCAAAAACATTATTATCTAGCGCAAAGCCGTAATACTGGACAGCGTAATTCTAAGTGGTAAAATCAATAATTACGGGTTAAGAGAACGCCTCAATTGTGATACGCAGATTTTTTCGCTGATATAATTTATGGGCGTTTTTGATACCGGGATTGGCCTATGATAAAGAAGCAGATATGCATGTCCGCTTACACCAATTATCGTTCAGACGCGCGTGTACGCCGAGAGGCTGAAACGTTAGCGGCAGGCGGTGAATTTGATGTCTTATGCTTAAGCTTACGTGAAAATGAACATGCCAAGTCTTATAAAATTGAAAATGTCCGGGTTTTGGAGCTTAATGTTAAAAAGTACAGGGGGCAAAGCAAGTTTCGTCATTTTACTTCTTACATGAAGTTTTTTTTACTTGTTTGGTTAAAATGCAACACTTTATTGCTTAAGCGAAAGCTCGATATAGCTCATTTCCACAATATGCCGAACTTTCTCGTTTTTGCGGGGTTGCTCGCGCGCCTTTTTGGAAAAAAAGTAGTTTTGGATATTCATGATTCTACGCCTGAAATGTATTGCGCAAGATACGGCGGCAGGCCGAACGGATTATTGTCCAGGGCCATCTTCTGGGAGGAGCGCTTATCCTGTAATTTAGCAAATATACTTATCTGCGCCAACCACGTTATGCGCGAACAGCTCATCGCCAGAGGGATTCCTTCACGTAAGATTACCGTTTCAATGAATGCCCCTGATCCAAGATTATTCAAAGCCGGCCGCAAACTAAAAGACGCCGCTTCGCGAAACAATATAAAACTGGTTTATCATGGAACGATTGCAAAGCGGCTGGGGATAGACCTCGCAATAAGGGCTTTCGCGAAATTACAAAAAGAATATCCCGATATGGAATTTTATATTATCGGCGACGGCGAAGCTCTGGCTGAATGCATGGCTTTAAGTAAAGATTTAAGGCTTGAGAATAATATCCATTTTAGCGAAAAGATGCTGCCGCTGGAAAGCATTCCGCCTATTCTAAGAGATATGGATATCGGTATTGTCTCAAACAGGAAGAATTCCGCTACGGAGCTCATGCTTCCCGTAAAAATGCTTGAATATATAGCATTAGGAATACCGGTTGTTGCTCCAAAATTAAAAGCGATTGAGCGCTACTTTACGGATGAAATGGTCTGCCATTTTGAACCTGAAGATATAGATTCATTGGGCGCCCACATATCCGATTTATGTAAAAATGAAAATAAAAGGAAGGCTCAAGTAGAAAAAGCCAAGATTTTTCTGAATAAGTACGGCTGGGATAAATATGGAGCTGATTTTGTAAAATTATTTAGAGAAATGTAAAATGAGCAAACCAAAAGTGCGCAACGTTAAAATTGTTAATGTCGAATTCGGAAAAAACGTAACCGTGATCCGTCCGGTAAACCTCTACGGCTGCAAAATAGGCAATGATTGTTTTATAGGCCCGTTCGTGGAGATTCAGAAGGGCGTTGTTATAGGCAATCGGTGCAGAATCCAGTCTCACGCTTTTATATGCGAGTTGGTCGTCTTAGGCAATGATTGCTTTATTTCCCATGGGGTGATGTTCATTAATGATCTTTTCTCAACCGGCGGCCCTGCCGGAGGAAACAAGGCATTATGGAAGCCAACGCGTATAGGTAACCGCGTTTCTATAGGGACTAATTCCACGATATTACCGGTTGATATTTGCGATAATGTCGTAATAGGCGCTGGCTCTGTTGTAACCAAAGGCATCACCATATCGGGAGTATACGCCGGTAACCCCGCAAAATTTCTCCGACGCGTATAAGGTATTCAAGGAGGAAAGGTGGAAAATAAGCGCGACCATATTTCTGTTTGCATCCCCACCTATAAAAGGCCTAAGCTGTTGGAACAGTTGCTTGAAAAACTGGAAAATCAAGAAACCGATAATCTGTTCAGCTATTCGATAGTCGTAGTTGATAATGATTTGAAGCAATCAGCAGCAAGCACAATCGAAAACATTAAAAAGAAATCATCTCTGGCGATTGATTACTTTTGCGAGCCGCAGCAAAATATTTCCCTGGCAAGGAATAAATCCGTCCAAAATGCAAAAGGTAATCTAATTGCTTTTATTGACGACGATGAGTTTCCTGAAAATAATTGGCTTTTTTGTTTATATAAGGCTCACGTAAAATATGGGGCTTGCGGGATACTCGGCCCTGTAAAGCCACGCTTTGAAACGCCCCCACCCCGCTGGGTCATAAAAGGAAAATTGTGCGAGCGCGCATCTTTCAAAACTGGCACGCTTTTAACGAAACTTTCACATACCCGCACGGGAAACGCCCTAATCCTAAGGAAAATTTTTGGTGAAGAAAAAAACCCTTTTGATCCGGCATATGGAAAAACAGGAGGTGAGGATAACGTATTTTTCAAAAGAATGATGCTCAGCGGCTATACTTTTGTCTGGTGCGATGAGGCTGTTGTTTATGAAACCATTGCCCCGAGGCGCTTAAGAAGGCCTTATTTTCTTAGAAGTGCGTTGTTGAAGGGAGCAGTTCATTCCAAAGGTATTTCGTTTATTAGTTTTGACATACTTAAGTCTATAATAGCCCTTGTAATTTACACCGCCGCTTTACCTGTCCTGTTGTTAGCAGGCCAGCATTTA
>JAQTOI010000027.1 GCA_028713415.1 Candidatus Omnitrophota bacterium
AAAGGAAATGTTTATGAAACTCGGGGAGTTTAAGACTTGTCTGGGTAGGAGGGGTAAGTGTCTTCTATCAGGAGAAGACAACGAGATGTACAACCGTATTTTTAATGCCGGAGTAAAAATTTATTATAATCCCAAACAACTTGTATACCATTTGGTTTCCAGGAAGCGGCAAAAGTTATCTTGGCTGGCTAAACGTTTTTTTTGGGAAGGAGTAACGCAAGTTTTATTAGACGCAAAGGAACAACGTATTTTTCAGCCGTGCAGGATTTTATTTGATGCTAAATCTGCACTTAAAAATTTCATCAAGGCCTTTTATTTTATTATAATTATGAAGAAAGATAAACAAATGAAATATTTCCTGGAAGGAATGTTGAAACTGGGTCGCGTATATTTAGAATGCCTTCCGAAAGCGCTCTTCTTATAATAAAACCAATATCTTAATTTAATCGACGCGTAGAAATCCGCGGGCTTTAGTCCACTAGGACACCCTGGTGGGTAGCCCTTGGAGGCTTACTTTGAAAATAGCGACTTTTGCGCCCAAAGAAATAGGCGATACTATTATGGCTACTCCGATGTTTAAGGCGCTGCGTAATCTTTATCCGGATGCCGTTATCGATATTGTTACCGAAATAGAAAATCATCCCGTAATCGAGGGGATTGGCCTCTTTGACCATATAATAACTTTTTGGGAAGGTATTGATTTATCCGGATACGATTTAGCCCTTATGCCTGTATTTTCATGCGAGCCGGCCGTCCATAGCGCAGCAAAGAAAGCAAAGCAATTTATTGGGATAGAGGTGTTATACTCCTTAAAACCGCATAGCTTGATAAAAAGGTTAACCGCTGCCCATGCGCATATGTTATTTGAGAAACATCAAGTTGAACTTAACATGGAACTTGTAAGAAAGCTTGGCTATAACGGAGAAATCCCCGAAATGTACTGCCCTGTATTAGAGGAAGATATATTTTCCGAATATAAAGATAAAATTGCCTGCTGTATCTATACCCCACAAAACTCATTCCAGGCAGGAAAAAATAGATTCTGGCCATTAGAGCGCTGGAAAGCATTGATAGATTTACTGGGAGAGGAGAATGTTTTATTGGTGGGCGCAACCACCGATACCCCCAACATAAAAAAACTTTCGGAAGCGGTAAAATGCAAAATAAAAATTACTTCTACTATAAGAGAATTTGTGCGCCTTTGTAAACAACTTAAAGTCCTTATTACCACCGACCACGGCGCAATGCATATTGCCGCAACCAGCGGTGTACCTATTGTATCGTTGCACGGCGCCTCTTCGCCTGTGCTATTGCATCCCTGGGTAGCAAAAAAGGGGAAGTCCATATCTATAATTTCATCGAAATTATGCAGTCCCTGCCAAAGGTCATATCGTTTAAGATTTTGCGAAAGGGCATTAACTACTCAGAATTGTATGGAGAAAATAACACCCAAACAGGTAGCCTCAGCGATAGATATGATGGATAAATTAGAAATCGGAGAATCAAGAATTCTTATAGGCTATAAACTAATGACTATTGAGGAATTTAGGCATAACTGGTGGATAAAACTCAAACATTTAATTAATATTACAGTTTCACGCGAAATGCTTCGTATTGCAAAATTAGTAAACCCTTCTTTCTGACAATAATCCTAAAAAATTGGAGTTTTTCTAAATGCTGAACGATACAAAAATCGCGCATATTTATTTTTCTCCTCATTTGGATGATGCAATATTTTCCTGCGCAGGATTAATCAACCAACAAGCAGAAGGCGGGGCAGGAGTTAAAATAATTACAGTTTTTGCAGGCCAGCCGAACACGGAATCGCTAAGCGCATTTGCCCGACACTTACACGCGAAAAGGGGGTTTTCTGATAAAGAGGTAATAAATGTCCGGCGCAAGGAGGATACCAATGCTTGCGAGGTTTTAGGCGCGCTTTACGCGCATTGGGATTTTCTGGAAGCTCCTTACCGCCAGGATGCCAGCGGATGCCATCTTTACTGCACCTATGATGCCTTGCGCAATAATTTGGCAGATGAGGATAAAGTTTTGAAAGGTTTAATAATTCAAGCTGTTTTATCATATATCGATAAAACATTTATGGCCGAATGCCCTCCTTTATTTTATTTTCCTATGGGATTAGGGCAGAATGTAGACCATCGGCTCTTAGCTGAAGTAGCTTATGCAGTAAAACAAAAAAAGCATCAAGTTTTTTATTATGAAGAATGGCCATATGTTACCGGTTATGAGATTGATAAACAAAAAAAGTATCCATTATGGCAACCTTTGCTTTATCCCATTGATGTTCGGATTAAAATAAAGGCTGCAATGTCCTATGTTTCTCAAATTCCCGGAGTGGGAAATTCTGTCAAAGCGCTGGCAAAGCGCTTGCGCGAATATGCCAATAGTGTAGGGGGCAGTTATCCTGCAGAGCGTATCTGGAAATTTCTGGGTGATCAGGTTTCCGCCCAAGAGAAAATAATTACACCTTTTGTTCTTAAGAAAAAAACATGGAGGATTAGAGATTTCAGCACATTTGTTAAGACTTTATACTGGCACGACTTAGATGAGGTTTTGCCTAAAGGTAGAGGATTATGCCTTGATGTCGGTTGCGGCCCCGGGCGCCATAAAGAGGTTATTGAGAAAGCCGGATATCGCTGGATTGGCTTAGATATGTCTAAAAAGGCAGCTACCCTAGAGGCGGATGCCCAGCACTTACCGATAACTTGCGAAAAAGTTTCATGCGTTATCCTGTGGCAGGTTTTGGAATATTTGGAGCACCCGGAGGAAACTATTGTCGAAAGCCTTCGGGTTTTAGAGCATGGAGGAGCCGTATGCGGAAGCGTTTCGTTTCTTGAGCCGCTCCACGGCCAGACATTTTATAATTTAAGCCCATTAATAATTGAAAAAATTTTAAGCAGGCAGGGGTTTGCCGATATAAAGATTATTGCAGGCCTTGGTGGTTTTGCTTTGATGCTTTGGACCTGGCTTAAGCGTTATGCAGGCAATAAAGTCGCAAAGTTCGCCTTGCCGTTAACCCTGTTCTGGATTGTCCCTTTGGCTTTCGCCAGATTCTTTATCAGCTGGATTTGGTGGAAATTGGGATTTGGAACAGGGCACGGTATGGAATGGATTTCGGAAAAAATACCGTTAGAATTCGCCGGTCATATAATGTTTATTGCTCGCAAGAGCGCCGCAATAAAATGATAAAATATTTTTTGATGAGAAGCAAATACCCATTTGCGCAAATGCAGCCAAAACGCATCAAATCGCCCTATTGGGCGGGGCATATACCTTTTAGCTTTGAGTTGATTAAGGCGCTCTCTCCAATTACAGTAGTTGAACTCGGCGTATACAGCGGAACATCTTTTGCGGCATTTTGTCAAGCGGCGAGTTCGCTAAACATACAAGCTAAATGCTACGGAATAGATACATGGGAAGGCGATATCCATATGGGTAAGTTTGACGAAAAAATATATAAAGATATTTCTGAATATTGTATGGTAAATTATCCCGATACGGCAGTTCTGATAAGAAAGACTTTTGCCGAGGGCTCCAGTCTCTTTAATGATAAAACAGTCGATCTTCTCCATATGGACGGAACTCATACCTATGAGGCTGTTAAAAATGATTATGAAATGTGGATAAGTAAAATATCGGACAAAGGTGTTATTCTCATCCATGATACAAACATCACCTATGAAAATTCAGGGGAAAGCTTCAAAGATTATGGAGCAAAGCAATTTTTTGATTCCGTAAAAAGCCTATATCCACACGTAGAATTCATGCACAGCTACGGTCTCGGTGTGCTTGTTATAGGTAAACACACTACAGATTCAGTTATGCGAATGATAAGTGATTCAAGGAGCCGGGCATTTTTGCAGTATTTCGAACGCTTGGGGCGAAGAATTAAATGTCACGAATAAATCAGCTAGACTAACGGCCTTTTATTTGCGTCAATTTTTTCCTAAGATGAGGATAACGTTAATATCTCCTTATGCGTCAATATCGTGGGATTTTACTACAAGGAGCCTATACGCCGTTCTCAAAAAAGAAGGTTATGATACCCGTCTAATATCTATCCCATTACCTGTCGGTAAGGTTGATATCGAGCAAGATGATTTGAAGAACATAGTCGAATTATCGGATGGTTCGAGCTTGATAGGTATTTCTGTGATGACAAATTTTTTTAGCGGTATAGCCAAGATTACCAATGTTTTGAAAAAGAGCCTCGATGTCCCCGTAATATGGGGCGGGATTCATCCAACCACTCGGCCGCATGAATGCCTTGAATACGCGGACATGGTTTGCGTAGGCGAGGGAGAAGAGGTTTTAATAGATATAGCGAAAGCAATAGAATATCGCCGGGATATTAACCATATCGCCGGATTAGGCATAAAATCTGGAAATGGAATCCTTATAAATGACCCCAGGCCTTTGATTGAAAATTTAGATTTACTGCCGTTTCCAGATTACAATTGCGCAGAAGATTATTTGGTAAACAAGGGGAACGTATATAAAATAGACAAAGACTTACTTAAACATGCAATGACAATGCGAGTGTATTCAAGCAAAGAAAAATACGCGGTATACCACACACTAACTTCTCGTGGCTGCATTTTCTCGTGCACCTATTGCTGCAATAATGCTTTAAATAAGATATTTCATAGTGAGGGTAGAATTAGGGCGCGGAGCATAGGCAATGTCATAGAAGAGCTTCTGTCCGTTAAGAGAACAATACCTTTTGTAGAATGCATATTGATAAATGACGATAATTTTTTCTTCAGAGAAAGAGAGGAAATAGATTATTTTTCAAAAGAATATAAAGAGAAAATAGGATTACCATTATGGATTACGGGTTTGAACTGCGGGCAGTTTGACAAGGAAAAGTTTTCATCGCTTGTGGATGCAGGGCTGAGATTCGTAAGAATGGGTATTCAAAGCGGTAGCGACAGGACGAGAAAAATGTATAGGCGGTTTTACTCAAACCAACAGGTTATGGACGCCGCCGAAACAATAAGTAAATTTAAGAATAAAGTAGCTCCGCCATCATACGATTTTATTCTCGATAATCCCTGGGAATCTGAAAGCGACCTTGTGGAATCATTGATGCTTTTAAGCCGGCTTCCAAGGCCCTATGTAATCGAATTATTCTCATTAATCTTATATCCAAATACGGATTTGTATGAAAAGGCAAAGAAGGATGGAATTATAAAAAATGAGAAACGGGAGATTTACGATTGTTCTTACGAAACAGCAAAGCCTACATACTTAAATAAACTTTTTAAATTAGTTATAATTTTCTATCAGCGCGGATATTTTATCTCTCCGAGAGTTATGGTTTTACTTACAAACCATTCACTAAGAAGGTTAAAATTAAGCTATGTAGTTTATAACATGTTAAGACTATTCATGATTCTGTTGCGCGGTATGGAGTTATTAAGCAAGGGGTTTCATGACATCTTGGTGTTCGATTTTTTCAGGATTTCTAAGTATATAAAGAAAATTTTTTCTATAAAATCATACACGATAAGAATTCTTAATATTTTAATATAAAAGACGAAATTATTGAAATCGATAGAGCTGGTATCTATCGGCAACGTACTTAACAAAGATATGCCTCAGAAATATAAATTTATCGCAAGGTTTCGTTCTTTGGCGAAGAACTTCCTTAAAAGGTATGCTCCATTTATCAATGATGTACCTGTTGGGGACGGCAGACAAATGTCATACAAAGCGACTGCTTTTTTAGCAAAAAAAGACCTGGAATATAATCTTAATACACCAAACAAAGATATTAGCGCAAAGCATTAGGGATGATTCTATGAATAATAAAGCGGACACAGGAGTATTTACGTTATGTTCTTTTAATTATTTGGCTTGCGCCAAAATTCTTGGCGATTCTCTTCTTAAGTTTAATCCGCATTTACGTCTTATTATCGGGCTTGTTGATAAGATTGAAGGCGGCATTGATTTATCAAGTTTTAGTTCATTTGAAATAATAGAGATAGGTAAGATAGATATTCCTAATTTTAATGAGATGATTACCAATTATGATATTGTAGAACTAAATACGGCCATTAAGCCGTCTTTTTTCAAATATTTATTTAAAACCCATGATAATTTTAAGAATATACTTTATTTAGACCCGGATATCATGATTTTTGATGAATTGACTTTCATCAATCAGGCTCTGAATGAATTTGATATTTTGCTTACGCCTCAAATAAACAGACCGATGAAGGATAGCGGGATTGAGCGGTTTTATTTAAGGTCAGGGCTTTATAATCTTGGATTTATCGGATTAAAACGCTCAAAAGCCGCTTTTGATTTCCTTGATTGGTGGCAAGAAAGATTACGGAAATATTGCAAGCTTTCTGATGGCCTTTATGTCGATCAAAAGTGGGTAGATTTCGCGCCAATTTTTTTTGATAATGTTGGCATCCTGAAACATCCCGGATTAAATGTCGCCTGTTGGAATATGCATGAACGCAGTATTATGAAAAAGGATAATAAATTTTTTGTGAATAACGAGTATCCGCTTATATTTTTCCATTTTAGCGGAGTAATAATTAATCCAAATAATTATACGTTGCAGTGGCCGGAAGATAAGCTACCCTTGATAGATGACTACAAAAATTTACTTATCGCCAATAAACATGATTATTGGCAACAACTCAAGTGCTACTACGTTGAATTAAATAAATCAGCTAAGAAAAAAAATATTTGGTCACGTCCAGATTTAAATCTCGCGGAAAAAATTCCTTTACAATTCTATTTGTTTTTGAAATCTCTACTTCCAAGAGTAATTAAAAAAGCAATAGCAAAGATAAGATCGGTATAGTATTAGCTATAGTTTAGTTAAGTAGATTGTTGAGAGAGGCAATTGGCCGCCAGTATTTAATTTTTGGAACGAAATAGCACTGCCCTTTAGAATTTTATTTAACTGGAAAAGAATATATTAATGGAAAAATCAACTTTCAATTTTAAAGAATATATATGTAAACAAAAGTGTATTCCCCGGAGAATGATTAAATGGTGGTCAAAAAGCAGAGCAAGATCTACTTTAGCATATGCAAAAGTGTTTTTCTGTGATGTTAATACTAAGCAGTATTGGGACAATATTTGGGCCAAGGAGATAGCTGCACCATCTAAAAACCGGATGTATCCTAATATGTATGACGCTATCTTAAATATTGTCCCTGAAAATTCGCTTGTTTTAGATATCGGCTGCGGTATGGGGATATTAATGAAACGCTTAAAAGAAGAGAAAAATTGCCGTGTTTTCGGAGTAGATATCTCTCGTCAGGCGATAGATTTTGTTATAAAAAATAACATGGCGGGCGTAATTGCCAAGGTACCTCCTATCCCGTATCCTTCAAAAACATTCGATGTTGTCGTGGCCACTGAACTTTTAGAACACTTAAAAAACCCCCATCGAGCCATTCAGGAGATATTAAGAGTTCTAAAAAATAACGGCACCTATATAATTTCTGTTCCCGAAAATGCGGGTCCGGCGGTCAACAAAGAGCATTGCAGAAGTTACGATATCTCCAGACTTAAAAAGATTTTTGATTCAGGAAGTATAAAAATAGAAATGATAAAAGAAGATTTTGAGTCGCATAAATTATTGGTGGTTATCGGTGCAAAAAGATATTAATACCCCGCACAAAATTTTATACATTAGCCCTTCAGTTAGTTTCTACGGGGCCGAGCAAAATTTATTTTATTTTTTAAGGTCTCTTGATAAAAAAAAATTTCAACCAATACTATTAGTTCCGAGCAAATGCGCCTACAAAAAAAAATTCGAGGGCATCGGGATTCGTATCATTGACGTAGAATATGATTTGATGATAAGGCGCAAAAGTCTATTTTGCAAATTTAAACAAAATTTACTAATTTTTAAAATAATACGACAAAATAGAATTTCTTTAGTCCATATTAACCTGTTTATCCCCTACAGCAGTTTTTTGCTTTTGTTTATATTATTAAAGCTGAACAAAATACCTGTTATTTTTCATAATCGTTCACATTATAATTATAGTATTTATGAAAGATTCTGCATGCTTATGGGAAAAACCATCTGTGTTTCTAACGGCATAAGGGAGAAATTCCTAAAGAAAAGGCGGTCTGACTTTATAACAAAACCCTCCAGAGATAAAGTTATTATGATACACGATGCTGTAGACTTAGATGAGTTTATAGTTGAGGGCGGGATTGCCGATATGAGGTCAGAGCTAGGCACAGCTGGAAATATCACGCTGGGCATAATTGCCGCTATCCATGAGAATAAAAATCAGGAATTATTTTTAGATATCGCTAAAGAAATAAAGATAAAGGTAAAAAATAGTAAATTCTTGATAGTAGGAGATACTTATGGCCAGAGCGATTATGAAGCTTCATATAAGCAAAAATTAATAGATTTAGTTGAAAAATTTAATTTAAAGAATGATGTTATTTTTACCGGCTACCGGAAAGATATACCAGATGTCTTAAAAGCAATCGATATTTTTGTTCTGACTAGCTTGTATGAGGCATTCGGGCTTGTTATCGTTGAAGCAATGGCTTCAGGCAAACCCGTTGTTTCTTCTGCATGCGATGGTCCGCTGGATATAATAGAAAATGGTAAAACCGGATTTTTGATAACTTCTTATTATCCCGAAGATTTCGTGTCTAAAATTATGTTGCTGATGGAAAATGATGAACTAAGAAAAAGAATGGGGGAAGCTGGCAGGAACAGAATCGAAGCTATGTTTGGCATAAAACATCAAGCGCAAAAAATAACAGAATTATATGTGTACTTATTAAATTAAATAACTCTGGAAAAAATTTATTGAGGTTATGGGAGTGAGATTATCATGAATTTCCAAGATATATTGGAACATTTATCAAGTTTGCCTCAAGAAGAATCACAAAGGCTTTTTCCATTTGTGCTGAATACCGATATTTTACAATACATATATGAAAATATCGATGAAACATCAAAGACGCTTGAAACGGGCGCCGGTCTTAGTACGGTTATATTTGCGCTAAGAGGCGCTAACCATATTTGTGTTGTCCCAAGCAAGGAAGAAGTTGACCACGTTATAGAGTATTGCGCGCAATGCAAAATTCCCACGCAGAAAATAAATTTTTATATTGAGAGATCGGAAAATGTAATACCCGCCCTAAAGTTTAACGGACTGGATCTTGTACTTATTGACGGGCGCCACGCCTTCCCCACGCCTTTTATTGATTGGTATTATACTTGCGATGCCTTAAAAATTGGCGGCAAAGTCATAATCGACGATACAAATGTTTGGACGGGCCGCATTTTAAAAGATTTTCTTCTCCTGGAGCCCGAATGGAAACTCATCAAGGATGTCCCGCAAAGAGCCGCAGCTTTTATGAAATTAAAAGAGGGCAGCCATTCTAAAGAATTCCATCTCCAGCCGTTTGTAATGCTCAACAGTGACATTAAAACAACGCATATTGATAAAAAATACATTAAGATAGGCCGCGCAATCAAACTTCTATGCACAGGCAGATTCCTGACGCTTGCCAGGAAAATTATGCATAGGCTTAAACTTTACTATCATTTTGGAATTTGGAAATAAACAGCGCACGATTACGCCATTATATAATACAAAATTATTCTAAAAGAGGAGATATCTAATCCAATGGCTCTTCAGGAAGATTTTAAACTCTGGGAACAACGCGATAACGTAAAATACTCTCCAAGAAACGTTAAATTAAAGGATTTTCCGGAAAAGGTCATGTTTTCCTTTACCGGGCAGTGTAATTTATCTTGCTGGCATTGCTTGAGGTCTGGCATGGTAAGAGAAATGCATGATTCTCCAAGGGAGCTCATCGATTACGTTAACCGTAAGATTCTCCCCTTTAGCAGGTATTTGCGGATAGGGGGTAATGATATAGGCGAACCGCTGATGTCTAAAAATTTTACTTATTTTTTTCATACTTTACCGCGCGGCAACCTGAAAGAAATACACCTTATCACTAATTTTACTCTTCTTGATGAAGAAAAGGCAGAACTCATAGCAAAAAATGTTAACAATCTGGAGATTAGCGTTGAGGGAACCGGCGCAGATTATTCAAAAATCAGGCATTTTCCCTGGGATAAGCTTCTTGAAAATTTTAAGCTCTTAGAAAAATATCGTTCCAAATATCCACAAAACAAACTGCAGATTACTTTGGACGTATGCGTAATGTTGAGTAATTTAGATAGCCTCATCGGTATATTCGGCCTTAAAAGCTTCGGTGTTAATAGAATAGTTTTTCGTGAATTTCACACTTTTGTCAGCGAAAAAGAAACCGAATGTTTATGGCAAGACCCGGAAAAGACCACAAATTTCATAAAAAGAATGGAAGAAAAATCTCATGAAACCGGCATGCCTATAATAATAATATTTAAAGATAAATACACTTCGAGTATCAAGCATGATGCGAGTTCCGCCTCGAAACATATTCCAGATTTAATAAAATGCTATTTTCCCTGGAATTGCATTGCTATTGATAGCTTAGGCAATATTTCTTGTTGTTGCCGGGATTTATATTTAGCTAAAATAGAAACATATAAAGAAAATTTTTTTAATATATGGAATAGCAGAAAATTTATCGGGCTGCGTAAAACCGTAAATAGCAAAAAACCATGGTTCGATTGCTTGGGCTGCGAACTTAAAATGGGACATCTAAGCCAGGAAGAAAAAATTCAACTCAGAGATAAATACGGTAAATATAGATTGAGAAAGTTTATATCTAAGCATAGTTTATTTGTAAATTTATATCAATTCATCAAGCATTTTCGTCAAGCCGGCGTAAAGCATAGATGATAATTATATAATTAACTGAAGGTGTTATATTTACAGCCGGAAAACGGCGTATAAAAATTATGCATATAGGTTTCATAAGTATTGAGTCGCCTTTTGGGAGAGAATGTGGTTGTGGCCTCGCTTCTTACCTTGAAGCGGTAATTCCCGCCCTGGTAATGCAGGGCCACCGCGTTACAGTTATTGCTGCTGCCAAAGAAGGCGGCATAAGTTCTGTCTGCGATAGTCTAGCGAAAATAGTGCGCATCCGTCTGCCCTCTATACATTGGTATTGCTCCAAAATACCGGTTCTGGGAAAAATAATGACTCTTCCCTTACGCCAGCTGGAGTATTCATGGAAATTTTATACAGTTGCAAAAAATATTTTTAAATCTGACCCTGTGGACATCATCGAAAGTGCAGAATTAGGAGCTTTCTTCTTCGCACAACGGCCCATCGCTCCGCTTATTATCCGAACCCATGGCAACGAATACGTTTTTTCTAAATATATAGGTAAACGTTTTTCTATCAGTTCGCTGTGGAGCCATCATTTGGATAAAATTATATTGCGCCGCGCCCGCGCGATAACTTCACCCAGTTATAGTTACGCCAAAGAAGTAGCGGCTCAATTATCATTGCCCGAGGATAGAATCCATATTATTCCTAACCCTCTTAACCCGAAATTATTAGAGGTCGCCACAGAGGCAGTAACACCAAAGAAAACCAATGTTGGGCAATACATCCTCTATGTAGGCAGAATAGCGGAAGTAAAGGGAATTTTTCCGTTTTTGGCGGCGATTAATGAAGTAGAGAAGTCCTTTCCTGATATAAAAGTTATTCTTGCAGGCCCCTGGCAATTGCCGCAGACACCTCAAGAGTTGGGGATTACGATATCGAAAAGCATCTCTGAGGAGGCAATTACCTGGCTGGGATACGTCTCGGGCGATAAATTATCGCGGCTATATAAAGAGGCCAGAGTATGCATAGTTCCTTCGTATTTTGAAAGTTTTGGCATAGCAGCTCTGGAAGCGATGTTTTTTGGCCTGCCGGTTGTTGCTACTAACGTCGGCGGTTTGCCTGAAGTTGTAGAAAACGGCGTGACCGGATTGCTGGTTTCCCCGGGAGACTCAAAAGCGTTAGCCGGAGCAATTTTGCGCTTGCTAAATGATTTTGCTTTATGTAGGAGTATGGGGGAGGCTGGGCACAGAAGAGCACTGGCTAATTTCAATGCAGAACGCATCGCAATCAAAATAATAGAGCTTTATAAGAATGCCATAATGGGTAGAGCAGCAAAATGAAAATGAATAAACTCCCTATTTCTGTATTTTGGCGGGGTTTGGGATTACCCAGTTATGTACGAAAGTCAAGAAAATCAGAGGCGCTCTTAGCAACAAATTTATTAAATTTTAATTTATTCTTAGGACAGGAAGCGTAGGGTCGCTAATTATGACGGACGATAATTATTCCGAAAACATGATGGAAAATACACGTTGCAATTTATGCGGGTCTTCACATTTTGAGACTTTGTATAAAATTAAAAGAAATTTTGACGCAGACGGTGCAGTTACAGAATATAAAATTACTGACCCAAAATCAGACTTATTATCGTTAACAATTGTGCGTTGTTTGCAGTGCCGTTTTATTTATGCCAATCCCCGCGAAAGCCGGGAAAAGATTCATGAGAAGTATCAAAATATGTGCGATGAAGAATATATCTTTGAGGAAAAAGGCCGCCGCGCTAGCGCAGCGATAATTTTGAAAAAAATTTCTCGGTTTGCACGAAAAGGAAAAATATTGGATATTGGCTGTTGTGCTGGTTTTTTATTGGATGAAGCTAAAAAAGAAGGCTGGCAGCCATATGGAGTGGAATTATCCCAATGGGCGGTAACTAGCGCAAGAAAAAACTTTGGCCTGGATGTTTTTGAGGGGGATTTAGCAAAAGCAAACTTTCCCAACAGCTATTTTGACGCCATAGTAATGGCGGATACCATTGAGCATTTGCCCGACCCCAAAAAAACATTGGAAGAAGCCAGGCGTATCTTAAAGCCAGACGGTATTTTATATATCGCCACGCCTGATGTAGAGAGTTTTTCCAATAAATTATTACGGGGAAAATGGTGGGGTATTCAACAGGCGCATCTTTTCTATTTTTCTAGAAAAACACTTGCGAGAATGTTAAGTGTTACAGGATTTGAAACTATCCAATATGTCTCTCATGCAAGATTATTCAGCAGGCAATATATAATCCGGCGCCTTAGTAATTACAGCATTTTTCTAAGCAATGTATTTAACTTTATAACAGGAAGTGCTTTTAGAAAAAATAAGTTATTTAAGTTAAACTTTCATGATCAGATAGCGGTATTGGCAAGAAAGAAGCGCAATTTAATATTAGTCCACGAAGAGAGAAGAAAAGAAGAAGAATATCCGCCAAGAAGAATGAAAACGATAGCAGTTTTGCCAGCCTATAATGCCGCTAAAACGCTTGAGCTTACAGTACAGGACATACCTAAAGACATAATAGATGACGTGATACTTGTTGATGATGCAAGCCAAGATGGCACAGTAGAGGTAGCCCAAAAAATCGGTCTAAAAGTATTCAGGCACCAGAAAAACAGCGGTTATGGAGCGAATCAGAAAACATGTTACAGGAAAGCACTGGAGATGGGTGCGGAAATTGTGGTTATGGTTCATCCTGATTATCAATATGACCCAACCGTAATCCCGCAGCTTATAGCCCCCATTCAAAAAGGCCTTGCCGATGCAGTTTTTGGCTCCCGCATGATGAAAGGAGGAGCCCTGGAAGGGGGAATGCCTCTTTGGAAGCATAACGCTAATATAATCCTTACTGCCCTGGAGAATGTTGTACTGGGCACTTATCTTACAGAATATCATAGCGGGTTTAGAGCTTATAGCGCCGCCTATTTAAATGCAATAAATTTCATGGAAAACTCAGATGGTTTTCTATTTGATACTGAAATAATTATTCAGGGGCTATTGCATTTTTTCCGGATAGAGGAAATTCCCATCAGGACACGTTATTTCGAAGAAGCTTCAAGTATCAAATTTTTTCCTTCAGTCATATACGGTTTAGGTATCCTAAAGACTCTTTTTAAATATATATTGCACACTAAAGAAATTTTTCGGTTCAAGCAATTTAAGTGATTGCAGTGTTATAAGCTTCAGCGTTTTGTACTAGTGCGCCATACTAGAGAAATTAAATATGCGTATTTTACTTTTTCCCAGTTCTTATCGCCCCGTTATTGGAGGAGTGCAAAGCGTTGTGCACCTGCTTGCCCGGAATCTGTCCAGTAACGGGCACAAAGTCCAGGTAGTTACCAATCGTTACCCCAGGTATTTGCCGTCTAAAGAAACTATAGACGAGGTACCCGTACGGCGCTGGCTATTTTTGAAACCAGATTTTGGCGACATCGCAAGAGGCCGCCCGGATTTATTTTCAGCATCGTTATTATTTTACCCTTACACTTTGTTTAAACTGTCTTCCCTGGTAGAGAATTTTAAGCCGGATGTGGTTAATATTCATTTTCCTGATGTTCAAACTGCCTTTGCACTGGCGTTGAGAAATAAGCATAAGTTTCGCCTGGTGGTTTCATTGCACGGGGATGATATTGAGCGGTGGTTTTCCATTTCTACGCGCGCAAAGGTTGAAGTTTCCGAGCAGAAACTAAAAGCCTTAAAAAAGATTCTTCAAGGAGCCGATGCCATTACCGCCTGCTCAAAAAATTTATTAAAACGCGCTCTTGATTTAGAGCCGCTGATAAAAGCAAAAAGCGTTGTTATTTATAACGGCATAGACCGCACTATGTTTGAAAATTTTCAGCCATTCCATCATCCAAAGCCGTATCTTTTAAGTTATGGCAGATTTATTTACAAGAAGGGTTTTGATATATTAATAAATGCTTTTAAGTACGTTTTAGAAAAATTCCCCAATGTAGATCTTGTTCTGGCAGGAGATGGGGAGGAAAAAAAATCATTGGAAGAGCAGATGCGCGGTTTGGGATTAGAAGGGCGTATATTTTTCTATGGCCGCAGCAGCCCAGGAGAAATTGCGCAGCTGCTGAAAGGATGTCAATTCTTAGTAGTGCCATCGCGCGTAGAATCATTCGGCCTTATAATACTAGAGGCATTTGCCTGCGGTAAAACCGTTATTGCTACTCGTTGCGGAGGCCCGGAAGAAATAATCGAGAATGAAGTAAGCGGCATATTAGTAGAAAAAGAAAATCCCAGGATTCTAGCCGACAACATAATTTCTTTGCTGGCCGACGGACAATTGCGCGCTAAATTAGAAATAGCATCAGCCGAAGCTATTAAAATTTTTGATATTTCGGGAATGACGGATAGATATCTGCGTGTTTTTCAAAACGATACAGTGTCAAATTAAAAAAAGAGGTGCCATGGCTAAAGAAAAAAAATCAAATCTAAAACTGATCGTCAATTTGTTCTTTAAGGTTTTAATATGTGCTGCTTACAAAGTATATAAAATAGACGGCATATGCGCCTTACTCTATTTTATGCCGCCATCATTAATCGTGCCGACACTACGAAAATACGGAGCGCACATTGGAGATAACGTTATAGTGCATGGTCCGCTTGTCATCCATAATGCAAAGAAAGATTATAAAAATTTAGAGATTGGCGACGAGAGTTATTTAGGAAGAGAGGCCTTTCTTGACCTTACCGATAAAATGACATTGGGTAAACGCGTCATTGTCAGCATGCGTGCAACATTGCTTACTCATTTTGATGCCGGAGGCTCATCGATAAGTAAAATAATGCCCGCCCAAAAAGCCCCCCTTAACATTGAAGATGACGTTTACATAGGAGCGTCAGTTACAATAAAAGGAGGCGTTACTATACATAAGGGCTCTCTGGTTGCGGCAATGAGCTTTGTGAATAGAGATGCCGCTGAAAAAACAATGGTTGGAGGAGTGCCCGCGGTTACTATCAAAAATATCTGAATGATTTACAAATACTTGTAGAAAACAACCCATTCGACTTCCCCGGGTTAAAACCCGGGGTTTGCGCTCAGGGTTGATACTGAGCGGCGCCGGCATATTCCGCGCCTTAAAAGGCGCGGTTTGTGCGCCGCCGAACGTATCAAATAATAAATATGGGCAGAGCAGTTTTAATCGCGGAGTTCATCCGCAAAATTACCTTTGGTAATATCGTAATAGGTGAAGAGAAAATACAACTGCTTTATTATCGCATCCGATTTTTCTTTAATAAGCAGGTCGGCAATAAATCCGGTCTAATGAGGCTTTCTAAAGCGTTACGGCTTACAGGCAAAGCCATAGAGATCGGCGTTCTGGAAGGAGATTCTTCTGAATTCATACTTATTAATAGCTCTTTTTCTATTCTCTATTCGGTTGACCCTTGGCTGGAATTTGAGTCGGAATACATTGATGTCAATAACGTATCGCAGAAGAAGCAGGACAAGCGGTTCCATATGACAACAGAGAGACTAAAAAAGTATGGAGCCAGAAGCGTAATTTTACGCATGACTTCTCAGGAGGCAGCAAATAATTTTGATGCAGATACGTTTGATTTTGTGTATATTGACGCAAATCATTCCTATGAAGAATGCAAGAAAGATCTGAATAGCTGGTGGCAGAGGTTAAAAAAGGGGGGAATTTTGTGCGGCCACGACTATCTTGACGGAAACCTAAAAATGGGAATTTTTGGCGTAAAAAGAGCTGTCGATGAATTTGTTAAAGAACACAGGCAGAAGCTTTTTGTTACTAAAGAGGCATGGCCTACCTGGTATTCAATTAAGAAATGAATATCCTGTCTATTTGCCGAGGCGTTGATAAGAACTGGAACAGAATGGCCAAAATCTGGCTTTATTTTGCGCAAAAGAGTTGTCCGTCCGCGAAGATATATGTTGGGGACCTGGGAATGCCTTCAGAACTTATAGCCTATTTTCAAAGCAAAGGAGCAGAAGTATTACCGAAAAAGGATTCGTACGAATGGCACGGCAAAAACTTATGGGCAGCAAGCAGTTATTATAAATTGCAATTTTTGTCTGACTTTGTGGAGCCGGTTATTTATGTTGACCTGGATGCGCTGATTCTTAAAGACCTTACTGTCCTGTGGCAATTGCGTAATGACAAACCTTTCATAGCCGTACATTATTGGAATGATGAAAACCTGCCAATCAGCGGAGGGCTTATGTTGGTAGGAAGGCCTGGATTTATAAACTGGCCCACCCTAAGAAGCCTGGCTGAAAAAAATAATTGGAATTTTCAGATGAATGATCAGGACCTCTTGGGCATGTATTTTAAAAGTATTGATTATAAGCCTAAGCACGAACTCATCGGATCGGATTTTAGCTACTCTGGAATCGACATGCAATGGCGAATTGAGGCTGGAGAATTAAAATACAGAGACGATGCATACATTGTCCATTGTTGCGGAAAAGAAAGGTTATGGCAGATGAAAGAAACAAGAATTGTCTGGTTTTATAGATTCCCCGGAATTGAACCGCCGCATATAAAATTAGATTCTTTATTGGAGATATATAAAAGCAAAAATATAAAATATATCTCCGCAGTTTTAAAAAGAAAGGCGCGCGTTTTTTTAAATCTCATGAAAACAGGCAATATAACAATTATTTTTAAAATTTTAAGAACCTATATGCATACGGCAATCAACGCTATTTCAGAAACTATATACAAGTATAAATGAACTAAAATATTTTAGTTGTATAAAAGAGAGCAGGAAAGTTGGATAAAATAAGAATATGTTTCCTGATGCAGGAGTCCCGTATGGGCGGCATTGAATACAATGCTATCGCCTTGGCAAAGGAACTGGATAAAGGTAAATTTGATATATTTTTTTTATGCCCCGCAGAGGGAAAATTGACTGAAAAATGCAGATATTTAAATATTCCATATTCCATTATAAAACTGCCTAAATTTTATTCAACAAGCTTGGTATTAGGAGAAAAATTTCTTTTACTTAATCCATTTGCGATCATGTATAATTTTATTGTTTTTTTGTTTTCGGCAATAAGGTGCGAAAAATTAATTAAAAAAAATAAATTTGATATTATCTGTACCAAAGGCCTATTGTCAAATTTCTACGGTAGTTTAGCAGCGTTACTCGCAAAGACAAAATGCTTATGGGATATGCAGGATGTTGTGGACGGAAATAGGGTGTTTGGCTTACTAAGATGCGTTGTCAATCTTTGGGGATTTTTTTTAGCGGATTACATTATCGCCGGTTCTCAGGCAATAGCAGGGCAATTTTATAAATTTTTAGGAAAAAAAGTTATTATAATATATAATGGTATAACATTAAAAGAATTCAATCCGGAAACGGCAGATGCATTTAAGATACGCAGGGAGTTTAATATCAAAGATGAAGATATAATAATCGGACATATCGCCCGCTTTACCTATTGGAAAGGCCAACTCGATTTTATCAGGGCCGCAGGCATTATTCACAATGATTACCCAAAGGCTAAATTCTTCTTGGTCGGCGGGCCAGTATTTGAAACGCAAAGATACAGTGAACTAATTATGAGTGAAATAAGAAAATTACGCTTAGAAGAAGCAATGATAATTCCCGGATTTCGCGAAGACCTTCCGGATATCTTAGCATGTTTTGATATATTTGTTCATTCTTCAATTGAACCGGAAGGCTGCCCTTTAACAGTAATTTACGCCATGGCCATGGCTAAGGCAATCGTTGCAACAGCGGTTCCCGGAACAAACGAATTGGTATGCGATGACTGCGGAATCCTGGTTCCGCCATCCTGCCCGCAAGAAATTGCGCAGGCGCTTAGGAAGTTTATAGACGACAAAACTTTAAGGCTTAGTATGGGGCGGTTTGCTCGGCAAAAAGCGCAGAAGATGTTTTCTTTGGAAAGATATAGCCTTGAATCAGAACGAACATTTTTAAAACTCACGAATGCATAAACTTTCGATACTGGTACATACGTACAACAATGAGCTTATTATCAAGCGATGTTTGGAGAGCGTAAAGTGGGCGGATGAAGTAGTTATTTGCGATAGCTTTAGTACCGATAAAACAATCGATACCTGCAAAGAGTATACCAAAAAAATTTATCAGTACGCCCACAAGAATTCCGCCGACCAAAAAAATTGGGCTATACCCAAATGTACATATAAATGGATATTCCAGATCGATACTGATGAGGTGGCAACCGAAGAGCTCGCCTTAGAAATAAAGCAGATCCTTTCGCAAGAAGCTATTTCTGAAAACGCCTTTAGAGTACCTACGAAAAATTATATTTTTGGAAAATGGGTAAAAAGCGCTGGTTTATATCCAGGAAATAGAATCAGGCTTTTTAAAAATATATTCCGTTACGAGGATAAATACATACATGCGCAATTGATTGTTGATGCAAAAATAGGCCAACTGCAAAATCATGTTTTACACTACGGTTTCCAAGATTGGAAAACTGTACGCTGGAAATTTAAACGATACCGCAGGCTAGAATTACTTCAGCTAAAAAAAGAAAACGCGCACGTTATGCTGTACGACTTATTAATTAAGCCGATAAGCATTTTTATCTACCTGTATTTTTTAAAAGCCGGCTTTCGCGACGGATGGCGCGGTTTGTTTTGGCCTTACTTTGTAAGCATTTTAAAATTTTGTGTCTATAAAGATATGCTGCATAAAAAATAGTGTAGTTTTATTACAATTGAAATATAAATTTTAAGAAATTTATTGCGCCATGACTAAAATTAATTTTAAAGAAAAACTTCCCACCATTCATTGGGTAACTATTCTATTTAATCTCACGCTTTTTATAATTTTTGTGGCATTCTCAATTTCTACCAAAGCAGAAATTTTTATCATTGCGCTCATAATCATAACCATTTTATTCGCATTTATTAAAAGCCAGGAACGAGCATTAATCAATTTAATATATTTTGTCGTTATCTTGTTTATGCTGGGACAGAGAACGATGTATATAGGTCAATATATACGATTTTCTCCATCTGAGTCCCTTGTCCTATACCTATTTTGTATGCTTATCATTACAGGCAAAAGACCACAACGTCATCTCGCTAATTGGTTTACGGCTCCAGGGGTATTCTTTATCTTTTTTGTATGTTTTGGCCTATTTACTGCCTCACAGATGCCTGACCGAGATATTAATATAGCACTATCATACTTTAATTACCTCGTTTTTTGTTTGCCGGCATTCTATGTACTGCATTGCCTCGTTAAAGAAACAGGTATTATACGTAAGATAGTTTTATTCTTTGTATTCACCGCGTTATTCGCTTCAATATTAGGCCTTGCTGAATATTTCAGGCTGGGCGTAACATCATTGTTCCCGGGATATTTTAATTTTGAGTCCTATGTGACAGGCGATGAGTATCCGCGGGCAATGGCGGGTTTTTGGGGCGGCCCGATACTTGCGGCTTATCTTGTCTTGACCCTGCCTCTGGCAGTCTCAGCCTTTTACGTTTTCAGAGGTAAAACAGCCTTGCGCTGGATGGTAATAGTTTCGTTTGTAACAAGCACTCTTTTCATAC
>JAQTOI010000028.1 GCA_028713415.1 Candidatus Omnitrophota bacterium
AATAAGTTCCTGCGGTGAAAAGGGCTTGACCATGTAGTCATCGGCGCCCGCCTCAAGCCCCCTGACTTTATCATCGGTTTCACCCTTTCCGGTAAGCATAAGTATGGGCAGATGCATGGATAATGAGTCCTTTCGTAAAATTTTGCATACTTCAATGCCTTGCAAATCAGGCAGCATGTAATCCAGAACCAAGAGATCGGGCAGGCCTTCCTTTACTTTTTCCAGAGCTTCATTACCAAGGGAAGCCTTGATAACATCATATTCGCCTTCAAGGGTAGAGCAAAGCAAATCAAGAATGTCAGGGTCATCGTCAACAACCAGGACTTTTAATTTATACATTTTCGCTTAATTTTAAAGTAAAATAAAACGTTGTTCCGCTGCCGACTTTCGATGCCACCCATGTTTTTTCTTTATGGTTTTCAATAATCCTTTTGACCAGGGATAAGCCCAGCCCCGTGCCACGCATCTCTCTATTGATAGGATTGTCCACTCTGAAAAATTCCTGAAATATTTTCTCCAAATTTTCTTCTTCTATACCAAAACCCGTATCTGAAACGCTCACGACGCATTTTAAGCCTTCTTGTTTACAGCTTATTGTAATCATTCCTGCCTTGGGCGTAAATTTTATGGCGTTATTGATAAGGTTGATTAACACCCGTTCTATCAGATTTTTATCCATATAGACAGAAAGGGCTTCAGGGACATCCAGATTAAATTTTATTTCTTTTGCGTGTAGTTGAGGAGAAAGAAAATCACTCGTTTCTTTTATTACTTTTACAATATCGCAGGGAGCAATCTTTATTTCCATTCTTCCCGATTCGATTCTGGAAATATCCAGCAAAGTATTAACCATATCCACAAGTTTGTTGACGTTTTCGTCTATCTTTTTGAGCCGCTCTTTAGCTTCTGGAGGGAGTTTACCGAATTTTTCTTCCACTAGAAGCGAAGAAAAACCCTTTACCGAAGTCAGAGGCGTTCGCAGTTCATGAGAGACACTTGACACGAAATCAGATTTAGCGCGGCTGACAACTTCGATTTCTCGCAAGCTTTTTACGAGTTCATTTGTGCGTTCTTTTATTTTCTTCTCCAATTCATCCTTGGTGCGATAAAGCTCTTCAAAAAGTTTTATGTTGTCAAGGCACTGGCCGAGATACATACAGATGATTGTGATTATTTCTTTCTCTGCGATTTTGATGCCGCCTGCGGCAATGCGTTCGCTAAGAAGAAGAACGGCGTATACATTTTCCCGCGCTTTTATTGACGCGATAAGGACATCTTGGCCAATGCCGCCATTAATTAAATCCTTACATATATCTGCTTCGGCATCAAACAGGAAATTGCCCTTGAGCACATTCCTTTTGTGCGTGAGTGAATTTTTGATAATTTCTAAGTCGTGGTCTAAGAAGCCTACGTTGGCTTTTACATAAAGATCATCAAAGTTAAAAATCAGCCCCTTTTTAAAGCCAAGGTCGTTAATTATTTTATCGTCTATCTGGGAATAAAGCTGTTCTTTATCTAGGATGTGTATAGAGGAAATTATAAGATTTTTGAGCAGCGTTAATTTATTTAATTTATCTTCAACCTCTTCCTGGTAAAGTTTCAGCTCAATGTCGCTTTTAATGATAAGTTTTGCCTGATGATCCAGGTTTTGAACGGTTTTAGCAAGGCCAGCCACGGTATCGCGCAATCCCGCAACAGTCTGCAGTTTATTGATAAGATACACCGAAAGTATGATTATGACGAGGAACAGAAAAAAAACCAAGCCACTAAGGGGGGTTATTGACAATATCATATTTTTATTCTTTGGGGCCTAAACGGCTACAATCTTTATGGAGCCGGGAACAATTCCTTTAATCACTATAGCAGAAATTGCATATTTTCGAAAGACCCTTTATTCCCAGAAAGTAATTATCGGATTTCCTGCCTCAATATTGGTCCGATGGGTATTATCAGTGAAAACTGCATAATCTGAATATATGCCGATTACTTTCATTTTTTCTCCCAATTGTTTTTTTATTAACCTCGCCTCCTCATAAGCGTAATCTTTTAATATCTTTTTTCTCATTGTTGAATTTACGATAAACGCAAGGCCCTCATTTTTATTGCCGGCCCTGCCTCTGGCCAGGTCTTTCTTTATCGAAGAGAATAGCGAAGGAGGATTAAAAAGCATGATTTGTGCTTGAGCATTCTCTTTTGCTTCGCCTATATATGTGCAGGAACCGTCATCCAGATAATCAAGTATATAAACAAGCCGAAGACGATTATCGTCCCATACGCCCAAAGGATAAAGCGTAAAAAGTCTGTTCCTGATAAAAGTGTCGAATTTCTCCTCAAGATAATGCTTATAAATCGTAATCGCGGGCTTATCGTCAATTTCCATAATAAGGCCACGGTTAGCTTTCACGCGCGTCAACTTAAAAGGCTTTCCTACAGGCAGAAAGCCTCCTAATTCAAGCGAGGTTATTTCGATGCCGCTGCCTATAACACTCAATAAGCCCTCATCTACCGTTTCATTGAAAAATTTAAAATTTTTTACCGTGTGTTCACGCAAGAAGCCCGCCCCTATAATACTTGGAGTTTTTCCCAGCGTTAAAGAAAAACTACGCAGACAGTCGGAAGGTGAAAAACGCGCCGGAATAAAAGAGAGGAGGAATTGTTTTTCTCTGGGGAAATCTTTAATAGTTTTGCGCATTGCTGTTTCAATATCTTCTTGTTCAGAACTTTTACTAAAAAATCCCCGCAAATTCAATTCATCTTTGTTTAAACAACAACCAACAACGCCCTTTTCAATAATTTTATCCTCAAAGGTCAGATATGGGGCCCCAACGCCCAAGATGGCTTGTGGTTTTAAGGTAAGCGCGATATTTTTAAGCAAAACAGCGGGTTGGTAATGAGGAGTAAAGAATACGAAGAAGGCTTTTAAGGTTTTCGGGAAAATTGATTTTATTTTCAGAGAAACTTCCCTGATTGCTTCTTCGTCATTTCGTTCACTTAAGGCTATTGCAAATTTTTCTTCCACAATCTTTTAATTGTTTTTTTGAAATAATTTTTTCTACACCGCTAAACCGCTAAGGGTGCGCAAAGGCGCAAAAAAGAGGCGCGAAGAATAAACCCGTTTGCTAACCTGCTATTACATTCTTTTTGCGCTTTTGCGGAATTTTGCGGCTTTGTGGTGTATTCATAGTCTTTTCCAGAAGTGTCTTTAAATTACCATAAAGCGCTTCTAAAAGCAAGCAATCGCTAAATTACCCCTTTTTTATTGATACATTCGGCGGCGCCAAAAAGGCGCCGCTCAGTATAGCCGACAGGGAATGGTGAGCTTGTCGAACCACGAACACCGCATTTTAGCGCCGTGTGAGTCGAATAGGTTGATTTTATTATACTGTAAACGCTTTCTTGACATTTCTTTTTTAATATGTTATATACTAACTAAAATTAAAATAATGGAAGCAGTGGGAACATTCGGATTAATAGATTTTTGTTTATTAATCCTTTTTTTGCGAATCATCTATAGTGCGGTTTCAAGAGGTATCATAAGCGAAGGCTTTAAAGCAATCGGGCTTTTCGCGGGTACCACAATCGCGTTTCATTTCTATCCTGTGTTTTCCGCCACGCCCAGCGGTAAATTTCTCTTCCTCGATAAAAGACAACTCGATTGCATAGTTTTTCTTTCGATTCTCCTAAGTGTAACGTTAGTTTTTTCTCTCTTACGCAAAATAATAATGCTTCTTTTCCAGGCGAAAGAGTTTTCTTCGTCACAGAGGTGGCTTTCGCTTATAATCGGGGGGCTTAGGTTCTCATTATTAGCCAGTGTCATTATTTTTATTTTGCATACCGCCTCAAGCCAGCCTGAATCCCTGGAGCGTAGCTTATCATATCGCCTGTTCAAAGATATTGCCCCCAGGGCGCACGCAACTTCCTTAGGAGCGGCTAAAGTATTCTTGTCCTACTTTTTCAAAAAATAAGGAGGAAAAAATTTATCATGAAGCTAAAAGCAATTTACGAAGAGATCATAAATGAAGGCATTAAAGCGGACATACGCGATAAAAAAGAAATTGAAAAGAATCTTCAAAACCTTAAAAAAACTTATGATGCGCTAAAACCCGATGAAAAAAAGTTTGTAGATGCAGACTCTCTTTTTAACCCTTTTTCGGATACCCGCATTTTACATGGAGACTTTTCAGCCGAAATACAATCATTGATTGTAGGCATTGATGTGGACACAGGAGAATTGCTCCTGGTTGACCGCTTAAAAGAAAAAGGAGTAAAAATAGATGCCGTTGTTTCGCATCACCCCGCAGGCAGGGCATATGCCCGTTTTTTTGACGTGATGGATTTACAGGTTGACGCATTTTTGCAAGAGGGTGTCCCGGTTTCTGTTGCGCAAAACCTGCTTGACGCGCGAAAAGAAGAAGTAGGACGCCGGGTTAATGCGGCAAATTACAGCCGCAGCGTAGACGCAGCGCGCCTCTTGAATATAAACTTTTTATGCATGCACACCCCATGCGATAATCTTGCGCATCGCTATATCAGTGATTTAGTAAAAAGAGAAAAACCCAATACTCTCGGTAAAATATTAGATATTTTGCTTTCTTTGCCGGAATATGAGACGGCCGCTTGTGGCAATAACTCACCTAAGATTGTCATTGGTAACAAACAGGCGCGAGCCGCGCATGTCTATGTAGATTTCACCGGAGGCACCGAAGGGCCCAAAGAAATTTATCAAAAACTCTCTAGCTGCGGGGTTGATACGATTATTGCCATGCATCAATCGGAAGAGCATTTTAAAAAATGTAAGGAAGAGAATATCAATGTTATTTTTGCATCGCATATAGCTTCCGACAATTTAGGCGTTAATCTTATGCTTGATCACTTAGAGAGCAAGGGAAAATTAAAAATTCACGAATTCTCGGGATTCAGGCGGTTTAAAAGGAGTAAATAGAAGCGGATACACGCAGATAGGAACGCGGATACACGCAGATTTAAACCATCAGCGTTTATCTGCGTATGAATCCGCGTAGTTCCGCATCTACCAACAAACATGATCCCCCAATCATTCATAGAAGATATTCAAAGCAGGACGGACATCGGCCAGTTAATCGGTTCCTATATCCCTTTAAAAAAAGCGGGAAGAAATTTTAAGGCTTTATGCCCTTTCCATGGCGAAAAAACACCTTCTTTTTTAGTGAGCTCACAAAAGCAGATATTTCACTGTTTTGGCTGCGGCGCAGGCGGCGGTGCTATCCAGTTTCTCATGCTCTATGAAAAAGTGACTTTTCCCGAGGCGATAGAGATTCTTGCGACAAGATTAGGAATAGTTATACCGTATCAGAGGCAAGAGCAGAATCAAATAAAGACCACGCTCTATACAGCAGTGCAGGAAGCCTCCCGCCTTTTTCACGATAGCCTTTTGAGTGCAAAAGCACCCTTGGATTATCTTTATAAAAGAGGCATAACCCAGGAGACAATCAAAAAATTTTATATAGGCTACGCTCCCGGAAGAAATACCATACTGGATAGCTTGCGTAAAAAAAGTTTTTCTCTGGAAGCGCTGGAAAAAGCATCGCTAGTGTCAGCAAGAAATTCAGGAGGCTGGCGCGATGTGTTCAATGACCGGATTATGTTTCCAATTTTCGATACGCGCTCAAGGGTCATCGGCTTTGGAGGAAGGCTCTGGAGGGATGATCCCAAAAGCCCCAAGTACATTAATTCACTGGAGGGCCCGTTGTACAGTAAGCGCGAGCATCTCTTCGGCCTGAATTTCGCAAAAGAGGAAATATTACAACAAGATTCGGTTATTGTAGTTGAGGGTTATTTAGACATGATCACTCCTTACTCCTGCGGCGCACGCAATATTGTTGCTTCACTTGGCACAGCCTTGACCGCCGAACAGATCAGATTGATCAGGAGATATACTTCTAATGTCATTTTATTATTTGATTCAGATAAAGCAGGAGAAATGGCTACTCTGCGCGCGCTGGATCTAGTTTTAGAAAATGATATTAATGTCAAGATAGTAAGCTTGCCTAAGGGCTTTGACCCTGATTCGCTTGTGCGCGAAAAAGGAATTGACGCCTTTCGCAAGCTTCTTGAGGCAAAAAGCGATTTCTTTGATTATAAAATAGGCATATTTAGAAAGGTCTATGACGTTGCGAGCATCGAGGGTAAAACTAAAATTGCGCAGGAGATGCTCGCGACCATCGCTAAACTTCAAAGTGAAATTGTTCGCTATGAATATATAAAGCGCCTTTCGGGAATCCTACAGATAAAAGAAGAAGTGGTGATTGCCGAGTTTAGAAAAATCGCAAAACACGCCAGTCAAAGTAAAACATACGATACATCTCTTATGCGCCAGCCCGAGGCGCGCGTGTCAATTACCGAGCGGGTGTTGCTAAAGTTTATGTTTACAAACCATAAGGCTCTGGCTCTCTTGCGCAAAAGCGTCAGAGAAGACGATTTTGCCTCGCCTATTGCCCGCAGGGCCGTAGCTTATTTTTTCAAGAGATATACCGGCAGCGAGGAATATTCTTCTTCGAAGATTTTAAGCACCATCGAGGACAAAGAAATATGCGGTTTTGCTTCTCAAATTATTATGGATGAAGAAATACCGCTTGATAAAGAAATATTCAAGAGCAGCCTTGCAAAAATATTGCAGCAGCGCACAAAAGTTGTTAAGGAAAAAATAAAAAATGAAATCAAAGAAGCAGAAGCCAAAGGCGACAGGGAACGTTTAAAAGTCTTGGTGACACAATACGGTAAAATAAATAGCGAGGATGGAAAATGAGTAAAAGAAAGATTCTGGAAAAGAGTATTGAGCAGCTGGTTGACTTGGGAAGAAAGAAGGGTTATCTCACCTATGATGAAATTAACCATTTTCTTTCGGAAGAAATAGTAAGCTCCGAAGAAATGGATACGATTTTCGATCGTCTTGATAATCAGAATATCAGCATTCTGGAAGCCAAAGAGGTGGAAGAATGGGAAAAGGACCGGGAAAAGAAAGAGGCTCCCGCAGAGTCGCTTCCCGTGGATGACCCGGTAAAGATGTATTTAAAACAAATGGGACAAATCCCGCTCCTTACTCGCGAAGAAGAGCTGCGCCTGGCTAAAGATATCGAAGAGCGCGAGGAAGTGCTGCGCCGGGACGTTTTCTCGACAGGCTTGGCACGCGACGTCTTTATCGAGATTTCCCAGAAGTTAATCAAAGACGAACTTAACGCCGATGATTTTGTGAAAGGCGAAATCAAAAATAAAGATAAAGAAATTGCCAGGATTGCAAAATTATACGGGAAATTAGCACGCACCAAGGCAATAGAGCACCAGAAAGAGATTCTTAAGAGCTTTAATTTTACAATAGTAATTATTGAGGAAATTATTGCTAAAATAAACTCAATAGTCCATGCGATAGAAAAACTGAACAGAAAAATAACAGCAAACAAAGGCAGGAGCAAATCCGCCAAGCATGACAAAAGAGCCGCGCAGAAAACAAAACGCGCGCTTGTAAGGAAACTTGGTTTTGGTGAAGAAGTGATTCGCGAGAAGATGCGCGCTATTTTAGAGAAACAGCGGCTCTACAATAAGTCAAAAAAAATGCTGGTTGAAGCGAATTTAAGGCTGGTGGTCAGTATAGCCAAAAAATATGTTAACAGAGGATTGTCTTTCCTTGACCTGATCCAGGAGGGCAACATCGGCTTAATCAAAGCGGTAGAGAAGTTCGAATATAAAAGAGGCTATAAGTTCTCAACCTACGCTACTTGGTGGATACGCCAGGCTATTACTCGTGCAATCGCCGATCAGGCGCGGACCATAAGGATACCGGTGCATATGACCGAAACGATTAATAAGATTATCCGTATCTCGCGCCTTTTTATACAGGATAAAGGCAGAGAGCCCACCCCGGATGAGCTTTCCAAAGAACTGCATCTGCCTATTTTTAAAGTAAAAGACATTATTAAAGTTTCTCAACAGCCTATTTCTATACATACGCCCATAGGCGATGACGGCGATACTTATTTCGGAGATTTTCTTGAAGACAAAAAAGCAGTCTCTCCGGCAAACGCTACCGTATTCTCAATGCTAAAAGAAGAACTTGGTCAGGCCATGGACAGCTTAACCGAGCGGGAGAGAAAAATCCTTATGCTTAGGTTTGGCCTGGAAGATGGAGCCGCTAAAACGCTCGAAGAGGTAGGAATGATTTTTAAGGTTACCCGCGAAAGAATCCGGCAAATCGAAGCCAAAGCATTGAAAAAATTAAGGCACCCCAGCCGTTCACGCCGCCTGCAGGCTTTTCTGGAATTTACCCTTTTTAAGGGTAAATACCGACCAGCATAAGTATGCCGGTAGCGGTTAGGGCAACGAAGCCTGTTTCGGTTACGTTCAGCGGTTACGGCTTATAAATCCGAAACAATAAATTTTGAAAATTAGAAAATTAGGATTTGTTTCATATTTCGGATTTCGTGCTTCGAATTTTTAAATTACGAACGACCTAACCTATGGACGAAACAGGTATCGTAACCTTAGCCATTACCTTCACTCCTTAATTTTATCGCCCGCTAAATACTAAAGCGCCCCCCATTTATCTGTGTTTTTTCATTTGCATTAACGTGCTTTTACATTATAATTATCTTCTATGGATAACGTAAAAACTCTGCTTGGAGAAGGCCGGATTCCGCATGCCTGGTATAATCTTGTGCCGGATTTACCCTTCTCTTTACCTGCGCCTATACATCCGGCAACAGGTAAACCTATCAGCCCCGATGACCTGCGCCCCATTTTCCCTTTGAGTTTGATAAAGCAGGAAATGTCCGGCGAGCGCTGGATAGAAATTCCGGATAAGGTGCGCCAGATTTACAGACTGTGGCGGCCGACACCGCTGCGCCGCGCCAGGCGCCTTGAGAAATATTTGAAAACTAAGGTACGGATATACTATAAAGATGAAAGTGTTTCTCCCACCGGAAGCCATAAGACCAACACTGCTATTGCTCAAGCATACTATAATAAAGAAGCAGGCATAAAGCGCCTTGCTACCGAAACCGGCGCCGGCCAATGGGGAGCCGCTTTAAGCTTTGCCTGCAACGTGTTTTCTCTGGGCTGCAGGGTTTATATGGTAAAGGTCAGTTTCCATCAGAAACCGTTTCGCAAATCCATGATGCGTATCTGGGGTTCGGAAATCATCGCTTCACCTTCCAATACCACAGAATCCGGGAGAAAAATTTTAAAAGAAGAACCTGATTGCCAGGGAAGCTTAGGTATAGCTATTTCTGAAGCGGTAGAAGAAGCCGCAAAAAACAAAGAAACCAATTATTCTCTGGGCAGTGTTCTTAACCACGTTCTTTTGCATCAGACGGTTATAGGCCTGGAAACCAAAGAACAACTTAAAATTTTAAAAGAGGCGCCAGATTATTTGATTGCCTGCGTAGGTGGAGGAAGTAATTTCGGCGGTTTAGTTTTGCCGTTTGTTAAAGATAAATTAAAGAAGCCGGGCATGCGTATTATCGCGGTTGAGCCTTCTGCCTGCCCCAGCCTTACCAAAGGCATATACGAGTATGATTTCGGCGACACCGCTTCATTAACACCGCTTTTAAAAATGTTTACTTTAGGGCATAAATTTATGCCTGCCGGAATTCACGCCGGAGGGCTGCGTTATCACGGCTGCTCCCCTTTAGTGAGCGCCCTGCATGATAAAAAAATTATTGAAGCATACGCCTTTCAACAACTGGAAGTATTTGAAGCAGCGGTTTTATTCGCACAGACAGAAGGCATCATTCCTGCGCCTGAATCAGCGCACGCGATAAAAGTGGCAATTGATATTGCTAAAAAAGAAAAAAAATCAAAATGCCTTGTTTTTAACTTAAGCGGCCACGGCTTTTTGGATCTGGCATCATACGATAAATTTCTCGATAGGGAACTCGTAAACTACGCCCACCCAACCGAGGCAATAAAAGAAGCCTTAAAAGACTTGCCTAAAGTGTAATATGGTAGATAAAAAAACTGTAGAATATGTGGCCGGCTTGGCGCGGATAGAAGTAAGCGAGGAACAAAAACAATTCTTAGAAAGCCAGCTATCCAATATTCTTAGTTACATCGATAAATTAAAAAAATTGGATGTAGAAGGCGTAGAGCCTTTAAGAGGCTTGCACTTAGAGCGTAACGTCTTACGCAACGACGAAGTAAAACCCTCAACCGCAAAAGAAGAAATTTTAGAAAATGCCCCCTCACGACAGGAACGATATTTTAAAATCCCCAAAGTCCTTGAGTAAACGCGAATTTACGCGAATTTAAAACACGCGAATTTACGCGAATGGGAAAACACGAATAAATTAGCAGTCATTAGCGTTTTCTATTAGCGGTAATTAGCGTAAGCAAACAATGGATGAATTACTTTCTTTAAGTGCAGTAGAAATTTCAAAGAGAATCGCCGATGGCAGCCTCAATAAGGAAAAGGTTTACTCTTTTTTTAAAGAAAGAATAAAAAAGAGCAACCCTTCTTTAAATGCGTTTGTCCAAATTTACGACGCGCCTCCGGCTGCCAGCGGAATCTCTAGTTTATCCGGAGCCCCCATTGCCATAAAAGACAATATTTGCATACGCGGTAAAAAAATTACCTGCGCTTCTAAAATTCTTTCTTCGCACGCTTCCGTATATGATGCGACCGTGGTCGAGCACCTAAAACAGGCAGGCTTGCAGATTATAGGCACAGCAAACATGGATGAATTTGCTTTCGGCTCATCCACGGAAAATTCCTGTTATGGCCCCAGCCGAAACCCCTGGGATACCACGCGCGTTCCAGGCGGCTCAAGCGGCGGCAGCGCCGCAGCAGTTGCCGCAAGGCTGGTTCCTCTGGCGCTCGGCTCTGATACCGGAGGTTCCATCAGACAGCCGGCTTCTCTTTGCGGCGTAGTAGGAATGAAACCTACCTATGGGCGGGTTTCACGTTACGGACTCGTTGCTTTTGGCTCAAGTTTAGATCAAATCGGGCCGATTACCACAAACTTTACGGATTGTGCGCATCTTTTAAATATTATTTGTGGTCCAGATTCTAATGATTCGACGGCCGCCGCGTCAGGCACCCCAGATTTTACAGAATATTTGAGAGACGATATAAAAGGTTTAACCATAGGTATACCCGCAGAATATTACGGAGAAGGCTTAAACAGCGAAGTTGCTTCGGCAGTGAAAAAAGTTATAGAATATTTTAAAGAAAAAGGCGCAAAGGTGGCAGATATAAGCTTGCCCCACACTGAATATGCCATAGCCACCTACTATATCATAGGTTCTTGCGAAGCCAGCTCAAACCTGCAACGTTTTGACGGCGTTAGGTACGGTTTGCGCGCCGCCTGTTCCAGTTTAAGCGAACTTTATATGCGTTCGCGCCAAGAAGGTTTTGGCGATGAAGCAAAACGCAGGATATTTTTAGGAACCTACAGCCTTTCAAGCGGCTACTATGACGCTTATTACCTTCGCGCGCTTCGTGCCCGCCAACTGATAAAACAGGATTTTGATAAAGCGTTCAATGCGGTTGACGTTATCCTTACGCCAACGTCTCCCACGGTTGCTTTTAAAATTGGAGAGCGAAATATGGACCCTTTAAGCATGTATTTATCCGATATTTACACGATTTCTTCTAATCTGGCCGGCGTTCCGGCTGTGTCATTTCCCTGTGGCTCAAGTAGTGCTGGCCTGCCAATCGGCGCGCAGCTTATCGCGAAAGAATTTGATGAAGCAACACTTATACGTTTGGGTTTCTGTTTTCAGTGCGGAACGGATTATCATAAGAGGATACCAAAGATAGTTTAAAAACCAGTTTTTAAGTGAACTAAAGTTTGAAGTGCCTAAAGTTAAAGAGGAGCTAAAATAACTTTAGCTCACTTTAGGCACTTGTAACTTTAAACTTTTTATTATGGACAAATACGATATCGTCATAGGCCTGGAAGTTCACGTTCAACTAAATACTAACTCAAAGATTTTCTGTGGCTGCTCCACAAATTTCGACAGTCCGCCCAATACAAACATTTGCCCTGTTTGTTGCGGTTATCCCGGGGTGCTGCCGGTATTTAACAAAAGAGCCCTTGAGCTGGCAGTGCGGATTTGCCTTGCACTTGGCGCAAGGGTAAATAAAAAAATATATTTTGAGCGGAAAAATTATTTTTATCCGGACTTGCCCAAAAATTACCAGATTTCTCAATATAAGATGCCCCTGGGCGAAAAAGGTTCACTTGAGCTTTCGTCCGGAAAAAAGATTGGCATAACAAGGGTGCATCTGGAAGAGGATGCGGGTAAGTTAATCCATAAAGAAAACGCTTCCCTGGTAGATTTTAACCGCACAGGCACGCCGCTTTTAGAAATTGTAAGCGAACCCGATATTACCTCGCCCGAGGAAGCTTTCGATTACCTCACCTATTTAAAACTTACCTTGCAATATATCGGAGCCTCCAGCTGCGATATGGAAAAAGGGTTTTTGCGCTGTGATGCGAATATTTCGCTTAAAAATAAAGGCGCAACTGAACTGGGTACAAAAGTAGAGCTTAAGAACATGAATAGTTTTCGCGGAGTGCGTGACGCTCTGACCTATGAGGCCAAACGCCAGAGGGACGCATTGGAGAAGGGTGAGAAAATTTCTCTTGAAACCCGTGCTTTTGATGCGGCAAAAATGAAAACTGTCCTTATGCGCAGCAAAGAAGAAGCGCATGACTACCGTTATTTTCCCGAACCGGATCTTTTAGATTTTTCCATATCGCAAGATATCTTAGAGCAAGAGGCCCCATATATTAAAGAGCTGCCTCTTGCAAGAAGAAAACGCATTCAAAAGCAATACGGTATAAGCGAAAAAGAAACTGATATATTAATTTCCGATATATTTCTGGCCGATTTTTTTGAAGAAGCGTGCACTATGTTTGCTAAGCCAAAAGAAATCACAAACTGGCTTCTGGGGGTATTCCTGGAACAAGTGAATCTTTTAAGCGAAAAATTTAACGCGGTAAAAATGTCTCCGCAAAACTTTTCTAAAGTAGTGAGGTATTTCTGCGAAAATAAGCTTAATAACCTTGCCGCAAAGAAGGTTATATCCCTTTGCATTGTAACAGACGAAGATATTGACGCCGTTATAGAAAGAGAGTCTCTGGCGCAGGTTTCCGCAGAAGCCGCGTTGTCTGGCTTCGTCCAGGAAACGATAAACGAGAATAAGAAGGCAATCAAGGAGTATCTGGAAGGCAAAGAACAGGCGATTATGTTTTTGGTGGGCATGGTTATGAAAAAATCAAAGGGCAAAGCAAATCCTAAGGTTGTACGGGAGATGCTAGAGAAAGCCATTAAGCTTTTGAAGTCAAATGAGGCAGCTAATTCTTGAGCCAAAGGCGCAAAAATTTGCGTAGCCGACCCATTCGACTTAGTTCGACTTCGCTCACTATAAATCGCTCAGGGTTGGTCCTGAGTATAATCGAAGGACCGAATTTGACCCCCCACCACTTTAGAGATTTATTTTGTAGCGGAATGTGAGGTATTTAGAATGAAGTATTGGTTTTATAGAATCGCTCATCACTAAAAGTGGTGGGGGTTCAATTCGCAGACGGCTGACGCCCACGACTTGCGTTCACTCAGCTTCGCTCGTTCCGTAAGTCGTCTGCTCATTGAAGGAGGAATTACCGTGAAAAAGAGATTAATTGCCGCTGTCGTAATATTAGCCATATCACTTTCCTGCTATTGGATGGGTTTTTCTTTGGGAAAGGAGAAGGAAGAAGTTTATAAAGAATTAGATATTTTCGCGGAAGCTTTGGCGGTGATTGATAAAAAATACACCGAAGAGAAGAAACCGCAGGAATTAATCTATGGCGCGCTTACAGGATTGCTTGCTTCCCTTGATTCTTACAGCGAATTTTTAACTCCCGAAGAATATAAGGATTTACTGATTGAAACAGAAGGGCGATTCGGCGGCGTCGGCCTTGAGATTACTTTAAAAGACGGCCTGCTTACAGTTGTCTCTCCTCTGGAAGATACCCCGGCTTCCCATGCGGGGATAAAACCCGGAGATGTCGTGGTTAAAATAGACGGCCAACTCACCAAAAATATTACTTTACACGAAGCGGTAAAGAAAATGCGTGGGGCACCGGGAACTTCAGTTACGCTTACGATTTTGCGGGAGAAAAATAAAAAGGTTGAAGATATAACTCTTATCCGGGGAATCATCAAAATAAAAGATATTACGCGCGCCCAGTTGCTGGAAGAGGGCATAGGCTATATAAAAATCGCGGAATTCAGAGAGAAAACCTCAAAAGATTTAGCAGCCGCTTTACTTACTCTAAAACAGGCAGGCTTGCGTGGGTTAATACTGGATGTGCGCAATAACCCAGGAGGATTACTTGATTCAGCGGTAGAGGTGGCAAGCTTATTCCTTGACGAGGGAAAAGTCATAGTTTCTACGCGTTCGCGCGGAGAGAAAGAGGAAATATACAGGGGAGCCAAAGACGCCCAGAAATACCTTGATATTCCGATAGCGGTATTGATAAGCAAAGGAAGCGCTTCGGGGAGCGAAATAGTTGCGGCAGCTCTTCGAGAACACTCACGCGCGATTTTAATCGGAGAAACTACTTTCGGCAAAGGCTCGGTACAAAGCGTAATACCTCTTTCTGATAATTCTGCTCTGCGCCTGACAACAGCCAGATACTATACCCCCAAAGGCAACAGTATTCATGAAAAAGGAGTGGCACCTGATGTGGCGGTTAGCGAAGAGGAGAACAACAATAACCAGAAAAAGGACGCTGCAGTTTTTGAAAAGCTGGAAAACAAGGAAGATAAATTCGATTACAAGAAAGATAATACTATTACCAAAGCGCTTGACTTACTCAAAGGTGTCCTTGTTTTTAGTTCAGTTGACCAGACAAAATAGCGTATGAGCGGTAATAAAAATGCTTGTAACATTAAAGAATACAACAAATGTACACCTTAGGCATTGAGACTTCT
This sequence comes from Candidatus Omnitrophota bacterium, assembly GCA_028713415.1. Classification (GTDB taxonomy): domain Bacteria; phylum Omnitrophota; class Gorgyraeia; order Duberdicusellales; family 4484-171; genus JAQTOI01. The sequence goes on from JAQTOI010000028.1 coordinate 14,953, forward strand.
TGCGACGAAACATCGTGCGCAGTTCTGAAGAACTATCGCGTAATTTCCAATGTAACAATTTCTTCGCTGAAAGAGCATGCCAAATACGGCGGAGTGATACCGGAAATCGCCACCCGCCTGCATTTAAAAAATATAGATAAAGTTTTAAATTGCGCACTCAAAGAGGCAAAAGTATCTCTAAAACAAATAAATTTAATCGCCGCGACTCACTCCCCGGGCCTTATCGGCGCACTGGTTGTCGGGCTTAACTTTGCTGAGGCGCTTGCGCTTTCCCTGCGCAAGCCTTTTATCGGCGTCAACCACTTACACGCGCACATTTTTGCTCCTTTTTTAAATAATGCGCACCCAATAGAATTCCCGTTTCTAGGGCTTGTCGTCTCCGGAGGCCATACCGAAATTTATTACGTGGAAGATTTTACGCGCATTAGGCTTGTGGGAAAAACCCGCGATGATGCTTGCGGGGAGGTGTTCGATAAAGTGGCTAAAACTTACGGATTAGGCTATCCCGGCGGCCCTCACATCGACCGACTGTTTAAAGCATCCTGCAAAAACGATTTTTCTTTTAAATGCGGGAAGATAGGTTTTGATTTTAGTTTCAGCGGCATAAAAACCGCGCTTGTATATAAAAAACTGGAACTGGAAAAACAAAAAAAGTTAACCAGAAAAACGGTTGTAAGCTTGCTTTCTTCTTTTCAAGAAGAGGTGCTTGAAACTATTGTGGCGGCCACCTGCGAGGCTGCCAGTAAATTTAAAGTGCGCAAGATAGTATGCGGCGGCGGCGTTATTGCCAATCGCTCTCTGCGCCGTAAACTTACTAGTAAGATATCAGCGGATTTGCGAGTTTTAATGCCCCCTCTTGAGTACACCACCGATAACGGTGCGATAGTTGCAGGATTAGGGTTTTACCTGTATAATAGAAAAGGTAAAGAGAGCCCCTTAAGCTTGGAGGCAAGAGCAAATCAATGAATAACGTATGTGGAATTGAACTAAATTCATTTTTTCGCCTGTTTGTGGCTTTTATTTTGGGAAGCGTTATTGGTTTAGAGAGGGAAAGAAAGAATCGCAGCGCAGGCTTGCGCACGCATATACTCGTGTGCGTGGGTTCAGCGTTAATTATGCTGGTTTCCATTTATATATACGAGATATATAAAGGGCAGGCGGTAGTCGATCCTTCTCGCATTGCCGCGGGCGTTGTTACGGGAATCGGTTTTCTTGGTGCCGGCACGATTATACGCGGCGGGCAAGATATAAGAGGGCTTACCACAGCGGCAAGCGTTTGGGTAAGTTCCGCGATAGGCTTGGCAGTAGGCTGCGGTTATTTGAGCGCAGCCATAGCCGCTACAATTATCACCTTTATAACTCTTGCGTTATTGAAGTGGGTAGAGCATAGACTTCAGAAAGAATAGCAAAGCAGATTAGCTCATGAGCTCATCAGCTCATGAGACAGAGAAAAAGAAATATATAAAGGCTTTGGCCCTTAAAGCTATAATTTACTTCAAGATTTACTTATGAGCTTACCAGCTTAAGAGCTTACGAGCTAAATTTGAGGAGGTGAGAAGTATGATGAAAAGAAGAGAAGAAGAAAAAGTTCTTGATGTAAATGCCGCGATGCAGGGGAGTCTGGCCTTTGCCGACCCGGTAAATTTACGCATCAACGGTAAATTCAACGGAACGCTGAATACAAAAGGGAGCCTTATTGTCGGCGAAAGCGCTCAGGTGGCTGCGGATATTATCGGAGAAAACATAACCGTTTCCGGGCAGGTAAAAGGAAAAATAAAAGCAACCAGGAGCCTCGCGCTTAGCTCAAGCGCCGAAGTATATGCGGATATTGAAACCCCTTCAATCGCTATTGAAGCAGGAGCGATATTTAACGGACGCTGCACCATGCCTAATGAAAAAATGTCAATATCCGAGCTCTCGGATTTTCTTTCTATTGAAGAAGCTAAAATAGTTGAATGGGTTAATAGCGGGAAAATCCCCGTTGAGCGCGAAGGCGAAAGTCTATTATTTGATCGCAGGGAAGTAGAAACCTGGATTAGCAAAAATTATTAAAGCAGATAAATGAAAGAAAAATTGCTGACTACACGGGAGGTATCCCATATTTTAGGAATTCCGGAAAAAGATATTATTGATCTGGCCAATACTGATCTTCTGCCGCACTTTAAAGTCGGAGGCGCCTTCCTGCGTTTTCGCCAGGACGATATCATAAAGGTTAAAGAAAATATAAAGAAAAAATATAATCTTCCCGAAAAGAAAACAAGGGGATTTGAGCGCTTAAGAGAATTTTTATACTTTAATGATTTTTACCTTGTCAGTGGTACGGCTATATTACTTCTATTGTGGATTATTTTTAAGGATTACCAACCGTAAAACGCTAATTCCTGCCTGCCGGCAGGCAGGTACGCGAATAGGAAAAAACGCGAATTTTCGCGAATTTAAGAGACGCGAACGACCGCGAATGCATTAGCGGCAATTAGCGTTTTCAATTAGCGGTCATTAGCGTTTATATGGAACATAAAGGTTTCGTTGATCTTGATTTTGTTAAACTTGATATCGCACGTAACGAACGCCGAGGTTTTCCTGAAATAGTGTATGCCCCGCCCAAAACTCACCTGCAACTAAAAAAAATAATTAAAGAATTTAGGAAACATACCGATAGCCTGGTTATCTCCCGGCTTGATTATAAAAAATATCAGGCAATTAAAAATACTTCCGGAGCTCTTAAATACTTCAGGCAAGCGCGGCTTGGCTTTATCGGTAAAAGCCTAAAGCCCGTTAGGGGGCATGTTTTGATAATTACTGCCGGCACCGCAGATATTCCCGTTGCACAGGAGGCTGCTGTCTTTTTAGAGTTATGCGGAAACTACGTAGAACGCCTTTACGATGTAGGCGTTGCCGGTGTGCACAGGCTCGAGCATTTCAAAGATAAATTAAAGCGAGCTCGGGTCATTATCGTTATTGCCGGTATGGAAGCGGCGCTCTTAAGCATAGTTTCAGGGCTTTCCCGCGCCCCGCTTATAGGAGTACCCACCAGCGTAGGTTATGGCGCGGCCTTTAAAGGGCTGTCCGCGCTTTTAGGCATGCTTAATTCCTGTTCACCGGGCTCTGTAATCGTAAACATAGATAATGGTTTAGGAGCAGGATACTTTGCTAATTTAATTAATAAATAGCAATCAGCTTACAGCCATCAGCTATCAGCCAAGAAAAAGAAAGAAAATTCTTTCGATTTTTAAAAGCTGAAAGCTGAAGACTGATAGCTGAAAGCTTATACCATGAATAGTATTTATTTCCATTTAATCGGCGGTGCGGCGGGGGATATGCTGCTTTCATCCCTGGTTAACCTTGGTTGTCCCCTTGCGCACCTAAAAAAAGAATTAACAAAACTGGGCATACCTTTTATCGTAGAACTTAAAACCATAATTTACGGCCATCAAAAGGCGCGTAAAATATGCTTTAAAGAAAAAGACACTCGTATTACCAGCCTAAGTTATCAAGAAGCTATACGTGTTATCAGAAAATCAAGGCTAAAACCCGCAACTAAACAAAAAGCAATAGCTGTTTATGAAAGCCTTTTTGAGGTTGAGAGAAAAATTCACAATTCACAAGGCCGGGATTTTCGTTTTCATCACTTAGGCGAACTTGACGCAATCTTAGAAATCTGCGGTTTTTTTGTCGCGCTTGATTACCTAAAGGCAGAGAAGATTTTTGTGTCAGAGTTTCCATTAGATAAGCCGGCGAAAGCCACACTTGAATTATTAAAAGGAAAACAAGTACGGCCGGCGAGCTTCGGCTATGAAACAGTTACTCCCACAGCTGCTGCTCTTTTAAAAGATGTACAGCAATGCGACGAACATTTTAGTTTTGAGAAGTCCGGCATTGCCTACGGCGATTGCGGCGCAAATGATTACTTAGTAGCGTATCTTTCTAATGCAAGCTTGCAGCCTGTAGCTTGTAGCCTGAAGCCTGAAGCCTGTAGCCTGCAGCCTGTGGCTTTGGCTAACGGAAGCCAAACCACGTCCTTCTGTCCCGAAGCCTGCAGCCAATCAATAGAAAAAGATACTATTATAAAGATAGAAACTAACATTGACGATATGAACCCGCAGGTTTTTGAATCTGTTTTTGATATGCTTTATGCTTCCGGAGCAAAAGAGGTTTATCTGCAGCAGGTGTTGATGAAAAAAACCAGGCCGGGTTTTGTTTTAAACGTTTTATGCCTGAAAGATGATTTTATCGCAATAAGAGATATTATTTTTTCTCATACTTCCACTTTCGGCATACGCTATCAAGAATACAGCCGCGATAAACTCCCCTTTACCTTTATAAAGAAAAAGACAAAACTTGGGCTCATTAGCTATCGAGTATCTAAGGGCAGCGTTAAAAAAGAAATGCCGGAATATGGGGAATGCTTAAAGATAGCGAAAAGGCGCAAAGTTCCGCTTGTTGAGGTTTATCGGATGATACAATAATAGCTGTCAGCTCTCAGCTTTCAGTCGTCAGCTAGAAACTATAAGCCGATAGTTTTTCTGGTAGATTTTTTGATAGGCAATGGTATAATTAGCAATCTTTGATAAGGTTTTCGCTAAGGTGTATTACATTTATTTCATCTAACTTAAAAGCTGTAAGATGAATGCTGATAGCTGTAAACTGATTGGCGGGATAGCTCAGTTTGGCAGAGCAAACGGCTCATACCCGTTGTGTCGGTGGTTCCCCGCCACCTTAATGTAAAATAAAGGCGGGTCCGCCTTTGGCGGAAAATCCATTCCCAGTCGCTATTTAAAATTACCTGTTAATAAGTTGGCGGCGTAGCTCAGTTTGGTGGAGCAAACGGCTCATACCCGTTGTGTCGACAGTTCAAATCTGCCCGCCGCCATTGGCATCAAAAGCGCTAACCGCGCGTTTCTTCGAATAGAAGTTAGTCTCGCTAAGATTAGTTTTGCTAATAAAGTCCCAACTAAAAGTTGGGACTTTCTCTTTTTAGTGATTGCCACAAACTTAAGGTGTTCAAATGGCGCCTCATAAAGGGGCTTCCTTCGATTACACTCAGGATGCTTCGAATGATGCTGAGCGTGAGTCGAAGCACTACCCCTTTATGATATTCGCCTGTAGATTGTCGCTGTAGAATCTCTCGCCTCACTGGTCAATTCCCGAAGTATAGCAAGAAGGTCTTCGGTCTTGTAGGCTGTGGCTTATTCGATAGGTGTGTAATATATCATATATGTATCATAT
>JAQTOI010000029.1 GCA_028713415.1 Candidatus Omnitrophota bacterium
ATTTATCATGTTTTTCACTAAATTTCTTTTTATCTTTCGCGTGGAAGTTTTAGGCAGCTCTTCAAAATGCAATTGAAAATCGGGGATGCGCTTATATTCGGCAAGATTAACGCTAAGCTTTTCAAGCTCTCCTTTTATCGTGCTTTTTATCAGGCTCTGGTCACTGCGCTCATTGGCGTTAAAAGCATCAACGTTAGGCACAATTACCGCGTACACCTCCTCGGTGCCTGCCTTTAATCCCTCGGTTGCTTTTTTCCCTAAAACACATATCTCTTTTATATATGGGCTCTTTGACATCACCTCTTCAATTTCTTCAGGGTGCACTTTTTTTCCTCCGCCCAGCACAATCAGATTTTTAATTCGCCCTGTGATATAGAGAAACTTATCTTTGTCCTGATAACCGATGTCTCCGGTATAAAACCAGCCGTCTTTAATGACCTCTTCGGTTTTTTCTTTATTTTTATAGTAACCTTTCATAATATTTGGCCCGCGCGCTATGATTTCTCCATCTTTTGCATGTGGGTCTTCCTGATTCTTTAAAATTTTAATTTCAACTCCCTCAAGAGGTTTTCCTACAGAGCCGTATTTTCTCTCCCAAAAAGTATTAACAGTAATAACCGGAGACGTTTCAGTCAGTCCGTAGCCTTGCAGCACGTTAAAGCCAAAAACGCTGAAGTCTTCCTCCACTTTAGCGTCAAGCGGAGCTCCGCCAGAGACAAAACAGCGCAAACAACCTCCAAACTGCCGGTGAATTTTTTTAAAAAATAATTTTCCCGCGCGTATCCTAAAAAATAGCAAGAATTTGCACAAATACATAAGGCAACGAAATATCTTCTTTTGCAATACGGATGAATTTTCCACCTTTTTCATTATCCCTGCGTGAAACATCTTTAAAATCAGCGGCACGCAAATCATAGTGGTTGTCTTTGTCTCCTGCATTAATTTCATAATGTTTGTCGGCTTAATGCTGTCACAATAGGTAATGCAGGCGCCGACATATAATGGCGCGATTAAACCTCCGGTAATCTCAAGCATGTGGTTAAGCGGCAAGATAGACAGGAAATTATCCTTTTGATTGAACTGTATGTAATGATTAAGCGCCATCACTTCAAAAAGCAAATTTTTATAGGTTAACTCTACGCCTTTTGCTACGCCGGTTGTGCCTGAGGTATAGACGATAATAGCCGAATCGTTTGGGGTAATCTCCCGATGCGCGACCTCTCCTTCCGGCACCTTGAAATCTCTAAGTAGGAGCACTCCCTCATGCGCCATCTCATCAAACGAGATAATACAAAGTAGAGAAGTAAGCTTGGGGCGTAATTTCAGAAGCGTCTCGATAAATTTTCCGGAGGTAAAAATACACTTTGCCCTGCTGTCAGTAAGGATAAACTCTATTTCCGCAACGCTGAGTTTAATATCCAGCGGCACGGTAATACAGGCGCAGGAAATAATGCCGAAAAAAGCTACAGCCCATTCAGGGCGTGACTCGGAAAGAATTGCCACTCTGTCGCCCCGCTGTAACCCGAGTTTCTTTAAAACATATGAAGTGTCCGAAGTCCGCTTCCCCAGTTCAATGTAAGAAAGAGTCCGGAAATTTTCTTGCGTCTTAATACGCAGAGCGATTTTTTCTGAAAATCTCCGGTTAATAGTAACCAGCAGCTCAATAATGCTTGCATTTTTAAGGCTGGCTTTACGCATTTATACCCTCCGTTTCTGTTATAATTTTAAAATTGTATATATATCGTCTATCGCCAATCGGTCGCGTAGCTAGAAACGTCAAACGTTGAAGGTCTATCGTTAATTTTAATGAATTTGTTTATGACGAACGACGATTGCCGGTTTACGATACGAGCTACGCAACCGTCTAACGCATAACGCAACTCGAAAATGACAAAAATTAATTTCCATACTATTTTACTTCTTCTTGAGAATGGTGCGGCCTTGCCGGTTCTGCCGGAACGCCATACCAGAGGCCGCGAGGTTCTATTTTAGTATTTTTAAGGAGCACCGCCCCTGCTCCAACAATAGCGTTATCGCCGATTTCGCAACCTGGTGTAATTATGGAATTAGAACCTATGGTAACATTTTTACCAATCCTGACCTTTCGTAACTTTAAAAAGCCCCGCTCAACCTGATGGCCTATAATTACCGCTCCTCCTCCTATAACCGTATTGTCGCCGATTTCAAGCAGTGAGGCATCAAACACAAATTTAGAATTTATCTGTACATTCTTGCCTAACTTTGCGCCAAGCATCCGTTGCAATAAATTCGCAAAAGGCGTAAGCAGAATAAAATCTATGAAAGTAAAATTGATAAGCAAGTAGAGGGAGCTCACGCAAGCCCATTTCACTGCCTCCCAGGAAAATATCGGATACCTGCCTTCTTTAAGGCGCAAGAATAAAATAGTACGCACCAGGCCTATCAGAATAACCAGGCTTAGGCCAAATAAGAAAAATCCAGCCCCTAAAGAAAGGCCTAAAGCAATAAAGCGTATCCACAAGGCAACCTGGTAGCTGGCATGCCAGACTTTAAACACTAAAGCAATTGAAGGAAATAAAGCCAACCCAAAAAATATGGTTCCCATACAATACATTAAAAGTGCAAATAACAGTTGGGCAAAAGTCATTAAAAAACTTTTCATATTAATCCTCCTCACCTACAATGTATTTTATTGCCCTATAAAATCATAAATTCCAAGCAACAAATCACAAATAAAATCCAAACTCCAATTATCCAATGGCCGGAACAGATTTTGTTTGGAGCATTGGAATTTTGCTTATTGAAGTTTGTTTGTAATTTGGGATTTGTGATTTGTAATTTTCATGCGCTACATTAACTTAAAGTTTCTCTAAACCATCCTTTTACTTCTTTAACAAATTCTTTTTCTGATTCCTTCATCAAATACTCCGCATGAACACCGCCATGGATAAAAACAAGCTTCTTCTTTGAATTTGTTTTATCATACAAAGCCTGCGAATGCCAGGGTTCTACTACCCAGTCGCTTGTGCCGTGGATGTAAAGAACCGGTATTTTTAATTTCTCCACGCTTTTAACGGGTTTTGTTTTTTTAAACCAAAACGGGCCCGGACGGATACCCTTTCCTTTCCTGCCTTCTTTTGTAACCAATGTATACCAGAGATCATTTTTGACATCGAGCTTCCAGAATTTATAGTCGATTTTATTAACGTTGGAAGGGACGCTTACGCAAATAAGCGAGTCAATATAACTGCCCTGCGAAAGTACGTTTATACTTACGCTGCCGCCCATGGAAAAAGCGATTAATCCTGTTTTTTCGTATTTACCTTCAAGAAATTCAAGCACTGCCCTTAAATCCCTGTCCTCTTTACTTGTCCAGCTAAATAGGCCGCCGCTTTTACCATGGCCTCTGAAATCAAACATGAAAACATCATATTCAGGGGCTAGTTTCTTTGCCAGCCTGCGCAGGATTATGGCGTCTTTGCTATTATAGAAGCCATGCGCGATGATTATGGCTTTTTTATGATCATTCTTATAGTGCACATAATCAATGTGGCATTTATCGCTGGCCAGCAGAGTCCCGCTGACCACCGCGGCAAGCCCACCCTTAAGGGCACGGTTATATTGTTTTTTTAGAAATGACATTTTTGTAAATGGCGGATGCAGACGGATTACCACGGATTCAAACGGATATATCTGCGACATCCGTAACCATCCGCGACATCCGTCATTATCCTATCAAATGCTTAATAATCTCATCCGGTTCAACGCGTAAATATCCTTCTCTTTCTAAAAACAACTTCGTTTGGGCTATTGCTTCCATTACTTCATCCAGCAGGGCCTTTGAACTTGGATATTCCTTAACTTCAATCGCAGATGCAAAACGCACTTCAACCGGAAAGCGTTTAGGAAACTTTTTTCCGACGGGCCAGGCCTCATACGCTCCCTCAATGGCAAAAGGCACGATGCTGGCCCCCGTAAGCTGCGCGATGACCGCCGCGCCTTCTTTTCCTTCGGCAAGTTTCCCGTCTTTAGCAATTCTGCCCTCTGGAAATATGGCTATAGAATACCCTGATTTTAAAATTTCTACCGCCTTCTGAATTGACTGCTTATTAAAACCGCCGCGTTTAATCGGTATGTATTTTAATTTTCGAAAGCATAGACCAAGCAGGCCGCGGTAGAATAATGACTCCTCCGCGATAAAATATACTCTTTCCGGATAAACACACATAAGCGCTGCACCATCAAGCAAACTGGTGTGGTTACCGGCGAGAATTACTCTTTTACCGGAGGGCAAATTTTCCAACCCGGAGGCTTTAAGCTTGAATAAATATTCCATGATGAATTTTAGAAAGAGGCGGAATATCTGATAAGCCCAGCGCCGCTGATAAAGAAAAACGCGTAAAGATACAAACAGCGCTATAACGCTTAAGCCTACAAAAATCTTTTCAGCCGGCACAAACTTAATCAAGGCTCCAACCAGAAGAAGGCTTAAAAGGAAAATACTATTGGTAATCATTCCTCTGGCAGCAAAAATCTTTCCGCGCAACTCATCGGGCGTTATCCTCTGAAAAATAGTATCTAAAACTATGGTTAAAACAGCGGCCATAGCTCCGGCAAAAAATAATATTACCAAGGTAAGAAAAAAAACGGGTTTACCTATAAACGTTAATGTTGAGAGCCCTAAAATAAAGTACGATAAATATAACGCTCTTTTATAGCGTATCCTATTATTCTTTTTAAATACCACAAACGAGCCGCCAAGCATACCCAGCCCGGCGGTTGAAAGTAAAACGCCTAAGCCCAGGGGCCCGCATTTTAGGGTTGTCGAGCCGTAGTTTAGGATCAAAATATAGGCAAAGCTGCTGATGAGCGAAAAAACACAGTTTAGTAAAATTAAGCGCACGATTAAACCGTGGCGCTTGATATAGCGCATGCCTACTTTTATGTCGGAGATAAGAGTTGAGTAAATATTTTTTCCTTCAGTTTGATGAAGAGAAGGCCTTTGATATGCAATTTTGAAAATACAGAATGCAGAGATAAGATAGGTGAACGCATTAAGGTAAAATCCTGGAACAACCCCTAAGTTTCGAATTACCGCTCCCGCGGCTAGCGTGCCTATAAGAGTGGCGACCATGCCTGTGGTCGCAATCATGGAGCTGGCTTTAACCAGAATATCCTTATCGGTAATATTGGTGATGATGCTCATTTTCGCAGGAGTAAAAAGCGCGCTAAATATTCCTAGAATAAAAACTAAAATAATAATAATTATCGCGGAATGGCTATAAATCCATAATAAGGGGATAAAAATAACTAACGCCGCGCGGGCGAGGTCAGCGACAAGCATTAAATATTTTCGGGAATACCTGTCAGCCAGGCTTCCAAAAAGCGGGCCAAAAACTAAAAAAGGAAGCAGGCTAAAAAAAGTTATCAGAGCCACCTTCGTACCTTTATCGCCCGACATTACCATTATAAAGGTTAAAACGCCCATCTGGGTAAGGCGGTCGCCAAAGGCAGAAATAAGCTGACCCAACCAAAGTAAACGAAAATTTTTATTTTCTGATAAGATTTTAAACATAAGCCTTCTTTTGCGGCTCTTCTAGCGACGCACCATTTTAACCGGTACACTCTCAAGTTTACCGCACCAGGAAAGCAGTATCCTGGCTACCTCGCTTAAATCCTTTTTTTCAAGTAACTGCGCAAGCTCGTTTATTCTTTTATAATATCCGGGCCAAACGCGGTCAAGAATTTCTGAACCGCTATGGCTTATCTTAACCAGATTTACCCTCCTATCTTCTCCTTGTGCCAGGCGCTCGATGAACCCTTCTTTTTCCAGCCGGTCCAAGAGGCGCGTCATATTTGAAGCGCTAACTATTAATTGCCTGCCTACCTCTATCTGGCTTAAGCCTTTTTCCTTGCCTTTATGCTTGATAATCATCATGGCGTTAAACTTGGCAGGTGTAAGGCCAAAGGGGCGTAAATAACTGGAAATCTGCCTCTCAAGCAAAGAAAAAAGGCGGACGGCTCCATAAACCGCCTGTTCATGAGGGTTATCCTTACCTATAATAATACCAAAGGGCTTTAGCGTATCCATAAATAATATTTACCATACAATAGTTGACTTGTCAAGTATTATTGCAAAAAATAGCCCTTCCCCTGATTTATAACTTACGGGGTTTTCCCTTTTTCAAATACATCTGCCGCTTCTTCTGGGGAAAACGCTCTATGGCATAACGTAGAGATGTACGTGGCATATTATGGTAGTGAGTTTTTAGGAACTTCTCCTCTGTCCACATATCGCGCTTTCCTATTTCGCGCAGCATCCAACCCACTGCCTTTTGTATTAAATCATGCTTATCGTTTAATAATATGAGGGCTATCTTTAGGGCATCTTTAAAATCGCTGCGCTCTATATAATGGAAAGTTGAAAGCATGGCAATTCTTTTCTTCCATAAATCTTCAGAGCGCGCTAAACGATAAAGTATCTTTCTGTCTTTATCAAACAGGAAAGCGCCGACAATATGTTTAGCTGAAAGATCAACCAAATCCCAGTTATTGATATATTTTGTATTGTCCAGATATAACGTATAGATGCTATTTTTTTCTTTTTGATTTCCTTTTCTGAATTTTAAAATAAGTATTAAAAGAGCGAGGAGCCTTTCTTCATGAAAATCGGAACGCAAGAGGCATTTTACTGCGCTTAATGGCAAAACCTGATATTGTCTGGCTACTGTACGTATATTCGGCACCATCACCCCCAGAAAAACATCCCCTTCTCCATAATCTCCATGCCCGGTTTTAAAAAACCTTTGCAGTATTTTTGCTTTTTGAAGGCTTGCGTAACTTTTTAATGCTTGACGTATTGCTTCCAATTTCATGCGACAAATCTCCTGTTTCCTTTAATAATTTTTAATTTTTTGCAAGCAGCATAGTGGGTTCAAAGATTTGGGCAGGCATTAACACCGCGGGATTCTCTTAATTCCCGTTAGAATTCTTAAGTATTTATGCTAAAAAGAATAAGCAGAATCGCTTTTTGAACATTTAGCGTTCCTTCTTCCTTAAATCTTTCGGTAACGCTACCGTAAATACGCTTCCCTTATCAATTTGAGAAGCTACCGAAATACGTCCTCCATGGCATGCGACAATTTCTTTTGCAATAGCAAGGCCAAGCCCCTCACCTTGGGTCCGGGCGCTGGCGCTTGATTGAATACGGTAGAATCTGTCAAAAATATTTTCTAATTCTTGGGTTGGAATCCCTATGCCCGTATCGGCTATGCTTAAGCAAACTTGTCCGTCTGATTCAACTAAGCTTATACCTATTGAACCGTACGGCTTGTTGTATTTTATGGCGTTAGCTAAAAGGTTTGTAATCACTTGAGCTAATTTGTCGGCATCACCCCATATTTCAAACTTTTCCAGCCCTGAATTACTCATGATTGTAATCTTTTTTTCTCTTGCTAGTGGCGCGAGTAATTCTATGGCGTCCCTGACTAAATCTGAAAAATCAAACAACTTTCTTGCGATTTTAATGCTATGAGCTCCCGGTTTTGCCAAATCAAGTAATTCTTTGATTAAACGATTCAGGCGTTCGATATTTTTTTTCGCAATCTCCAGGAAGCGTTTCTGCTCGCTGCTGATAATACCTGTAATCCCTTCTAAAATCATGCAAACCGCTTCTTTAATTGCCGTAAGCGGAGTGCACAGCTCATGCGAAACGTTAGAGATAAAGTCAGACCTCAAGGCCTCACGCTTGCGCGCTTCTTTTCGAAAACGTGCATTTTCAATTGCTGCCGCCGCCAGTTCTGCGACAGTATTAAGTTTTTCTAAATCATCTTTTACGAATACTGATTTTGAAATTTTATTATTTACATTAATTACTCCAATAACTCTATCCTGAATTTTAAGGGGGACGCTAAGTAAGGAATTAGTGTAATATCGGCCGGCGCGCTGGCAAAAACGTTCATCTTTGGTAATATCCTCAATCAACAGGGCTTCGCCTGTCTTGGCAATCCAGCCTGCAACGCCTTCTCCAACGTTAACCTTATTTCTAGCCGCCTCCGGGTTTAGGCCTCTTGCGGTTTCGACATTAAGATGGGTTTGGTCTTTATCCATAAGCATCAGCGAGATAATTTCAACCGACATCAAATCTGCAATTCTATTCACCAGTAGTTCAAGGCATTCATCGAGCTCAAACTTTAAAGCAACCTCTTTTCCAATATTATGCGCCGCGGTAAAATCATCAAAACGTTTCCCGAGCAAATCAATCTCTTTGTCCTCCTGCACAAGTATTTGGGCTATCGCACCCCCTTCTCTTTGGGCGCAAGGTTGCGCTTCGTGCCTAGCTGCGCGGCTAAAGATGGCATCCATTAATTCTTTTATTTCTCCTGATTTCATAAGAAATTATTTTCCTTCCTCCAGGTAATTTTGCGCCATATGCAAGGCCGATTTAAGCGAGGCTTGCACATCGGAATGCCCGCTGATTTTTGGAATATAAGCGAGTACGCCTAAATTTTCTGCTCCCTTAATGGAGCGTTCGTCAGGATATGCTGTAAACATAATCACTGGCGCCTCGATACCGAGCTTACGAATCTGCGAAAGGGTAGAAATCCCATCCATATTGGGCATTATATAATCTAATATTATGATATCGACTCCTTTAGCGCGCACAATCTCCAAAGCTTCCTTGCCGCTTGAAGCGGCAATAACATCATAGCCCATGCCTTCCATATGTAGAGACATTATCTTGAGAAAATCTTGCTCGTCATCCACTAAAAGTATTGTAAATTTAGGCATGCACTCTCCTTATTATTTATGGCGATTTATATTATATCTAAAAAGTAAAATGTAGAAAGCAAAATGTAGCGTATGGTGATGGTAAACTTTGTTTATAGTTTACCTTTTCTGGCCAGCACCTTTCCTATTTCTTCATCAAGAACCTGCACGGTTACCGGTTTTTCTATATAGCTTTCATTGTAAAACCGCGAGGCAAGTGCTTTAGATTCATCTGCCGTAATCGCGGTCAGCATAATAACCGGAATAGAAATGGTAGGTAAATCTTTTTTCAGCAGCTCCAAAACTTCAAAACCATCTATCTTGGGCATCAAAATATCAAGAAGTATAATGTCGGGTTCATTTTTTTGAGCACTTGCCAGGGCGCGATTAGACTGATTTTCCACGATGACCTCATATTTTCCGGTTGCCTCAAGATTAAGCTTCACTATTTTTGTAAAACCCGCCTCATCATCAATAATTAAAACTTTTCTTTTAAAGTTCATAACAATCTCCTCCTCTTATAAAGAAAAAGAGCAACTCTTTACTTAAAAGAATTGCCCCATACAAATAACTAAGAAAGCTATTGGTCTAGCCGCCTTCACAACTCATTTTATAACAGTTTGGAGAAAAGTCGAGTGATAGTTAGCGGGAGTTTACCTATTTTTTGTTTAGTAGGCGGATATCCACAAATTCCTGCCTGCCGTGTAGTTCTTCAGTATTTTCCGCCTAAGGCGGACCCGCCTAATAAAATATTAAAGGTGGCGGGCGGTAACGGCAAAGGTAACGCCCATTCGACTACGCTCAGGGCTAGTCCTGAGTGAAATCGAAGGACGTAGCCCGTATCGGTAAACGGCTAACGGTTAAGTCTTAAAGAATGATATTTATTAAGCCGATGACCGTAGCCGATAGACGAAACGGGCATCGTAACCGTAGCCCCAAGACGTTACCGTTATTCTAAAGTTGTACACTGCCGGCAGGAGCGGTAATTCGTGTTTTTTCATTGGTATCAACAGGAAATAATCAACGGTGGTTTTTGCGGGCGGCTTTCTTCTTGGTTAATTTGCTTCTGCGGCATACAGAAGGGGTGGAACCGGTAATTTTTTTAAATTGCCGGATAAAGGATTCTACATTTTTATAACTCAGTTTATCCGCTATTTGGCTTATGCTGCATCCGGTATTCTTCAGCATAGACGTGGCTTCTTTTATCTTTATTTTTAACCTGTATTGGCTGAATCCCAGGCCGGTATGCTGCTTAAAAACCCTGCTTAGATATTTGGGGCTCAAACAGACAGCCTCGGAAGCATCTTTCAGGCAAACTTTTTTATAACAATTCCTTTCTATGAAACGTTTAGCGCGCTCAACTTTTCCGTTGATATCGCTTGAGAACAGGCGATTGCCTCCCTTTCTTACCTCGAGTACGCGGCTTATGGTGTTTTCCGCCTCCGTAATATCTACGCCTTTTTCTATAAAATCATCTGCGTGCCCACGCAGAGCTTCAACCGCCGCGTCTTTTGAACCATACGCGGTAAAAATAATAACCCCAAGATTTGGGTCAATTTTCCTTATTTCTTTCAAGGCTTCAGTGCCGCTTAATCCCGGCATTACGACATCCAGAAGAACCAAATCTATATCGTTTGCTTTTTTCAACAATTCCAGCGCTTCCCGTCCGCTGGAAGCTTCTATTATCTCGTAGCTTTCAAGGCAACCCTTAAAAAGCGACCTGAATTCTTTATCGTCATCAACCAGCAATATTTTATAAGCCACAAGCCCTCCTAAAAAACAAAAGCAATCCTTCTTCGAAGAGATTGCTTATTGGGTTATAATCTATAGGCTTCATTTTCTGCCTCTTTGCCCACGGGGGCAACACTCGCAATTCCGATAAGCGTCAGGTGTATACCACAGGGGCAACACCGGCGCAATTCCTTGTCCAGAGGGACAATACCAGCACAATTCCACTAAGTGCGGGGTATCCTAAGCTCCGGGTGCTTACCCAGGTATCAACTGCGTTTTTATTGTAGTATGAAGACAAAAAAAGTCAACCCTATAATTAAACTACCTATAGATTTTAAATCCTGGCAGTTCTTTACTTTTTACTCTCTGAAATCTTTCATCGTCGACGCTCATTATACCTTTGACGTAGCGCCACATAATAAATACGTCTGTTTTTACTTCTTCCTTCACTTGTTTCTGGGGTGGTATTAAATTCCCTTTTTCATCCCACCATATACCCGGCTCATAAGCCGGATTCTCAATCCAGATGCCCTCATTTTCTACTCCGGTAACCACAGCCCATAAATTTTCGCTGTAGATTTGGAAAAGAGGCAAATCAGTCTTTATGTCTTCACTTAACCTGAAAAGAACGAGCTTTCCTTCTAAATCTTCAAGCCGCACAATTCACCTCCTTAAATTCTCCTCACTTTAGGTGAAGAGGATTTAACTACATTTGGATATCTTTTCCTCTTCTCGTGAAAATTCTGTAAACTCTCTCAGAATTTCACGTTATTTCTTCAAGTGGCAGAACAAAAGCCTTAATGCCTTCTTTGCCTAACTTTGCCCTGAGTTCTCTTATAGTGGAGACGAGCTTTTTTGCGGCATTTTCCGTGGTAGAGACATAAAGAAGGTTATTCCTGCCGGGCCAGATATCAGTGCCTAAATGGATACCAGAGGTGTCTCCCCGGCCAAAAACGCCCATAACTTTGGTATAATTTTTTAAGTTGCCTTTTTCCATCATTTCCATTACTTCCATATCTATTGCTTCATTATAGGCAATCATTACCATTTTTAACATTATTTCTTACCTCCGCTTAGGCCTGCTTTTCTGTGAAAAACAGCATAAATTGTCGGCACAAAAAGCAAGGTGATTAATGTAGAAATTGTTAAGCCCCCTATCATGGTGATACCCAATGGCTGCCAGACCTCAGAACCTTCACCCCGGGAAATTGCCAGAGGCAGGAGGCCGGCCAAGGTAGTAATTGTGGTCATTAATACCGGCCTCAATCTATCTTTCCCGCCTGTAGTTACTGCTTCATACATAGATAATCCCCTGGCGCGCAGGATCTGGATATAGCTTACTAAAACAATAGCGTTATTAACCACGATACCCATCAACATAATGATCCCTAAAAACGTAATAATGCTCAGTGTAGTATTCGTCAGGACAAAACCTAAAATTACGCCGATAAAGGTAAAAGGAATTGCAAACATAATGATGAAAGGGTCTAAGAGTGATTCAAATTGCGCGGCCATTACCATATAAACTAAACAGATGCCCAGCAACAACAGCAGCGTTAGGTCCTTAAAGGCCTTTCCTTGTTCTTCTGCCTCGCCTCCGATATTAACCATGATATCGCCGGGCAGGGTTAATTTGCTTAATTCTTTATTGAGGTCCTCAATGATTTTTCCAGAAGACCGTCTAAAGGCATTACATTCTACCTGCACTACCCTTTCCCGGTTTTTGCGGTCAATATCCTGAGGCCCCAGGGTTTCGGAAATTTTGGCGATGTTTGATAACTTAATATGGTCTCTGGAAGCTCCTTTTAAAGCCTCTGAGTCTGCCAAGGCAATAAATGAAGCTTTTTCCTCCGGCAGCGGAGCTACGATAGAAAGATTTTTAATATCTTCTATGTTAGTGCGCGAAGCCTCCTCCAGCCTGACGTAAATATCATAAGTCTCTCCTTTTTCGCGGTATTTTGTTGCGGTTACTCCCTGGATATAAGCTCTGAGGGTATTAGAGATAGTACTCATGTCCAGGCCCAATGCAGCTGTCTTTTCCCGGTCAACATCAATCCTTAGTTCCGGGCGGTTAAACTCGCGCGAAACAGAAACATCTACTGCTCCGGGGATCTTTTCTAAAATTCCCTTTATTTTTTCTGCTAATACATCGGTTTCTTCAAACGAATGGCCGATAATTTCAACTTGAATTGCTTTTCCTCCGCCTCCGGTAATCAGGCGGCCTAGAGGGTTACCCGTTGATATATCCGCTTTGATTACCCCGGGGATATTTTTTACCTCATTTCTGATTACCTGCCCAATTTCCCCAACTGAACGTTTTCTTTTAGTCTTACTTACCAGTTTTGCTCCGGCAGCGATGACATGAGAACCTTGCGTGCCGCCAAAGACCCTGCCCAAACCTCCGACGGAACCTGTTCTTACATAATAATATTCTGCTTCAGGAATATCCCGGGCAAGCAAATTTTCAATTCTTTGAGCTACTTTATCGCTTTCTTCAAGCCGTGTTCCAACAGGAAGGCTGATGGTTACGCGTAGGTCACCTGAATCTTCTTCGGGGATAAATTCATTGCCGACATGAGGCGTCAAGGCTAAACTAAAGATAAACGCCAAGGTAAAACCTATAAGAATAATTTTCTTATGCCTTAGGGACCAACCAAGCAGTTTTGCATAAAAGTCCTCCCAGCCCTTAAATATTTTTTCAGAAAAATCATAGAATCTAACGAATACCTTTTTCTTTCCTTTATCTGCACTGTTATTAAAATGCAGCCATTTTGAACATAGCATCGGGCTGAAAGTTGCTGCGGTAAAAAGCGAGGCAAGCAGCGTGACGATGATAATTACAGCTAATTCTCCGAAAATAACCCCGACGACTCCCGGAATAAATAACATCGGGAAAAAAACCACCACAGTTGTAAGGGTAGAGGCAGCTATAGCCAAAAACATTTCTGAGGTACCGAAAATCGCTGCCTCCTGCGGCCGCTGGCCGCGCTCGAAATGGCGGTAAACATTGTCAACAATAACAATCGCGTTATCCACAACCATGCCTGAAGCGATTGCTACGGAAGAAAGGCTAATAGTATTGATGGTCTTACCGCTTAAAAAAAGATAAATAAAACTAATTAGGAGAGAAAACGGTATGGTCAGGGCAACAATCATACTTGGGGCTAACTGACGCAGGAAAAACCAAACCACCAGGATTACTAAAATTATAGCCATCCACAGTGAAGATTTTAGTGAATCAAGCGCGGTTATGATATCTTTTGAAGTATCAAAAATAGTCACAACTTTCACATCAGCGGGAAGCGTCTTTTTTATTTCTTCCATGCGCTTTTTTATACTTTGGGCAACCTCTACGGAATTGGTTCCGCTTTGTTTCTGCGCCATCATCATCAGGCCACGTTGTTTGTCGACACGCACCATGCTTGTGACTTCTTTAAAACTATCTTCCGCTCTGGCCACATCTTTTAAATAAATAAATTTTCCATCGCGCCTGCCTAAAATTACCAAATTTATTTCTTCGGGGCTGGCGAATTCTCCGGGAAGCCGCAGGAGATAATCGGTCATGCCGGTCTTTAAATCTCCCACGGGCTGAGTAATGTTTTCCCTTTTTAAGGCATTTTGGATATCAATTATTGAGAAACCATATCCTTCAAGGCGGGACTTGTCCACCCAAATATTAATCTGGCGCTCTAAACCTCCTCCTTGAATTAACACTGTCCCTACACCGGGAAGCTGGCGTAAGGTATCCCCCACCCTTTTATCGACTAAATCATAAAGTTCAGGATACGATTGTTTTGCCGTAAACCCAAACGCCAAGATCGGAATATTGGCAGTGTTAAATTTAAAGATTATGGGGTTATCCATTTCATCCGGGATATCCGGCAATAGCCTCTTTGCTAAATCAATACGGTCGCGGATATCATTAGATGCCTCATCCAAGTTTGTGCCCCAAAGGAATTTAAGGGTAATCCTCGATGAGCCTTCCGAAGACGTAGAGGTTATCTTTTCTAAACCCGGGGATGTGGCAAGCTGGTTTTCCAGCACTTCGGTAACTTTAGTCTCAACATCTTCCGGGCTTGCTCCGGGATAGCTGGAGATGACACTTATGGAAGGCGGTTCAATTTCAGGCATGCTATCTATGCCTATTCTGGTCAAACTGTAAAAAGCCAGCACTAAGATTGCGAAAAAAATCATTAAATTCGTTACCGGCTTTTTAACTCCAAATTCGGGAAAATTCATCCGTTGTCTCCCTCCGCAATTACCTGTGCGCCATCATAAAGTTTTTGCTGGCCCATAATTACAACCAAGTCTCCTTGGCGAAGTCCATCGCGTATTTCATAATACGAGCCCTGTCGGATGCCTACGGTGATATTTCTTAAAACCGCCTTTTGATTCTCTATAACATAGACATATGAATTCGGTTCTTTGCCCATTATTGCTTCTTTTAAAATTACAGCTACATTTTTATGTTCGGCGAGTATCAAACTTACTTTGCTAAACATTCCCGAACACAGCTTACTTTCCGGATTATCTATGGCAATTTCAATCGGAGAGGCGCGCGTAGACAAATCTACCACCGGACTGATTTTTGTTACCAGGCCGGTGAATTCTTCATCCGGATAAGCATCTACTTTAACCTTGGCTGTTTGGCCTAAGGCAATCTTTGAATAATATTTTTCCGGAATGTCTAATTGAATTTTTACACGCCTCATGTCGACTACCAGGGCAATGGGCGTTTGTATCGTAACATTCTCTCCGATATCCACATAAACCCGGCCGATAATCCCGCTAAGCGGGCTTTCTACGGGAGCTTTTTCAAATTTAAAACCAACTTCATCTCGGTCGATATAAGCAACTACGTCGCCTTTATTGACAATGCTTCCGTCCTCTTTTATTTTTTCAATAATCTTTCCGTTTACCTTGGGATAAATTACTGCCTCTTCCTGCGCCCTTATATTACCTATATAATCAATTGTTTCTTCAAGGTCTTTAAATTCAACTTTGAAAACTTTAACCGGGATTATTGTTTTTGCGGCCTGCTTTATCTCCTCTTTTTGACATCCTGACGCAACCAATAATATAAATACGGTTATAATTATCCTCTTTATTCTAACCATCATTCCTCCAGTTTAATATTGTTTTTGACTAAGGTCAACCCTTGAGATTTATCCAGATTAATTAAGGCAATATTATAATCAATTAACGCCTTTACGTAGTCGAGCTCAGCCTGTGATAATTTATCCTGATAATCCAGCATATCGTGAGTAGAAGCCTGGCCTGCTGCGTAACGCTCTTTCTGCGCAGCGTAGTTCTGGGTCTCTTTTTCCCTGGAAAGTTTAGCTACATCAACCTGCTGCTTCTGTGTCTTGGCTAATCTAACCCTATCCCTTACTTCCAGAATAATATTCTGCTCTAGCCTTTTAAATGCAAGCAAGGCTTGAGCTTTCTCTAGCTGCCTCTGGTCGTGTTTTGCCCGGTCTCCACTACCCCAAGGAATACTGAATATGACCCCAACGCTCCAGTCTGTATTGTCAGAGTCAACTTTCTTGAGGGCATCCTGATAGTCTTTTCCTAATCCGTTTAAACCAAAACTGCCTGTCAGGTCAACAGTCGGAAGTAAAGCGTTTTTGGCGGTTACGATTTTGATATCCCTGCTTTTCAAATCTATCTTCGCCGAGTAGTAATCCGGCCTGTATTCAAAAGCGTCTTTTAGGCTTTGTAATAAATCTACCTCTTCAACAATAAATTGCGGCTTGTCTGCCAGTTCAATTTTGGCGTTCCAGGCTTCAGGTTCATCAACTAAATTGGTAATAAGCTTAAGGTCATCCTCCGCTTTCTTTACCTGAGCCTCAACAGCTAGCACTGTCTTTTCTCTTTGTGCTGCAGCGGCTTCTGTTTCTAACAAATCAACGGAACTGATAAGCCCTTTGTTGTATCGGGCTTTATTTATCTCCAATAAATCCTGAGCGCGTTCTAAAGATAATTTAGCAATAGCATAGTTTTCAAGATAAAAAACATAGTTGTAATAAGCTATCTTTGCCTTGCTTATAGTATCCATAACTGTATCTTTGAAGGAATAGTCAGATTGCAGTCTATTATTCTGGGCGACTATGATGTCAGCTTTATTAACTATTATACCAAAATCTCTAAAAAGTGGCTGGGTAATGGTTATCTTTGGCTCTGTCGCATAATAAGGATTTGGGCTTTGTGTAACTAGACTGCTTTTATATTTCTCATTCAATAGGCCTATATCATATTCCGTCCCGGTTATCAGCGTTCCGGAAACCCCGGCATTAAAATCCATGTCTCTAGTTTTTGAGCTGCCTGGAGAGATGGTGCTGGTGGATTTTTTGGTATTAGCATGCAAATTATAATCAGCACTAAAAGTCGGCTCAAAATCAGCTTTGGCAATCTTCACGTCGTCTTCTTTTAATTTTGGTTCGATACGCTTGATAAGAATTTCAGAATTGCTACTTAATGCATACGCAATACAGTCAACCAAGCCGATTTTTAACACTCTATCCTGGACTCCAGCAGCCATAAAAATAGCCTTTTCTATTTCTCTTGCGCGTTTACCGTCGGTAACTTTTTTATCCCGCTCCGGCGCGCCGGGGCGGGATTTATCCGCGGCAGCTGCCTGAAGAATAAGCCCAAAAGTAAGAATGCTCCTAAGTAAAATATTAAAGAGTTTCTTCGTTGTTTTTGCCATAAAATAGATAACCAGAGCTTCTTCTTAAATATTTACCCGTAATATTACTCTTTGCCGGCCAGGGAAGCGTTTAACATTTCGGAAATTTCTTCTAAAATACGTAAATATTGCGCTCTTTTTTGCGCGGAAATTTTGCCGAACATATGCTTTAAGATACGCTTTTTTTGGTTTAACGCATTTCTGATAATAATTTTTCCTTTGGAAGTAATTCCTATCATAATCAGGCGGCGGTCACATAAATTATATTCCCTGCGCACCAACTTCTGATTTATAAGACGCTCAATAATCCCGGTTGTGGCCGGGCGCGAGGTGTTGAAAAACCGCGCGATTTCGCTCATGCGGCACGGCCCTTCATGAGAAAGGTATTCCAATACCCATAGTTGAGGCATGGTAACATCCTTTCCGCTTAAGCAATTGCGCTCCTGGCGCGCAAGCCCTTTTATTAAAGAGGGCATGAGCCTGGTAACCCGCCAGCTGAATTTCTCAATATTCATGGATACACCATAAAATAGTTAATCATATTAACTATTAATATAATAGATTTTAATCGTTTTGTCAAGATGATGAACGCTCTTAGGCGGGATTAGTTTAGTAGAATTTTTGCGCTTCCCAATACAGATAGAAATGGCCTTCTCTGGCGACGAGCTCATTCAAAGGGCCTTCTTCAATGAGGCGGCCCCCTTCTATAACGACTATTTTATCGGCGTGCTTTATAGTGGACAGCCGGTGCGCGACCACTATTGTGGTTCTCCCCCTTGTTGCTTCCTCAATCGCTTGCTGTATGAGCCGTTCGGTTTTGGTATCAAGTGAACTCGTAGCTTCATCTAAAATTAATATTTCAGAATCTTTAAGCAAAGCTCTGGCGATAGAAATCCTTTGTTTTTCCCCTCCTGATAATTTAATACCTCTATCGCCTACGAGTGTATCGAATTTATCGGGTAGCTGCGTAATAAAATCATACAGCCGCGCTTTTTGCGCTACATAAATCAATTTTTCTTCCGTGATGGACTCACCATCTACCCCATATATAATATTGTTTCTTATCGTATCACTCAAGAGCAGCACATCCTGGCTTACCATCGCTATATGAGGCATAAGCGATTTTAGGGTAAAATCTCTTATGTCGATACCATCCATTCTAATCGATGAAGGTGGGCAATCGTAGAAGCGCATAATAAGATTTAAGAGAGTGGTCTTTCCAGCTCCCGTTGGGCCTACAATCGCTGTTGTTTTGCCTTTATCGATAGAGAAAGTCAAGCCTTTTAGGGCCGTAATCCCTTTTACATATGAAAAACTAAGGTTACAAAATTCAATTGAATTGCGCAGGCCAGTGAATTCTCTATTGCCGCAAATTACAAAGTACTTATTATTGTCGTTCAATATCTTCATAAGATCAATGATCGGCCCTTTTGCCTTTGCCAATGCAACCCTGTAAGTATTAATCGAATTAAAGGCTGGTATGGAATTCCTCACCAGATAGAGAAATACGAATATGTTTGCTACTTTAAAGGATGGATCTTTTGAGACCAGAAATCCTGTAACCGTGGCAACAATAACCATGACGGTAATTACTGTCATATCCTCTATAGGTTCCATCAGCTGTATTTTCTTAGCCATGCCTAAAGACAGCTTTGCCTCCCTATCGCTTATTTCAGCAAAACGCCTGCTTTCTTGTTCCTCCAGGGCATAACTTTTAACGAGAAGCATGCATGATAATATATTAAATATTGAATTGCTAATGCCTATCTGGGCTTTCGTGAAAGCGGGAGATTTAGCTTTTAAATGTTCAACAATCTTTTTTAAAAAGAAGCCTGCAATAGACAGGGTGACAAAAACGATGATAGTAAGCTTCCAGGATATTTTACACATTATAAATAGATACGCAAAAAGCATAAATGTTTGGCTCAATGTTACATGCAGAGATTTTATGAGCCCGGGCACTTCGGTTGAAAAGTTTGTCAGGATATAATTTAAATACCCCATATTGTTATTATCAAAATACATTTTACCGAAACTGAGGTAACGGCTAAAAATTAGCCTTTTTATTTTGCTGGATGTTTGTAGTGCGAATTTCCATATACTTAAAGAGGCAGCGTAACTGGAGACATTCTTTAAAAAGGCTGTAGCGTATGTAACTAATGCCAAAAGTATAAATAAAGAGCTTGAACTTACGAACAGGCGCGGAAAGGCATGATAAATTATGCGGCAAATTTTTAGATCTTTGACTATTTGAAAATCATTATTAATCAACCCATTCGTCAAATGGATTATAAAAGAGAGCATAATTATGTTCAAACACATCGCGATAAGCGCCAGGCCCACCGAAATGAAGAAATATGCCATCTTCAGGTGTATCCGCCGCAAAAATTCTCTTAAGGCGATTATATTTAAGAAGAATTTA
This sequence comes from Candidatus Omnitrophota bacterium, assembly GCA_028713415.1. Lineage (GTDB taxonomy): Bacteria > Omnitrophota > Gorgyraeia > Duberdicusellales > 4484-171 > JAQTOI01. The sequence goes on from JAQTOI010000029.1 coordinate 19,590, forward strand.
TAATTTTTCAAGTTGGTCATGATTTTTAATTTCATAGTCTAATCAAACGCATTTAGCGCAAACCGGATAAATTCTATATATTTCCTTGCATTACTATATATCTCTCTTGGGTTGCTTATCAGAGGACAATATAACCACACCCCCCTCGCGGCGCAGGCATTTATAACCTTCCGGAATAACGCCGCCGTAGGCGGGTAACCAATCTAGGGGCAGGGAATTATGGATTTTGCTGCCTGCCAAAACTACAGCCAAAGGCCGGATTTTCGTAACTTTCTTAGCTAATTCTTCTGGCGAAATATGAGAACCCTTGAGCAGATGAATATTTTTCTGCGCTAAAATTTGAAGTTCATACGCCCTATT
>JAQTOI010000030.1 GCA_028713415.1 Candidatus Omnitrophota bacterium
AACGGCGAAGTTGAGCTGATAATTTATCATTATCTCAATATCGACGGTAATAGGGGAATACCTGTGCTTATAGGTTTTAGCGATGAGCTTGAAAGGGATTTTTTTGAAAAATTCATCAGTGTTTCAGGCGTAGGCCCCAAGGGGGCGCTGCGGGCTTTTGATAAACCGATTTCACGTATTGCTCGGGCTATCGAAGAAGGTGACCTGGAATATTTAACGTCTCTTGTCGGCATCGGCAAACAAAAAGCAAAGCAAATAGTGGCATGTTTGCAGGGAAAAGTCGGCAGATTTGCCCTTATGAAAGAAGAAGACGAAGCGCCTGCGCCGATAAAAAAAGAAATTGTTGAGGAAGCACGCAAAATTCTCAGGCGCCTTCAGTATGGCACCAAAGAAATGGAAGATATGATTAAGAAGGCGTTAAGCGCGAAGCCTCAGGCGGATAATGTCGAAGACCTTTTAAATGAGATTTACCGCCAAAAACGGTAATGTGCCTTATAGCTTAGTTGCCAATACGTTGGATACGCCATCTAAAGTTTTTGAGAAAAATATGAGTGATGATTTGGAAAATATACCTCTTGAGAGAACAAAAATAAAATCTATCATTGAATCTTTGCTTTTTGTCAATGAACGCCCCTTAAGCATAGAAGAACTGCACGGAGTGCTTGATTTAGATAAAAAAGATATTGAGGCAGCCAGCGAAGAATTGATACAGGAATACAAGGAGCGCGCCTGCGGAGTTTGTATCGTAAAAGTAGCGGGGGGTTATCAGATGTGTTCTCTTCCCGATAACGAGTCCTGGATTAAAGAAATGTATCGGGCAAGAGCTAAGCAGAAACTTTCTATTCCTGCGCTTGAGACGCTGGCCATCATAGCTTATAAACAGCCCATTACCAGGATGGAAATTGAATCCATACGAGGCGTAAATATTGACGGGGTCATCAAGCATCTTCTGGATTTAGGTCTGATTAAAACGGAAGGTAGAAAAGAAGTTGTGGGGAGGCCATTTCTGTATATCACCACACGCAAATTCTTGGAATATTTCGGCCTTAACCACTTAAAAGACCTTCCAAAACTCGAAGAGTTTGTCGCGCTTGCAGAGCATGAAAAAAATATCGATATGCACGATAAAACCAAGGAGGAGGTAACTCAATGAAGCACTTTTTTACATCTGAGTCAGTAACTGAAGGCCATCCTGATAAACTATGCGATCAAATTTCAGACGGCGTATTGGATGAGGTTTTAAAGAACGACCCTAAAGGAAGAGTCGCATGCGAAACTTTTGTCACTATGGGGCTTTTAATTGTAGGCGGAGAGATTACAACAACCTCCTATGTAGACATTCACGATTTGGCGCGTTCGATTATCAAGGAGATAGGCTATACCCACCCTAAGTATGGGTTTGATTACCACACGTGCGCTATTATTAATACCATTAATCGTCAGTCGCCTGATATCGCGCAAGGAGTTGATGCCGGCGGAGCAGGAGACCAGGGCATGATGACAGGCTTTGCTTGCCGGGAAACACCGGAATTGATGCCTTTGCCGATAATGCTCGCGCATAAGCTTGTGGCGCGCATGACCCAGGTGCGAAAAGAAGGTGTTTTAAAATACTTAGGCCCTGACGGAAAATCGCAAGTCACCGTTGAGTACAACGATGGGCACCCAAAGAGGGTAGATTCGGTAGTTTTAGCCTGCCAACATACGGAAGAAATCCTCGACCCTAAAGATAAGCGCCACATCAGTAAAAAGGCGAAACAGGAAATAATAGACGCTATCGCCAAGCCGATCTTGAAAGAATACATAGATAAAGATACAAAATATTATATTAATGAAACAGGAAAATTCGTGATTGGCGGACCGCAGTCAGACACCGGCATGACCGGAAGAAAAATTATCGTGGATACCTACGGTGGAACAGTTGCTACGGGCGGCGGCGCATTTTCAGGAAAAGACCCCACAAAAGTAGACCGCTCCGCAGCGTATATGGCGCGTTATGTCGCCAAAAACATTGTTGCCGCTGGTTTAGCTGAAAAATGTTTGATACAGGTTTCTTATGTTATAGGAAAAGCAGATCCGCTTTCAATTATGGTGGATACCTCCGGCACAGGCAAGCTTTCAGAGGTTGCATTGGTTAAACTTATCAGGGACAATTTTGACCTCACTCCTTCAGGAATGATTAGGACGCTTGATTTATTGCGGCCAATCTACAGAAAGACCGCCGCTTACGGTCATTTTGGCAGGACAGAGCCTGAGTTTAGCTGGGAAAGCACGGAAAAGGCAGCTGTTTTAAAAAAAGCGGCGGCGAGATTGTAATTGATATCGGCTACAAGCCACAGGCTGCAAGCTGTAAGATTAAAAATGAAGCTTGTAGCCTGAAGCCTGCAGCTCGAAGCTTTAAATAAGGAGATGCATGAATTACGACGTTAAAGATTTTAAATTAGCAGAAAAAGGCGCGCTGCGTATTGAGTGGGCGCGTAATAACATGCCTGTATTGGCGCAAGTTTCGCAGCGCTTTGCCAAAGAAAAACCTTTAAAAGGTATAAAGGTTTCTGCTTGTTTGCATGTTACTACCGAAACAGCCGTGTTGATGGAGGTATTAAAAACAGGTGGAGCACAAATTAGTTTGTGTGCCTCAAACCCCCTCTCGACACAGGATGATGTGGCAGCATCATTGGCGAAGCATCTGGGAATTTGTGTTTTTGCGATTAAAGGCGAAGATACTAAAACATATTATAAACATATAAACGCTGTCCTTAAAAACCGGCCTGATATTACAATGGATGACGGTGCGGATTTAGTAAGCACCATACATCAGCGCAGTCCTCATGAACATAATAATATAATCGGCGGTACAGAAGAAACTACGACCGGAGTGATACGGCTGCGTGCATTGGCAGCTGCCGGTAAGCTCCGTTATCCTATTGTGGCTGTTAACGATGCGCAAACAAAGCATTTTTTTGATAATCGTTACGGTACAGGCCAGTCAACCATTGATGGAATCATACGGGCAACCAATAAATTATTAGCCGGTTCAAATTTCGTCGTATGCGGCTACGGATGGTGCGGAAGGGGCTTGGCTATGCGCGCAAAAGGCATGGGCGCGAAAGTTTTTGTTATTGAGGTAGATGCCTTAAAGGCTTTGGAAGCGACGATGGATGGTTATGAAGTTATGCCTATTGCGCAGGTAGCCAAAATTGGAGATATATTCGTGACTGCCACAGGGGACATTAATGTTATTCGAAAAGAACATTTTATAGCTATGAAAGACGGGGCTATAGTCGCCAATACCGGTCATTTTAACGTAGAGATAGACATTGGCGCTTTAGCTGCGCTTAGTAAAAAGAAAAAAATTATTCGAGACTTCGTCGAAGAGTATACACTTAAAACCGGGAAAAAGATTTACCTTCTGGCTGAAGGCCGGCTGATTAACCTGGCGTCCGCGGAGGGCCATCCGGCTTCTGTTATGGATATGAGCTTTGCAAACCAGGCTCTTAGCGCTGAATATATAAACAAGAACCATAAAGTTTTGGAACGCGAGGTTTACGGGGTACCGGAAGATATTGACAAAAATATTGCCGTCTTGAAGTTAAAATCCATGGGTATTTCTATCGACACTTTGACGAAAGAACAAAAGAAGTATCTGTCAAGTTGGGAGATGGGGACGTAGAAGAAGCTCATAAGCTCATGAGTTCATAAGTAAGGGAAAAGGTAAAGAGTTCTCGAGAAAGAGAAGAACTGGAAAATAGCAATAGCTATGATTAAGCGAATAGGTATATTAACCAGGGATTGCGCGGGAGTTAATGCCTGCATCAGGGCTATTGTCAGGTCTGCAGATTCCTGTGGTATAGAAGTCATGGGGATTTTCAAGGGTTATGACGGGCTGATTAATAATGACATTAAGACCCTCACGCACCGGTCTGTTTCCGGCATTATTAACCAGGGAGGCACCATTCTAAAAACCTCCCGTTCAAAGCGTTTTATGACTGAAGAAGGCCAGATTGCCGCCTTGCGCTCAATGAAAAATAATCAAATCGGGGGATTGATTGTTATCGGCGGAAACGGTTCGCTTACCGGAGCATACCATTTTTCTCAAAAGTGCGATATACCAATTATAGGTGTGCCTGCGACAATTGACAATGATGTAAACGGAGTAGATGCAACTATCGGCGCTGACACCGCGGTCAACGTCGCCCTCGATGCCTTGGATAAAATACGCGATACCGCAACCTCTCTTGAGCGTATATTTGTGGTAGAAGTGATGGGGCGTGATTGTGGTTACATTGCCCTTCGCGTAGCACTTGCCGGAGGATGCGAAGAGGTATTACTGCCGGAAAGAGAATTCAATATCGAGGAGATGTGTGAAGAAATCACCGAAGGTAATGTGCAAGGCAAAGTAAGCTGGATAATTATTGTGGCTGAAGGCAAGGCCAAGGCGCCTTATATCGCAAAAAAAATCAACGAGATAACCGGTCTCGAGACCCGCGAAGTCGTGCTTGGGCATATCCAACGCGGTGGCAGGCCTACTGCAATTGATAGAATTTTAGCGGCGCGTTACGGAGCTTTTGCCCTGGAGCTTATTAAGGAAGGAGAGTCTGGTAAATGCGTGGGTTTAAGGAATAATGAGCTTATGACTATAACGCTTGAGGAAGCTATAAAGCCCAAAGATATCGAGGTAGAAGCCTATTATAGGTTGATTAAACTTTTGACGTAAGGAGGATGAAATGATTTATTTAAAGGAGGCAGATGTTTTTGCCAGCGGGGTGTTAAAAGAAACTAAAGGCAGCATTGAAATCAAAGACCCGTCCAAATTCAAAGAAAAAGTTGTTGATGATTTGGTTGACACAATAATACTGGGTAAATCCGATTACATGAAGAGGTTCTGTTTTTGGGTTGCTTATAATGCTGGCATAAGCTGCGGGGTTATACCTTCTTCTATACAGGGCCTCTATGAGGCATTTGGCAAGGGTGAGGTGAGCGGTTTTACGGTTCCGGCGATGAATATCAGGACGTTAACTTTCGATTTAGTGCGTTCAGTTTTTAAATCTGCAAAAAAAATTAATGCAGGCGCATTCATTTTTGAGATAGCAAAAAGCGAAATCGGCTATACCGATCAAAGGCCCGTGGAATATTCATCCATGATTATACTGGCAGCGATAAAGGAAGGCTACAAGGGGCCGGTGTTTATTCAGGGAGATCATTTTCAGCTAAAAGCAAAGAATTACTTGCAGGATAAAGATAAGGAGGTCAAACAGTTAAAAGAGGTTATTCAAGAAGCGATATCTGCTAATTTTTATAATATCGATATAGATTCTTCGACGCTCGTGGATTTAGAAAAAAAATCCCTCGATGAGCAACAGAAACTTAACTATGAGGTTTGTAGCCTGCTTACCAAATACATACGCACAATTGAACCTAAAGGAATTGTGGTTTCGGTGGGGGGCGAAATTGGAGAAGTAGGAGGAAAGAATTCTACTCCCGACGAGTTGCATGCGTTTGTGAAAGGGTATAAGAAGGCGACGGGTAGAATAAAGGGAATCTCTAAAATAAGTATTCAGACAGGGACTTCTCACGGCGGCGTGGTCCTCCCCGACGGCTCTATTGCCAAAGTGAGTATAGATTTTGATACATTAAAGAAACTATCTGAAATTGCCCGTAAAACATACGGTATGGCTGGAGCGGTGCAGCATGGAGCATCAACCCTGCCTAATGAAGCATTTCATCATTTTCCACAAGTTGCCTGCGCTGAAATACACTTGGCAACTCAATTTCAAAATATAGTGTATGATTATCTCCCGCTTCCCTTAAAGGAAAAAATTTATGCCTGGCTGCATACTACTTGCGCCGCGGAAAAAAAGCCCGGTTTAACCGACGATCAGTTTATCTACAAGACGCGTAAAACTGCATTAGGGCCATTTAAGAAAGAAATTTTTTCTCTACCAAAAGACTGGCGCGATAAAATTTGCCTGGTGCTTGAGAAAGAATTTTCTTTTCTTTTTGAGCAGTTGAATATTAAAAATACAAAAGCCTTGGTGGATAAATACATTAAACTTGTGCCGGTAGAGAAGAAAAAAGAAGATTTCTTAAAAGAAGAGAAAGATTTGGGAGAGCTGGAAGGAGCGGATTAGCTTTCAGCTATCAGCTCTCAGCTTTTTTAATTTCACTTATACAGCTGAAGGCTGATGACTGATAGCTTTTTTCGGAGGTAAAACAATGAGATCAGATAAAATCAAAAAAGGCATGGAACGTATACCCAACAGGGCGCTGCTTTATGGGACCGGCTTACACAAGTCGCACATGGACCGGCCTTTTATAGGCATAGCTTCATCGTTTACCGATCTGGTGCCCGGGCATACTAATATGCGTACCCTGGAGCGATACATCGAGCGCGGCATCGAAAATAAAGGAGGAACGCCTTTTATCTTCGGAGTGCCTGGAATTTGTGACGGTATTGCCATGGGGCATTTAGGTATGCGCTATTCTTTGCCCTCAAGAGAGCTTATAGCCGATATTATTGAATCCATCATAAATGCAAACAGCCTGGATGGTTTAGTAATACTTACTAATTGCGATAAAATCACTCCCGGAATGATTATGGGCGCATTACGGATAAATGTACCTACCATAGTTGTGACAGCAGGGCCAATGCTTTCAGGACGCTTTGGCAAAAAGAGGTTGGCGCTTGTACGTGATACCTTTGAAGCTGTGGGAAGGCTTAAGGCCGGCACACTGAGCGCTCAAGAGGCGAGTATTGTAGAGTGCCAAGCCTGCCCTACCTGCGGTTCGTGCCAGGGGCTGTATACTGCCAATACGATGGCTTGCCTTAGCGAAACAATGGGGCTTTCGTTGCCTTATTGCGCAACAGCGTTGGCTGTGTCAAATAAGAAATTACGCATTGCTTACGAGAGCGGACAAACCATAATGCGCCTGGTTGAGAAAAATATAGCACCCCGGGATATTGTCACGAAAAAGTCGTTAGAGAATGCTATCAGGGTTGATATGGCTCTCGGCGGCTCCAGCAACACGGTATTGCATTTAATGGCAATAGCGCACGAAGCAAAAGTTCATCTTAACCTAAAGGATTTTGATAGAATCAGTAAGGAAACTCCGAATATTTCTAAGCTTGAGCCCGCAGGCGATTATTATATGGAAGATTTGGATTGCGCCGGAGGTATACCGGCAGTTTTGAAACGCCTGGAGGCCAGCCTTAATAATGTTACCGGAGTAAGCGGCATAAAGACAAAAGAAATTACTAAGGATGCGGTAATATATGATGCAGATATAATACGCCCCCTTAAAAATCCTTACAGTAAAGAAGGCGGCATTGCGGTATTGTATGGGAATCTCGCTCCAGAGGGTTGTGTAGTGAAGCAATCAGCGGTAGAGGCAAATATGATGAAGTTTGAGGGCCTTGCGCGAAATTTTAATTCTGAAGAGGAAGGCATGAAGGCAATATTGCAGGGAAAAATCAAAAAAGGAGATGTAGTAATAATCAGATACGAGGGGCCAAGCGGTTCCCCTGGAATGCGAGAGATGCTTTCACCCACGTCAGCTCTTGTAGGAATGGGCTTGCATAAATATGTCGCTCTTATCACCGATGGACGTTTTTCCGGAGGCACGCGCGGTCCATGCATAGGGCATGTTTCTCCTGAAGCTGCCCTGGGCGGATTGATTGCGTATTTAAAAGATGGGGATAAGATAAGCATCGATATTCCTGGACGCCAAATAAACGTGGCTCTAACAAAGCAGGAGATTGAAAAAAGAAAGAAGGAGATAAAACTTTCCTCGCCCAAAGTAACAGGCGGCTATTTGTCTAGATATTCCAAATTAGTCACATCCGCTTCCACGGGTGCAGTATTTGGGCAAGAATAGCGCTTATCTTAAAATTGTTGACAATTAGATACGCCTTTGTTATTATTCTTATACGTATTTGCAAAGGCGCTAGGGGCACGTATCAAAAAAGACAATGAAAATTATAGATTTAATTATTAAAGGTATCACCAATGCCCTGGGAGCATTTTCCAGCGATATAGGCATTGATTTAGGAACTGCTACCACCCTCGTCTATTTAAGCGGCGAGGGTATTATTTTGTGTGAACCCTCAGTTGTCGCTATTTACAAAAATACAGGACATGTATTAGCAGTAGGAGAAGAGGCCAAACGGATGCTGGGCAAAACCCCCGGAAGTATAGTAGCCATAAGGCCGATGAAGAATGGGGTTATTGCCGATTTTGATGTAACCGAAGAAATGCTGCGCTATTTTATTAAGAAAGCGCATCCCAGAAGAATGCCTGGCATGCCACGCATCGTAGTGGCTATACCCTCGGGTATTACAGAAGTTGAAAAGAGGGCGGTGAAAGATTCAGCCCTGCGAGCAGGAGCCCGCAGTGTAATTCTGGTTGAACAATCCATTGCTGCTGCTATAGGGGTAGGCCTGCCCATAGCCGAGCCTCAAGGAAATATGATTATTGATATCGGCGGCGGCACTACCGAAATCGCGGTTATATCCTTAGGCGGAGCGGTGTATGCATGTTCTATCAGGGTCGGCGGCGATGAGATGGATGAGGCAATTATCGGGCATCTTAAGAAAGCATATAATCTTTTGATTGGAGAGAGAAGCGCAGAAGAAATTAAAATAAAAATCGGTTCAGCCTGGCCGCTTGAGGAAGAATTGTCCATAGAGGTAAGAGGAAGAGATTTAATCACTGGCCTGCCTAAATTTATCAGAGTGACTTCTGAAGAGATCAGGGAGGCGTTACAGGCGCCGCTTAGGCAGATCGTAGAGGCGACTAAAGTAACGTTAGAGCGAACGCCACCAGAGTTAGCCGCAGATCTGATTGAGCGCGGCATAGTGCTTGCGGGCGGCAGCTCCCTATTGCGCGGGCTGGACAAACTTATTGCCGAGCAGACAGGATTAGCATGCTTTGTGGCTGATGATCCCCTAACGGCTGTTGCTCTTGGAACGGGCAAAATCCTGGAAGAGCCGAGGTTCTTGAAGAAAATTTCTCTGGCATCTAATTTTTAGAAAATCTTATAATTTGGAATTTACAATTGAAGCTTGAATTTCCTTGCACTTACCTTCAAAAATAAAGTCAAAATATCTTATAACCGCCGCTCTTTTTCTGTTTGTTCTGATTTTACCAGTTAAAAATTTTACTGAAAATCTTTTTATTTCATTTTCTCGCCGGCTCCTGCTTTCTCCCCGCAACTATCTTTCTAAAATAAACCAGTTACAGCGCAAGAATCTTGAATATTCTTTGAGCCTTAATAAATTCCAGGGCTTACAAAAAGAAAACGCCAGTTTGCGCAAGGCCTTGGAATTTAAAAAAGAAAAAAATGTTAATTTAGTTGGCGCAGACATTATCGCATTTGATCCGTCCAGTTGGCGCAGAGTTGTGGTCCTTAACGCCGGAAGTTCAAGTGGAATCAGCGAGGGCGCTTATGCTATTAATGATGACGGATACTTAATCGGGCGAGTCACGCAAGTAAAGCGGGACTTTTGCCGTCTTATTCTTTTAAATGACCCAGATTTTAGCTCATCTGTTTTTGTAGGGGGCAAGTCGTTTGGGCTCCTGCGTGGAGGGCTTGATGGGGTAAAAGTTCTCTATGTTGAAAACGAAGAAAATGTTCGTCTTGGCGATACGGTATGGATTAAACAAGCGCCGTTTAATTTTCCTTTATATATAGGAAAAGTAAAAAGGCTTAAAACTGATCCTGATAGTTTATTTTTAGAGTTGGATGTAAAACTCTTATCGGACGGAGCCATGCCCCATACAATTTTTATCCTCACATGAAAAAAGAGTATTCTAAGATTGTTTTTATCCTTTTTTTATTATTTGTGGCCGACATAACCAAGCCGTTTGATTATTACCTGTGCGTGGATTTTCTTTTTTTAGGAATTATTTATATATCTGTTCGTTATCATAATGCCGCGGTATTTATCATTAGTTTATTTCTTGGATATTTGAACGATTTACTTTGCGCATCATTCGTTCCATTTAGTATCGTGGAATTTCCCGCGGTATGTTTGTCCATAAGCTACGCTCTGGCAAATTTTAATAAGGCATTAGTGCGCAAAGGAGTAGCAGTTGTTTTTATCATTTTCCATGTTTTTCTTAAATCCCTTCAGGCAGAGAGGATTTTTTTATTATATTCGTTATCATTTATGGTGCATTCTGTCCTTATGTTTTTGCTGCTTCAATATCTATTAAACCAATGGGCCAAACCTTTATCCGCAGAGTCTATTTAGGCGGCTTCCTCATTCTTATTTTCACTCTTTTTTACTATCAGGTTCTAAAGGGGAGTTTCTTTTTAGAGCGCGCGCAGAATAATTACGTACGGGTTATTTCGCTGCGTTCAATCAGAGGCACAATTCTTGATCGCAACTCAACGCCTCTCGCTGTCGATAAGGCCTCCTTTAATATCGCAGTTATTCCGTATCAGATAGAAAAGCAGAAAAATTTACTTTTTTCAAAACTTTCAAAGGACTTAAATTATAAAACTGATGTATTAACACGAAACTATCGCCGCAGATTCAGCAATCTTTTTAGCCCCGTAGATATAGCCCTTGATATCGATAAGGCAACTGCTTTAAAATTGAAAAACAAGTTTAATGACGCGGTAGTAATAAACCCTTACCCTCAACGTTTCTATGCTTATCCATACGAATTCTCTCATCTTATTGGTTATGTTAAAGAGGCAGCGTCCTTCTATGAAAATTTAAAGAAATATGGCTACAGCCCCTTGGAGCGGGTAGGGGTTGCCGGCATGGAGAAGTATTATGATGCATACCTAAAGGGCGAAGACGGCGGAGATTTGATAGAAGTAAATTCTAAAGGAAAGATAGTCGGATTTTTAGGCGAAAGAAAGCCTATCCGCGGCAAGGATGTCCAGCTTACTATCGACTCTCGCATGCAGCATATCGCTTATGAATTATTAAAGGATAGGCGCGGCGTATTAATTCTCATGAACTCAAATACCGGAGAAATTTTGGCACTTGTTTCTTCTCCTTCTTTTGATGCGAATAATTTCATAAAGGGTAAAAATTTAGATCAGTTTTTTTCAGATCCAGACAGGCCGCTCATCAACCGTGCCATACAGTCAACATATCCTTTAGGGTCTATTTTTAAACCGATAGTCGGGCTGGCTGCGTTAGAAGAGCAAAAAATCAACCCTTCAACAACTTTTGTTTGCAAGGGCGCGCTTAACGTAGGCAATGCCGTCTTTCACTGCCTTGGTAATCATGGCGATCAAAATATATACACCGCCCTTGCGCACTCCTGTAATATTTATTTTTATAATATAGCGAGGATCCTTGGCGCAGAGAAATTAAGTGATTATGCGCGGATGTTTGGTTTAGAGAGCTTAAGTGGCATAGATTTGCCGTATGAAAAAAAGGGAAGTGTGCCTATGCCAGGTAAGAAGCCGCGGCATTGGTTTTTGGGTGATACTCTAAATTTAGCTATAGGCCAGGGGTATATTGAATGTTCTCCCTTAGAGGCCCTAATTGCCATTAACGTGTTTGCCAGCGGAGGATATCTGGTGCGGCCGTATTTGCTTGAGAAAGTAGATAATGCTAAGATAGCCGCAACGCAAAAAACCCATTTGGGGTTATCACAGAAAAATATGGATATTATCATGACGGGTTTAAACGGAGTGGTAGACGCAGATTACGGTACGGCACGGCTTTTGCGTGATTTAGATTTAAAAATTGCAGGTAAAACCGGTAGCGCTCAGGCAAAAAGGGGAGCCCATGGCTGGTTTCTGGGGTATTTTCCTCAAGACAGCCCAAAATATACCATTTGTGTTTTTTTAGAAAATGCCGGCTCAAGCACTGAAGCCGTAAAAGTTACGCATGAATTTTTAGGCAGGCTAAAAGATGAGAAGATATTGTAGAAGACCAAAGACTTATAGGAGGAGGCGTGCGTGATCGTTTGGGACTTTTAGAATTTAGATTAACTCCGGCAAAGATTATTATACTTTGCTGCATCTTCCTGAATGTCATCAGCCTTACTACTCTATACAGCGCGCTGCATCAAGGAGGAGAGTTTACGCAGCACCCGATATTCAACAAACAAATTATCTGGATAATTATTTGTTGGTTGTCTTTAATTGTTTTTTCGCTGATAAATTACCGGTTATATTTCAATTTTGCCTACATTCTTTACGCTATAAATTTAATTCTGCTTGTAGCGGTGGAATTATTCGGTAAAACTGTAATGGGCGCACAGCGCTGGCTATCAATTTCCGGTTTTAGTTTTCAACCTTCGGAAGTTTCTAAAATAGTTATACTTATAGTGCTAGCTAAGAGTTTTTCCTCGGGAAGGGGAAAAGGTTTCCTGCGGCAGTTTGTCGCCCCCTTTTGTTTGACCATGATAAATGCCGCCCTTATTTTCAAGCAGCCGGATTTGGGTACAGCCCTAATAATCATTTTTATTTTTTTTATAATGGGTTTATCTTCAGGGGTGAAGAAACGCTTCTTTGTTTTTGCCATTATTGCAGGCATAATTGCCGCCCCATTTGCCTGGGCCATTTTAAAAGAGTATCAGAAGAAGAGGCTTGTTGTTTTTTTAAATCCGAATGTTGACCCGCTTGGGGCAGGATACACAATAATTCAGTCAAAAATAGCCATAGGCTCCGGCAGGGTTTTCGGTAAAGGGTTTCTTTCCGGCACGCAAAACCAATTTAATTTTCTGCCTGAACGCCATACCGATTTTATTTTTACCGTTATCGCGGAAGAATGGGGCTTTATAGGTTCGGTATTTCTGCTTATTATTTACTGGCTGATTTTGGCAAAGATGCTTGATATTATCAGGACCTTAAAAGATCCGTGCGCACAACTTTTGTCGCTGGGTGTATGCGCACTTTTGTTTTTACATATTTTCATTAATATGGGAATGACTCTTGGAGTTTTGCCTGTGGTCGGTGTACCGCTACTTTTCATAAGCTACGGTGGAACCCACCTTCTGACTACTTTTATTCTTCTAGGTATTTTTTTTAATATTTACCGCCAGCAGTTATATAAATAAATTAGCTATTGTTTTACGTATCAGTTACAAAGGTTACGGATGTTACGAAGATTTCGAAAGTTGCCGTCAAAATACGTTAAATTATTGTAACCCTCGTAACTTTCGTAACTATTAAGATTATGATTGACTATACGCAAATTCAAAAGCCCCAGCAATACATTGGCAACGAATGGAATGTTGTCAAAAAAAACCATGACGGCAAGATAACGGTATGCATTTCTTATCCCGATGCATACGCTATCGGAATGAGTAACTTAGGCTTGCGCATTATTTACGGTTTATTGAATGAAGCTAGCGATGTGGTTTGCGAGCGGGTTTTCCTTCCCGGGCAAGATTTTATAGGGGAGTTACTAGCACAAAAAAATAAACTTTTTTCCCTCGAAACAAAGACACCTCTGGATAGTTTTGAAGTAATCGGGTTTAATCTAAGCTGCGAATTAAATTTTATTAATTTTTTAAAGATTCTTTACTTAGGGGGCCTTGCGCTTAAAAGCAGCGAGAGGCCAAATACTATAGTTATGGGCGGAGGATTGGCCAATCCCGAGCCTTTGGCGGAATTCGTTGATTGTTTCTATCTAGGAGAATTTGAGTCTGGCGCGCAAAGTTTTCTAGAGGTATTGCGTAAATATAAAGATAAAGAAAGCAGGCTAAAAGCGCTTAGCGAAATAGAGGGGTTTTATGTTCCGCGCTTTTATGTCGCCAAACTTTCCGCTGATAAATATTGTTTTGAGAGGACATATCACTATGCCAGTTTTCCTTTGCGCCGGGCTTACGTAAAAGATTTAAATAGCGCATATTACCCCAGGCGCTGGCTTATCCCGCATACTCCGATTGTCCATGACAGAGTTCAGATAGAAATAGCCAGAGGTTGCCCTAACCGCTGCACATTTTGCCAGGCGCGCAGCTTATATTATCCTTATCGGGAAAGGAAACCAGAAATAGTAGGCCAATTGATAAAGGCTATTTATGAGACAAGCGGTTATGAAAATTTTTCCCTGCTTAGTTTAAGCGCTTCTGATTATTCTTCGATCGAAAGCTTGATCGACGAGACTATCGGTTATTTTTCTCCACGCAAGATTGGTTTGTCTTTGCCGTCGTTGCACATAGACGATATTATAGGAGGGCTCTACAAAAAATTAATTCCTCTGAAAAAGACTTCATTGACCTGCGCGCTTGAAGTTGCGCGTGATGATTTGCGCTCCAAATTGAATAAAAAAATAGATACAAGTAAACTTTTTGAAGCGGCAGCTATTTTGCGCGCGTTAAACATACGGCATTTAAAGATTTACTTTATGTTTGGTTTCCCTGGAGAAACAGAAGAGGATTTAGCCGCGATAGGTGATTTCTTGCAGAAGCTAATGCATCAGACAAAAATAGCTTTGCATGTAAGCGTTAACGCTTTTGTGCCTAAACCATTTTCTTCCTGGGAATCTGTCCCCATGGCGCAAGAATCCGAGCTTATCTTAAAACGCTCAATCATTTTAAAACATATTCCTGCTTGGCGAAGCATTTCGGTTACAATATCTCCCATTAAAAGAACTTTATTGGAAGCAATCCTCTGTCGCGCACCGCGGGAATTTTCTAAGGTTATCCATAACGTCTTATTAAAAGAGCTAAAATCCAGCCTTCCTGTTAATTCGCCTGGCGATAGTTTTTGGTGGGATAGGTGGAAGAAAGCGATGGAAGAAGAAGGCTTTGATTATAGGCCGCTTTTAGAAGCCAGTTCTTCTAACTTTCCTTGGTCGTTTATAGAAAAAGGAGCAGGCAGCGAAAATACCTGTTCAAAATTACAAATTCCAAATCACAAATTACAAATAAATTCCAATAACCAAAATCACAATGGATAAAAGTAAAATAATTTTTGATTATTTGATGATTGTCTGCCCGTCGGTAGACAGTGAATTTGGATATCATTTGTAATTTGATGCTTGGAATTTGAGGTTTATCCAGTATGGATGTCAAAAAATACCCCCTAAAGGTGACTTTGCATAAATTCGGCGAGATGATTTATTTCTCGCAGCTTGACTTGGTGAAGATTTTAGAGCGCGCTCTGCGCCGGGCGCAGCTACCTCTTTATTTTACACAAGGCTACAGCCCTCGCGTAAAATTAAGTTTTTCAAATGGGCTAAAGCTGGGCGTAGAAGGCCGCATAGGCGTTACTTTTTATTTTACTGAAAATATTCTTCTAGAAAGCCTGCTGGAAAAACTTGCACGCCAGTTGCCGCAAGGCCTGGAAATAATCACAGAGCCTTTAGAATAAAAACCCCCGCACCAAAAATTTTGGTGCGGGGGCCAATAGGCTCGCGCGATCAATTACCTTACAATATAATGAATTTTCATCTTTCTGGCTTTGAAAAATTCCTTGGTGAACTTGGCAGCTAATTTATGGTCGTAAGGCTTACAGGAGAAAATGTTCAAGTAGGAGGTCCTCCAGTATTCGCTGAAATGCCCCGTGATTGAACTCGTTTCAATGAACTGCAGGAGGGAGTAGCCTTTTGTTTGCGGTTTTTCCAAGCCAAAGTAGGGCAGTTGTACTTTGCCGTACTTTTTCATCTCTATAAGCTTACAAAGTTTGTTAACGTACTGAGTGAGTTTCTGCTTTGAGGTCATTACTTTCAAATCGCATCCATAAAGATCCATGATCAACTCAAAGCCGAAGATGCGCCTGTCCTTTTTTTTATCCATTTCCCTTTCTAGTTCCTCCTTTTTTCTTTACGCTTTACTATGTGCTCTCATTAAAAATTTTTCAAATCAATTTTTTTATAGCATATTTTTTTATGCTTTGCAAGAGTTTTTTTAAAATTTATTGAATTCAGTAAATTTTTCTGTAGGACAAATTTGCTTTGAGGAGTTAACCAAAAAATAAATTTGCCAAATTATATTCTCTGGTTAATCACGCTTTCGTGGCAGCCGGAACTTGAGCTTCTTGTATTTCAGTGGCTAAGCCCATTGGGTCCAATAATTCAAGAAAGGGATCAGGGTTTAGTTCCTCGACGTTGACCATTGTTTTTGCGTCCCATATTCCTTTTGACACAAGTATTGCGGCTGCTGTGGCAGGTACTCCGGCAGTATAGCTGATGGCCTGTGATTCTACTTCCTTAAAGCAGTCGGCATGATCGCAGATATTATAAATAAAAATTTCTTTTTCCTTTCCGTCCTTTTTACCTTTAATGAGGTTTCCGATGCAGGTTTTTCCAGTATAGTTAGGCGCTAGCGAACCGGGGTCGGGAAGGACGGCTTTTAAGACTTTAAGCGGGACTACTTCAATGCCTTCTGCGGTTTTTATAGGTTTCTCAGAGGTCAACCCCAATTTGGTGAGTACCGTAAAAACATTGATATAATGGTCACTGAAGCCCATCCAGAAGCGAATGCTGTTTGCATCAATATTTTTTGATAACGAATGTAGTTCATCATGGCCGTTTAGATAGACAGTTTGCCTACCTACCACCGGAAAGTCGTATTCCTGCTTTATCGTATGTATTTTTTCCATTACCCATTTTCTGTCAATCCACGCCCATACTTTTTTGAATTCCCTGAAATTTATTTCCGGGTCAAAGTTTGTTGCAAAATATTTTCCATGACTCCCGGCATTTACATCCATAATATCTATTGTGTCGATCGAATCGAAATGATGTTTAACGGCGTAAGCGCAATAGGCATTGACAACACCCGGGTCAAATCCTGCACCCAGAATTGCCGTGACATTATTTTCTTTACATCTCGCTTTACGTTTCCATTCATAGTTCGCATACCAAGGAGGGTTTTCGCAGACTTTATTCGGCTCTTCATGTATAGCGGTATCAATATAGGCTACCTTGGCCTTTATGCAGGACTCCAGTAGAGACATGTTCACGTAACTTTGAGCGAGATTAATCACTATTTGTGAATTTGTCTCCTGTATCAGCTTTACTGTGGCCGGGGTATCCAATGCGTTTATCTTTTGGGAGTATATTTTTTTTGTTTTATCTTTAACATTATTTTTTCTATATACGCTTTCAATAATTGCATCGCATTTACTTTGCGTGCGTGAGGCAATGCAAATATCGCCTAAAATATCATTATTCTGCGCGCATTTATGCGCAGCCACATGGGCTACGGCTCCGGCACCAACAATCAGAACATTTTTTTTCATTCCAATTTTACCTCCCATCGCTATAAGTTATTTACAAAATCATTATATCGAAAACTGCGTGCTATGTCCAGAGATCCGTCGCGTTTTTTTATTACGATCGAAGGCATAGGAAGCCCGTTAAACCAATTCTTTTTTACCATTGAATACCCTGCTGCATCCTGTATCCTGACGAGGCTTCCAACTTTTAGAGGAGATTTAAATTTGAATGTGCCGAATATATCTCCGGCTAAGCAGGAACGCCCGGCAAGTATATATTTAAATCTTGCGCCGGGAGAAGATTTTATTTTGGCGCTTAATCTGTATATCAGTAAATCCAGCATGTGAGCTTCCGTTGAGGCATCAAGTATCGCGATATCGGTTTCGTTATGAACTATATCTAATACTTTTGTTACAAGCTGCGCCGAATGAGTGACAACTGTTTCTCCGGGTTCCAGGTAAACCTGGACTGAAAATTTTTCTGAAAAACTTTTAATTTTTTTACAAAATTTTTCCAGAGGATAGCCCTCTTTAGTAAAATAAATTCCGCCGCCCAGGCTTACCCAGTCCAAATTTTTCAATAAATCACCATATTCATGTGAGATTATATCGATATTCGATGAAAGGTTTTCGAAATTATCGTTTTCACAATTAAAGTGAAACATTAAGCCGTTAATCAGGGGTAAAGCCTCACGGAGCTCTTTTTTATCGATAACGCCAAGCCTGCTGTAACGGCGGGCCGGGTCGGCTAAATCAAAACAAGAAAAACTTACTTTAGGATTTACCCTTATCCCAATGTTATTCTTGCGCACATCATGATAAAATAATTTTAGCTGCGACAGCGAGTTAAAAATAATTTTATCTGCGAAAAGTTTTACTTCGTTTATTTCATCTTTTGAAAAAGCTACGCTATAGGCGTGCACTTCTTTCCCGAATTTTTCATACCCGAGTCTTGCTTCATACAATGAGCTGCTCGTAGTGCCGTCCATATATTTTTTCATCAGGCCGAACACCGCCCACGCGGAAAAACATTTCAATGCCAAAACGCTCCTGGCGCCGGAAGATTCCCTTACGTATTTTACTACTTTTAGGTTCTTCAGTAATTTGTTTTCGTCAATCAGGTAATAAGGCGTTATCAAATTCATAATAGCAATTTAGCAATATTTGCTTATTCTTGCAACATTTTTTTTATTTTTTTAAATTTCCTTGAGGTTTATTGCCATTCTGTTAAAATTTAATCATTTGAAAGTCGCAAAGCGCTAGTGCCCACGTAGCTCAGTTGGTAGAGCAACGGTTTCGTAAACCGTAGGTCGGTGGTTCGATTCCACTCGTGGGCTTTTTTTAAGGAAGATTACAGAGATTAGGTGAAGATTGCAGAGATTTAATCCCCGTAATCTTTCTATAATCGCCGTAATCATTATTTTTTTATGATAGGACCTTATCTAAAACTTCTGCGTAAAAGAAATTTTTTTCTTCTCTGGTTTGGCCAGATTGTTTCCCAATTCGGGGATAAACTTACCCAGATTGCATTAATCGGTTTTGTTTCACGCGCATCTGAGTCATCAGCAAGCTTAGCCTTTACCATAAGCATGACCATTGTGCCTGTACTGATATTTTCCCCCATATCCGGGGTTTATGTTGACCGCTGGAGCAAGCGCAAAACGATGTATATCTG
Organism: Candidatus Omnitrophota bacterium; assembly: GCA_028713415.1. Taxonomy (GTDB): domain Bacteria; phylum Omnitrophota; class Gorgyraeia; order Duberdicusellales; family 4484-171; genus JAQTOI01. The sequence continues at coordinate 18,809 of JAQTOI010000030.1, forward strand.
TGATTTTTTGCGTGGCATTTTTATTTTGTTAATTCCATTTTGCTTTGTCAGCTACCGGCCTCTGCCGCTTATTTACTTTATAGTGTTTATTTCGTTCAGCGTAGGCAGGTTTTTTATTCCCGCTAAAATGGCTTTCATCCCGCAAATCGTAGACGGTAAAGATATATTTCTGGCTAATTCGCTGATTTCCGTTACGGCAACTATTGCCGCAATACTGGGCGTAGGCTTTGGCGGTATTATTGTTGATCATTTTGGAGTAGATACCGCTTTCGTTATCGACGCCGTTACCTTTTTTATTTCGGCACTGGCGGTTTTTTTTATTGTCATAAAAGAAAGAGGCAAATTTTCTCCTGGAGATATTGTTAATATAGGCAAGGCGGTAGCCGCTACGGTAAAGGTATCATTTGTAAAAGAGTTAAAGGAGGGGGTGCATTATATACTTAATTCCCAGCCTACGCGCTATGCGTTTATGATTTTTCTTTTCCTCTTCTCCTGCGTAGGCGGCACATTTCCTGTTTTTACGCGGTTCATTCAAAGTGTTTTGGGCACTTATACCAAAGATTTAGGTTTTATCGGCGTATCCCTAGGCACGGGTATATTTGCGGGTTCTTTAATTTACGGAAGAGTGGCTCATAAATTTTCGGTTAAAAAAGTCATTAATTTTACCGCGTTATTAGGCGCGCTATACATTGCCGTTTTTTCTATTCTACTGCGCGCATTTCCTTCATCAAAGAACGCTGTGGCGCTTTCCTTTCTTATGGGCCTGATTATTTCTCCTATCTTTGTGGGGGTAAACAGCCTGCTGCATAAGGAAAGCAGCAAAGAGCTACTGGGTAGAATATTCGGAAGCTTGGAGTTTATCTCGCATTTTGGGTTTTTGATTTCTATGTTTATCTTTGCCTATCTGGCCGATATTTTTAGCCCGTTTACAATTATGGTTTCTCTTGGTATAATCAGCTCGTTTTTGTCCTTATTTTTTGTCATTAAATACAGAAAAGGCTGATAAATGATAAGATTAAAAGAGTATAAA
>JAQTOI010000031.1 GCA_028713415.1 Candidatus Omnitrophota bacterium
CGCTATGGGATATTGTTACCCCCGGCAACTTCAATCCCGCCACCACCGGCCTTACTACTGCTGAAACTGGTTTAAGAGTGGCTTTTAAGCATTTAACCGGAGCCGACTTAGAAGTCGTGCTGCATGCGCTTGAAGAAGACAGCCGTACTAATATTCTATCAGCACCTACGATAATCACCATGAATAACCAGGAAGCTTCCATTCTGGTGGGCCAAAAATACCCGATAGTCGCCACAAAGGTAAGCGAACAAACCTCAAAGATTACCGGAGCGTCCCTTGATTATTACCAGGAAATAGGCGTACAACTTAATGTTGTCCCTCAAATAGTCGGTGAAAGCGAAGATATGATCAGCATTATAATTCATCCTGTAGTTTCAAGTTCTGACCAAACCTTGGAAGTTAAAACCGAGGATGGCACTACTCTGGTTGAATACCCTATAATTGATTCTCGCGAGGCAGATACCCAGGTGATGCTTAAAGACGGAGAAACTGTTGTTATGGGCGGTTTGCTTAAAGATTTAAAAACAAAAATTGAACTGGGAATCCCTTTTTTAAGCAAATTACCGCTTATCGGCAAGGCATTCAGGAGAGACACCTATGATACAGAAAAGATAGATCTTGTAATCTTTCTTACTGCCAAGATTGTAGAACCCGGAGAAGACGTGCCCGAGACAATAGTGAGCACCTCCGGAGTAAAAGTCCCCTTTAAGCGATGAGGGAAAGCGATAGCATGCGTTAAGCAGTGAAGGGACATATGTATTTTGAATTCTACGGACTTAAATCATCGCCCTTTAATATAACCTGCGACCCTCAATTTTTTTACGAAAGCGCTTCGCACAAAGAAGCGCTTTCCATGCTTCTCTACGGCATTGCGGAAAAAAAAGGGATTATTTTAATTACCGGGGAAGTGGGCACAGGAAAGACCACGCTCTGCAAAACCCTGCTTACTAAAATACCCTTTAACGTTAAAACTTCTTTGATTTTAAATCCTTATTTCAGCGATGTGCAGCTACTGCAGGCCATCGCTGAAGATTTCGGCCTGGCGCCTGCGAAAAGCCGCCTGGATATTGTTAAAAAATTAAACGCTTTTCTGATCGAGGTAGCTCATACCGGAGGAAACGCTGCGTTAATTATCGATGAAGCGCAGGATTTGACCAGCCGCCAGCTTGAACAGATACGGTTACTTTCCAATTTAGAAACTTCGCAGGAGAAGCTTTTGCAAATAATTCTGGTAGGGCAACCCGAGCTTGCTGATAAGCTCAACAAATATAACTTGCGCCAGATCTATCAGAGGATTATCGTCAAACATAACCTCTTTCCCTTAAAAGAAGAAGAGGTAAAAGAATACGTGCAATACAGACTTCAGAAAGCCGGCGAAACAAGTATCACTATTTTGCCGGAAAGTTTTAAAGTTATCTATGAGTTCTCTAAAGGCACCCCCAGGTTAATCAATATTTTATTTGACCGCGCGTTACTCTGCGGATTTGTGAGAGAAAAAAAAGTGTTCGATGAGGAAATTTTCCGCGCTTGTATCGAGGAATTAAAATGAGCATTATTTATGAAGCGTTGCAGAAAATAGAGAAAAAAGAGGGCGTAAGTGCCAAGCTATCGTATGAACCCCGCATAAATACCCCCCCTGCCGCAATTGCTAAAAATAAAGCGCCCTCATGGATGTTGTCGGCTATTACATTATTTATTTTGTTGTTAGCTGCTTTATACATGGTGCGTTTACAGCCACAGCAACAATTTACTTATGCCAGGAATGCCGAATTTAAACCAGCGCAAACAATTGCTAATGTTAATAGCGCTAAAGTTGCGCCCGCGCCAACAATTGCAGAACCAATAAAAGCATCATATACTTTGCAAGGAATAATTTATGATGAGCTTAATCCAATCGCTTTGATAAACGGCATACAGGTAAAGTTGGGAGACCGTATCGGAGATGCTGTAGTGCTTGATATATCCAGCGAAGGAGTAAAGCTCGAGGCTAAAGAAGGAAAGATATTTTTGCCGTTACAGTAAAATTTCATAAACCCGCCGGATATACCCGCTCACTTTAAGCGGCCCCGCAACTTAAAATATAATAACTTACGATGAAGGCCGATATAAAAGATTATACACTTAGTGAACTTGAAAAATGTTTTATCGGGCATTCTTTGCCTAAGTTTCTTGCGCGGCAGGTATTCGACTGGGTATATAAGAAAAGAGTCGAAGATTTTCTCAAGATGAGCAATATCTCAAACGATAATCGGTTGTTTTTAAAAGATAATTTTTATTTTTCCTGGCTTGAGTGCATAAAACGGGAGGTATCCAGGGATAAAACAGAAAAATTTTTGTTCAAGCTTAGAGACAACACGCACATCGAGACTGTACTTATACCCGAACCCCTGCGGCGGACTTTATGTGTTTCAAGCCAGGTAGGCTGCAAGTTTTCCTGTAAATTCTGCGCAAGCGGCCAATTCGGTTTTAAGCGAAATTTAGGCGTTTCGGAGATTATTAATCAATACCTTTTTATTGCTGACGCACTTTTCCCTGAGACTATTACTAATATTGTCTTTATGGGCGTGGGCGAGCCGTTGGATAATTTTACTAATGTTATCAAAGCAATCGGTATACTTACCGAACCGGCAGGCCCGCAAGTGTCCAGCCGCAGGATAACTATTTCTACATGCGGCCTTGCTCCAGAAATCATCGAACTCGGAAAACTCTCTTTAGGCATAAAGCTTTCTGTGTCCTTACACGCCTCAACTGATGCAAAACGCTCAAATTTAATGCCTGTCAACAAAACTTATCCCCTTAGTGAGCTGATGAAAGCAGTAAGGTATTTTGCCAAGCACGAAAGATATCCGGTTACTTTTGAATATGTTTTAATCAGAGGCTTTAACACTTCTAAAGAAGACGCGCTGCAGTTATCGCGCTTACTTAGCGGCTTGCGCTATAAAATAAACCTTATTCCCTACAATCTTTCATCCCTGGACTTTAATTCTCCTGATAACGAAGAAATTAGTCTGTTTACCGGAGAGTTGCAAAAAAGAGGGGTATTTTTTACCTTGCGTAAACCTCGCGGGCAGGACATTACCGCTGCCTGCGGTCAACTGCGCGCGTCCTGGAGCAGGACTAGGTAGAATTTGTTTATGTATTCGTGGCAATTCGTCCTTCGATTTCACTCAGGACGACCCTGAGCGAAAGTCGAATGGGTCGTCTCCTAATTCGCGATAATTCGCGTTCAAAATGAGCAGGCCATTTAAACGTTTCTTAGCTTTCATAGGAATATTTGCAGTATTAATTTTACTGGGAAAGTTTTTTTCTTTCGATACGGCAAAAATGAATGAGTTTTTTAAGCGCATACCTATTATTTACTCTTGCCTGGCCTTTATCGCTCTTTATATAATTGCAAACTTTTTTATTTTCTGGGACATTAAAGATGTGTTAAAGATTATCGGTGCGGTTATCTTCGGAGCTTTTCTTAGCACCGGGCTTATTTTCGTTGCTGAAATAATCAACGCGCTAGTTTTCTTTAATATCAGCAATATTTTAGGCAAAGAATTCCTGGAAAAATCACTGCAGGGTAAATTTAAAGGCTTATATGAGAAGCTGGGTAATTTAAGCTTCACCTGGATTGTCCTCTTGCGCCTGGTCCCTTTAATCCCATACCGCATTTTAGATGTGAGTTTTGGCTTAAGCGGCGTGCGCCTTAAGAAGTACATGCTTGCGGTAATTTTAGCCTCACCGCCGCGTATATTTTTTATTCAGTTTCCTCTGGCTGCGGTGGGAGAATTTTCCGTTGGAAAAATAGCAGCTTATTTTCAAAGCCACCCGCTTATTTTATGGTCGTTATTCTGCTATTGTATTATTTCATTCTTTTTCGCTGTAGGATTAAGAAGGAGGTTGCGCTGATTATGAGAGAAATAGTCTATAAATTACCTTATGAGTTTTTATCAAGGCTTGAGCAGCTTTACCCTAACCATTATCAGCAAATTATTAATACTTTTATCAATAAAAAACCAACCACCTTTAGGATAAATTACCTGAAAACAGACTTGCTTTCTTTGCGAAAGAACTTGCTGCAAGAAAGGATACGTTTCCAGGAACTTAAGTTTCCTGCCGGAGCATTCGTCGCAAAAGAGCCACTGCGTCAGCTTCAGGAAACAAAACTCTACAAACTGGGCCATATCTATGTTCAAAATATTTCAAGCATGATACCGCCGCTTATTCTTTCGCCAAAGAATGGTGAAACAATTCTCGATTTATGCGCCGCTCCGGGAGCAAAGACTACCGAGATCGTTTCTCTTGCGCCAGACGCTCTAGTTACCGCCACAGAAAGAGACCGCATCCGCTACTACCAATTATTAAGCAATTTGGAGATTCAGGGAGCAGGCAAGGTTTCGACAATGCTCATTGATGGAATATGGGTACGCAAGAAATTCCCGGAATATTTCGATAAAATCCTTCTTGATGCACCTTGCACGGCAGAGGGCCGGTTTTTTCTGCATAATCCTCGTACTTATAAGTACTGGAAGGAAAAAAAAGTAAGAGAGCTCTCTCGTAAACAAAAAGATTTACTAGCTGCTTCTTTTTTTGCCTTAAAAGAAGGAGGGGAGTTAGTATATTCCACCTGCACATTTTCCCCCGAAGAGAATGAAGGAGTGATTGACTGGTTTCTTGCTAAGTTTAATGAAAAAATAGAAATAATCCCCTTTGAAATACCCATACGTAATGTCTTCCAAGGCATCACCCAATGGCAAGGCAAACATTTTTCTTCATCCTGCCGCCTTGCTCGTCGAATTATCCCGGATGAATTTATGGAAGGATTTTTTATTGCGAAATTAAGGAAATTGCATAGCGCATAAGCAAAAGCGCAAAGCGTAAATTTATACGCTATGCGCCGGCCGCCATGCGCTTTGCGCACAATCATGCGCGTTCTTCTCATTAATCCCCCAATAGAAGATTTCTTTTTTACTCCAGCTCGAGCTTACCCCTTAGGCATTCTTTATTTAGGAGCGGTTCTTAAAAAAGAAGGTTTTTGCGTTAAGCTGCTCAATAGCCTCGAAGGAAACAAGAAATTTCCCATAGAGATCCCTGAAGGCTTTAAGTATTTAAAAAGGTATTACCATGCAAACAAGTCTCCTTTTTGCCTCTTTTCACATTATTATCATTTCGGGATGCGGTTTGCGGAGATAGAAAAAGCTATACGTGATTTTGCGCCCCAAGTCGTTGGGGTTTGCGCAAATTTTTCTCCTTACTTTGAAACTGCCCTGGAAGTAGCGCAAATCTCAAAAAAAATCGATAAAAGAATAATGGTGGTTTTAGGCGGAAGGTTCTCTACAGCACAACCTAAAACGCTGCTTGCGCGTGCTTGCGTTGATTTTGTCATTCGGGGTGAGGCAGAATACAGCATCTTAGAGCTATGCAGGAATTTTGAATCTGGAAATATTTCCGGGATAAAAGGCCTTTGCTACAGGAGGCAGTCGGGAATGCACATTTCTGAACCGACTTTTATTGAGGATTTAAACAAGCTCCCCATACCCGCTCGAGAATTAATCGCCTACAAGGAATATACATACAGAAAAGAGGCCTCAACCGCTTTAATTGCTTCCCGCGGCTGTAATTTGGGCTGTTCTTTTTGCGCCATAACGGAAAAATTCCGTTTTAGGCGCGCAGAGAATGTATTGGCTGAAATAGAATCCTGTATCGCAGGCGGCATCAGGCATTTCAATTTTGAAGACGATAATATCAATTGTAACCCTGAATTTGAAAAGATTATTGACGCACTCATCGATAAATTCCCCCACGCTATCAAAGTTTCCTTTATGAACGGACTGCTTGCCAAAGGCATCACGGCCCGCCTGAGGGATAAATTAATTAAAGCCGGGCTCACTCATCTTGATTTTTCGCTGATAAGCGCACAAAATTCTCTAAGACAACAGATAAAAAGAAAAGAGAAAACGTCCGATATATTCAGCTCCGCCGAGGATTTTGCTAAAAAAGGAATACGCTCAACAGTGCATTTTATCGTCGGCCTGCCCAACCAAACCTTCGCGAGTTCCCTAAGGGACGTACGGCTCCTGGCTTCCTCGCCAGCCACGCTTGGGCCCAGCATTTTTTATCCAGTCCTGGAAAGCGCAATGTTTGCGCAATTAAAAGAATTATTTTCCCACGCACCAGTCACGCCTGACGGCGGGACGGTACAGGGTTTCGCACAACGAGCTAACCCCGAATCTAAAGCTGCCAAGGCCCTAAGACCGAGGAGCTTCACTTTCAGTGAAAAGGATTATCGGTATTTCCGTTCTTCAGCAGCCTGTTTCGATAAAAAATTATCCCGGGAGCGCATTTTTTTCATTTTTTATCTTTCGCGCTTGGTCAATTTCATCAAGGAATTGATTGAAAAGCTCTCTCTGGACGAGGGCTCTTTCTTTGATTTACTAAAAAACACAACAGCAAAATACCGAATAAGTAAAAATACGCTTATAGTTTCTAAGAAAATCGACAGAGAAGAATTGGGCTTGGTTATTTTAAATAGATTGCTGAACAAGCATGTGTTTTTGGCGGTTAGCGAAAATAAAATTTCAGGAAAATTCCATTATATCTTCAGCAAAGAGGAATTTATATCTTGCACCGACATCAGAAAAGCCCTGGCGGGCCTTACTATAAAAAGCGCTTCCGGCGCCCGCGTAACCTTGCAGTGAATGATATTTTTACACCGTAAAGCCGCAAAAATAGATGCGGAACAACGCGGATATTTACGCGGATAAACGCTGATTGTTTCTGCGTCTTTTCGCGTTTAGTTCCGCGGCAATCCGCTTCTACTTTTTTGCGGCTTTGCGCTAAAAAGAAAAAGGGCGCATTAATTTAATGCGCCCTTTTCAAAATTCAATTCAAATCTGCGATTAAAGAATTGCTTTTAATTCTTTTGAAGCTCTGAAAGCAATTTTTTTCTTTGCGGGAATCTGGATTGTTTCACCTGTTTTAGGATTTCTTCCTTGTCTTGCCTTTGTTTGTTTCACTTTAAATGTACCAAAACCGGATATCGCTACTGGTTCTTGTTTCTTCAGTGAACCCCTGATAGCGTCCAAAACCGCTTCTACTGCTGTTTGGGCCTCTTTTTTGGTGCAGGTGTTCTTTGCCACTACTTCAACCAACTCTGCCTTATTCATCGACGCACCTCCTTTTAGTGAGATAGTCCCGATAATCTCGGGCTGCTTCGTTTGAAACGTTAATATTTTCAACCACTTTTCATATTGTATCCCTTCAAGATATGTTGTCAAGAGATTTTATGAAATGGGAATTGTACCTGTAAAATCAATACAATTATCAATAATTATCAGATTACATATGTTTTATAAAGCTTTTTAAGGTTCTTCGAGTTATTCTTCATCTAAAAAGATAATCTTTATGCTTCAAAAGCGCAGATAATTATTGTTAAATCTTATTTTTTTACCAAGATATAAAGAAAACTCTATTGTCCTGGCGCAAACAGAGATTATAATATTAAAAACTGTAATAAATCTTTATAAAAAGGAGGTTATGTGGAGGAAGTTGATTTTGAAAAGGAACGCAAAGCCGTGGATAGGTTAATAACTTTTTTCCAATTCAAAAAAGCGGCTCGCCAGATAGAAAAATGTATTAAGTCGGCAAGAATGCGGAAAAATAGTTTTTTTCTGCATTATTTCTTAGCCCAACGTTATATTTTACGAGAGGATTTTCATAGGGCTAAACAATATTTAAATGTAGCGCTTTCGATAAAAGGCGCCGACGGCTGCACTCTTAACGATAAAGCCCTGTGCCTGGCTGAATTGGGGAGATATGAAGAAGCGCTTAAGTGCCTTGAGGAAGGAATTCGTAAAGATCGCGATTGTGCTTCTTTATATCACAATAAAGGCTGGCTCCTGAATTGTTTAGGCAGGTATAGGGAGTCAATTATCTACTTTTATAAAGCCTTAGAACTAGAAGAGGATAGACCGGAAGCGTTATATAGTTTAGCTGATACCTATGCCAATTTAGGAAATTTAACTGCCGCAAAAAAATATTTTTTGCGTGCGCTTCAATATATAAAAGGCAAAAGTTCATATATGCGCAAAGAAACCTTAAAGCGGCTAAAAGCGCTGGAGCACTAAGCGTATTAAACAGAACGGTTTATCTGCACACAGCATAGCTATCAGCTAGCACTGGCGGATAGCTAAAAATTACCAATGTCAAATGCCTCAATGACGAATGAAGTTCCAATGAATCAATAAACAATGAGACATTGGGGGCTTGGGTCATTCATTTGTCATTCGGATTTGGACATTGGTCATTTCGATTGATGCATTCTATGCTTCTAACTCTCGGAAAAATTCTTTAATTTTCTGCCATGGCGAGAGTATTAGGGGTTTCATCTGATAACGAGGTTCTTTAAGAGTGCCTTCTATTTCAATCAGTAACCCGCTTTTACCCAGGACGCTTGTGGTTATCTTTTTAAGCCCTTCGGAAACCGAGATTAAATCCGGGTTAAACCTGGGGATAAGCATAAAATGAATATTACCGTCAAAAGTAATTTTTCCTGCGCCCTCCAGGTCCATCTCTAATGCGTGCAGTTTTAAATTATCAAATATTATGGTGCTATTTTTAAATACAAAATCACTGCTGCCTTCCTTAAACTGTATTTCTTCAAAATCCGGTATAAAAAGTAAATTCCCCAAGCCTTTGAGGAAATTTATTTCCCAGATGTTACCCTCTTTTATAATGACCTTGCCCTGGCCCGTTAGCGCGTGAAAGTCGCTTAGGCTGTTATTTTTTGCTTCTCCTTCAAGCGATAATTTTCCCGATAAATTTTTATTTTTTAGCTTAAGCTGTTCACCCAGCCGGCTTAAATCTACATCGTTGGCGATAAGATTGTAAATTGTTTCTTTATTTGAGAAATCAATCTTTGCGCGGAAATCTACTTTGCCTTGGCATAAGTCCGCACTTAGGGGGCTAATGATAAGTTCATTTTGTTTTTTTTCAAGCAAAAGGTTTGCATTTTGCGCTTCTAAACCGTATATTTTTAGCTTATCGCTGTAGCCGGACAACTTAAACAGCCAGGTTTTAGGGTTGCCCGTACCGGAGAGGAGAAAAGTGGTATTAAAAGTAGCTCTTGGTCTGGCTTTTTCTAAAATTGCCATAGGTATGCCGAAGGCACTAAAGGCGCGCTGGGCATCCTCAAAGCTTAAGTCGCCTTCTCCTTGCATTGCGACAGATATCTTATTGCTTTCAATGATCCTGCCTCTTACGCTTAATTTTGTTTCTTTACCTTTGATAATAGCCTGCTCTACAGTCAAGCGGCCTGCCTTATAGAAGGCTTTGGCTATTGCGCTAAAAATTTCATTTTCGACTGTCAAGTTAATCCGCGGAGCCCTGAAATCTTCTAATGTGCCCCGTAAAACAAAAGGGATATCTTTATAAACAAATGCACCTTCGGTTACCGTAAACCCACCACTCCTGGTTTGTCCGCGAGCGCTAATGCGTTTAAGATCTTTAAACTCTGCGCCTTGCAGGGCATAATTGGCACTGTAGCGGTAATTTTTCTCTCCTAAATTTCCGTTTATTATAAATTTTAAATCTATAAATCCCGGCCCTGCGTAATCGAAATAGAGAAATTTTGCATATTTTGCGGCAGCTATAGCCTGCGCTAAGGATGAGTGAAACTCACCCTCTAAATACAAAACCGGGGGCAGTTTCTTAATCCCTGTTTCTTCTGCGTTGCCTAAGGAACTCAAGCGTTCTATGCGTCCTTTCACAACCATGGGCACTTTTTTGTATTGAAGAGAGCCGTCCCAAAAGAGAGTATCATTTTCTATGCGGCCCGCCCCGCCAATGTTTTCAAAGCCGTCTATTTGAGCATCATTAATTCTGTAGGCGAGCGCGTAGTCAAACGCCTTTTGCGCAATATTGCCCCGCAGCGTAAATTGTATTTCTAAGCCTCCCTTTGCTATTTGCGGCGGCTTAAAGTAGCCCAAGCGGCCGCACAAAGCCGCCATCTGCGCCATATTTGAGGAGCAGTCTCCGGTAAGATAAAGCTTAGGTTCGCTGAAGTCATCCACCTGCCCCCGCGCTTTTATAATGGTATCTTTAATGGCGGTTTGTAGTGAAAATATTTGCAGGCTTTTTTCATCGAGACTGAATGTAGCGTTGGTATTGCTAAACGTATCAAGAAATGCAATATTTTTGAATTCTCCTTTTTGCAGGCGGCAATTTAAGCGATAAACAGGCGCGCCTTGCACGTAATTAATTTCTCCCATATCTATGGCAAGGTTACCTTTAGCTTCAATATTTTGTGTTGCATTTGCATCGGTATCCTTAAAGGAATACTTAGCCGAAAGTTTTTCTATGTCAGCGGTGAACCTTGCATGATAGCCATCTTTTGCCAAAATTTCAAACTCCGCCCATCTTATATACCCTCCGTCAAAGATGAAGCCCGTTAAAAGGTTTCCTTTTGGGGCGCCTGCTGTTTTTTCCGATTGGGTAAAATTATTAAGGTAAGGCGCAATAGCGTTTAGGTTTATGTCTTTGAGCACAAGGGAAGCTTTTAGCGTTTCATTTTTTAAGTTATAAGCCCCTTTTAAGGTAATTTTTTTAGACCAGGTGAGCCGGTAATTAACATCAGAGGGTATCATGAATCTTGCGCCAATATCTATACCGTCAAATATTTTATGAAAGCCGGTGATTCTGTCGTCAAAATCAAGGGCCAGGTTTTTTACCCTGATATTATTAATTAAGAAATCATTGCCACGCACTTTAAACACTTGGGTCGCAATGCGAATATGGCCATGGTCATCGCGCTTCAGATTGTAGTAGGCATCTTCCGCGGACAGATAAAGAATTACTTTCTTTTTTGTTAGAAGCGATGGTAATAAAGGCACAGCCTGCACTCTGGCTGCTTTTAAAAAAGGTTTCTTCGTGGCCTTATCGTAGCAGACAACATTTTCAAATAGAACTCCCCTAAAGGGAGAGATGGTTACTTTGGCAATTGCTGCTTCTTGAGCAAAGGTTTTCCGCAGGTAGTTTTCGCTTATCTGTTTTATTTTTTCGGGAAGAAATGTGTTTAAGGCGTAGGTTGCGGCAATAATTAGGCTTAAAGTTATTATTGCGGCAAGGAGCAGTTTTTTCATAGGACGCGAATTACCGCGAATTAGGGGACGAATGTCCACAAATATCTTGCTTACCTGTGTTTTTCATTAGCTGCTTTTTCTTCTTTCTATCTTTCAGCTAAGATGACTGTTATTGCAATTTTTTTTGCCGCAAAAGCCGACAATTCTTCTTTTTTGATAATATACCCTAAGCCGGATTGCGGCTGGATTGTTTTCTCTTCAAGTATTACTTTTTTTACCTTAAGCCGCCCGCTTCCATTTCCTTCTTTGATAAATGATACCTGAATATCTTTTCCCAGAAAAGAAAACGCCACTTCTATAACAGCGCTTTTAAAATTTTTCTCTGTTAATTTAGGCTGCAGAACAATATCTGCGAATGAAAATTTTATTCCGATGGCCTCGTCAAACAGGGTATAAGTATACCAGCTTGCGGAGCCGGTCAGGTATGAATATAAGCCCCTGCCGGCATCATTGAAATACTCAGGTATGCCTGGCGCAATCGCGGCTCTTTTGGCTTTCGCCATAGCATAGATAGAATTAAGCACATCATACCCTTCGTTTATAAAATTTCGTTTATAAAGAGCGTTGGCAAACATGACGTCCATATGGTTAAAATAGGCTCCGTTTTCTTTGTCGCCATATATAAATCCGAATGCCCTGCCAAGTTCAAGGTAAACAAACCCAAAATCTGTGTTTAAGCGAAAACCTCCTGATTTTTTGTCCCTCAAGTTTTTATTGGCATTTACCCAGATTTGCCTTACTTGTTTTTCATCCGCAACACCGCTCATAATTGCGAACACCTGCGAGGCAAGGTTCATGCGTATTACACCATTAATCTTGCCTTCCACGCGCCTGCCTAAGTTATCGTAGTAGCCGTTGAAAAAACCTTCGGGGAGCCATTCTTTTTCCCGTATCCAATCGGTTAAACTTTGAGCTTTTTTGCTAAGATCATTTATAATGGCGGCTATACTGAAAGCTATTTTTTCTCCGCTTAGAGCCTTGGTTTTCTCAAAATATTCATCCAGGCGCTTTTGTTTTTCCTGCGCGTTATTGTAATTAATCGGGCAACTTTGGCTATCCAGTAAAAGAGCAATCTCTTTCAAAAGCGTTACCTTTTCATATTTTTCTTCTAGTTTGGCAAGAATCGCGCAAATATCTTTAAGGTTATGGGCATACATGCAGCTAAAAGTTACGCTTTCTCCTCTTTGCGGAGCCAAGTCTAAGCCGTCATTCCAATCGGCGTTTTCCAAGCGGATAATATTGTGTTCACCAACGTTGAAAAACTGCACCAGAGTCTGCAGGAGCAGGTGCTCTAAGATACTGCCTTCATATATCGCGCCGCCTGCTTTGCGCAGTAAATAATCTTCTTGCTTGAATTCGCGGTCGATTAATTTCGCACGCGCGAGTTGGTGGTCTTTAAAATAACCGACTTCTTTAAGAAGTATACTTAAGTCCGCGCTTTTTTGGATATAGTAGCGCAGGGTCAAATACGGCCAAACTCCGTGGTCCATCCAGACGCGGGATATCTTATTTCTGTCAGATATAAATGTGCCATCATTAGCTATAATGGTGGCATTGGAACCATCGATTCTTACGCCTTTAAAATTATTTATAATCGCGTCTTTTGCTTTGCCGTTTTCGGTTAAAAGCAGGGATAGGGCATCCTGCCATAAGTCTCGCCACCCGCGCCCGCCCTTGCCGTAATCAAAATGAGGCAGGAAAGAACAACCGAAAAGTTTGCGCAGCGTAGGCTGTAATTTTACCCAGAGCACCCAATTGTTATAATTTTTATCCTTGAAATCAAAGGTTAAATCCGCCAGGCTATCGCGCCAGTATTCTTTGGTTTCTTTTAGCTTTCTCTCTACTTTGTCCGGATTATCTAATTGGGCAAAAGTTTTTTTTATCTCTCTTGTATCATTTGCTATTCCCATAACTAGGGTATAGCGCAAGCTTTCTTGCGCCTTAATTTTCTTTGTGCGAAAACGCAAAGCGCCGCAGGCTTCTTTGCCGTCAAAAGAATTAATTTTTTTGTTTACCGGCTTGATATTTTTTTCTACAGCGTCCGGCGCGAGTATATCGCTATCACCTAAGAAATAATCAAGTGTAGGAAATTGGCCAAGAGGCGCTATGCCTGCGCCTTCGTAACCATATACAAAATATGTGGTTTCATTAACGCGGCTGCCTCTTTCATCGAACACTACCGTAGGTTTTAACCTTATACCGTATTTATCCAGTTCAATATAGTTTAAGAGCGAAGTTACGTGGCGATGATCGCGCAGATTCCTTTCGCTCCTGCCAAAAAGCGCTAAAAAGGAGGTGGGGGTAATTTCCAGGGCATTTTTCCCCTTGTTAGTAATCGTTACAGTCATTACTTCAACATCTAAATCGTAAGGTACGAAATTAAGGATTTCTACGGAAAGCGATTTTACGCTTTTGAAGATTTTTTGATAAAGAAGGCCGCATTCAAGCGTATCGTTGCAGGGGCGCGAGAGCCGTATGACTTCCTTGTTGAGCTTTAGAAAAAATTCTCTCCGGCAGAGCAGATTATTGCGCACATCCTCGATACTTGCCGGAATACTTAAGAAATGATCATCGTCGCGTTTTATGTCTCCGGCTAAATTTGGGCTAACTGCATTCAGAAGCGTGCCTCGTGAATTGGTAAGAGGGAAATACAGGTTATACCTATGCGGGTTCTCTATGGTGAATGTGCCCAGCAAATCGATGAATTTATAAATCATGACAATTTTTTGTAAACCTCCTCTAAGGTTTCAGGCGGAGTGGAAGCGCCTCCTATAACGCCAACGCTTCCAAACTTTTTAAAAGAGTTCTTTGCAATGCTTTTAGCGTTATTTACCCAGAAAGTATTGGGGTTTATTTTTTTAGCTATAAAAAACAGCCGCTTGGTGTTCGCGCTGTTTTTAGAACCTACTACCAAAACCGCGCTGCAATTTTTAGCCAGGCGCTCTATTTCTTTCTGGCGCAGGTATGTAGGCCGGCAGACAGTATTAAAGAAAAGCAAAGCGTGCGTAATTTTAGCTAACTTGGCGACTATAACGCTTACATCTTCAATGTTTTGCGTTGACTGGCAGACTACGCCTATTTTTTCTCCAAGCCCGCTTTTTAATTTTCGCAAATCGGCTATATTTTCCACAATAGAACCATTTTTTATATTGCCAAGAATGCCGATAGTTTCTTCATGGTTTTTGTCGCCGATAATGGCTACCCTAAAACCTTTCTGCTCCATTTCTTTAGCCTTTTTATGGATATCTTTGACCATGGGGCAGGTAGCGTCGATTACTTTTATTTTCTTGCGTTTAGCATTTATATAAGTAGCCAGGGGCTCTCCGTGAGCTTTAATGATCAGCACAGAGCCGCCAGGCACGCTTTTTAGCGTGGAAACAGTTTTTATCCCAAGGGCCTCGATTTGCCGGCACACTTCTTGATTATGCACAAGCTCGCCCTTAATATAAATATTTTTATGCAGGCGAGCAGCTTCTTTTGCTACCTGGATTGCCCTCTTTACTCCGAAACAAAAGCCTGAATGTTGGCCGATATGCACTTTCATAAGTATTTGTTTGCTTTTTTAAAGTATATAGTATTTTTACACCGCAAAGCCGCTTTAGATGCGCAAAAACGCAAAACTGAGAAAACAATAGAGTTAGAAAAAAGCTAAGTTCGTTCTTCCTGCTTTTTTGCGCCTTCGCGGGATTTTGCGCCTTTGCGGTGTTAATAAGGCAACTCAATTTGCCTTCATAACACCCTATTCTACAATAAATTTAAAGATTTTCATCAATATTTTTTAAGTGCTTGACAATAAAGAAGCTGTAAGCTAAGCTATTTTTATTGCAGAAAAACCAGCTCACCTTTCGTATTTATTTGTTGTATTTTCTGCTTAACTCGCTTGCTTATTTAAGGAGGGTAAAATGGATAAAGAGAACAATAAAAGCAATATTGTAGTTAATCCGCTTATTGTCTTACGAGAAGAATTTGACGATTGGGCTTTGCTTTTTGACCCGGACAGAAATGATATCTATACCATTGACCCGGTATCTGTCTTTGTCTGGAAGAGGCTTGATGGAAAACACACGCCAGCTGATATAATAAAAGAGTTACGCGAAAACTGCGAAGGCATGCCCGAAGATGCCTCTACCCACGTTGATAATTTCATCCAGGAGCTTTTAAAAAGAGGCCTGGCAGGTACGGAATTTAAGGCTGAGAATTGAATTATGCAATTAGCCCGCACGCCCAAAAATATCGAGATATCCATAACCGCAAATTGCAACCTGCATTGTAAATACTGCTACCATTTCTCAAGTACAAACGAGGTGCCGGATTTACCTACGCAGGAGTGGCTTACTTTTTTCCAGGAGCTTAACCGCCTGGCTGTGATGGATGTTGGTTTGTGCGGCGGTGAGCCCTTCTACAGGAAGGATTTAAAAGAAATCATAGAAGGAATCGTTAAAAACCGCATGCGTTTTAATATTTTAAGCAACGGCACGTTGATTACTGATGAGATGGCTGCATATCTTGCTTCAACCAAAAGGTGCAACCACGTGCAGGTTTCTATAGATGGAGCCATACCCACGGCTCATGAAGCTATGCGCGGCGAAGGTACATTAAGACGCGCCCTCGAGGGTATACGCCTTTTACAGCGCAATAAAGTGAATGTAGCCGTGAGAGTTACTATACACAGAAAAAATGTTTATGACTTAGCAGGTGTTGCCAAGTTATTATTGGAAGAGCTTAAATTGCCGTCCTTTAGCACCAATTCTGCAATGTATATGGGCTTATGCCGCCAGAATAAGGAGCAGGTTCAGCTTACCGCACAGGAACGCGTTATCGCCATGCAGTCTCTGCTCGAATTAAATAAAAAATATCGTGGTAGAATCAACGCCCAGGCTGGCCCATTGACTGAAGCTAAAATGTGGCTGGAAATGGAGCGTGCTCGGCGCGCTGGCAGTGAGAGCTTGCCAAACTGCGGGCATCTTACCAGCTGCGGAGGGGTGATGTCCAAAATAGGCGTGCGTTCAGATGGCATGATTATTCCCTGCGCTCAGATAAGCCACATTGAATTAGGAAGGATAAATAAAGATTCATTGCTTGAGATTTGGCAAAACCATCCTGAACTTAATAGATTGCGCCAAAGGCGCGCTATCCCCTTAAGTGAATTCAGGCACTGCAAAGATTGTGAGTATATTAATTATTGCCGGGGAGGGTGTCCGGCAGTAGCCCATGCATTATCAGGCAAAGAGAATTGTCCCTCACCCGATTCCTGCCTTAAGGCTTTTCTGGAAGCGGGCGGACAGCTGCCGGATGAGAGTCTATTGGCAGCGTAATAGTGAAGTTACGAGAGGTTACGAAGGTTAAGAAGGTTACGTGGGTTACAATAAAAATGAAAAAGATCTGGATACACAAATTTATCGGGGAGATTTTTAGTATCGTTGGAAAAATTAAAAGAAAAAAATCAAGGGAAAATCCTATTCTCAAAGCGTTAACTGTAACTTTCGTAACATCCGTAACCTTCGTAACTTTATGCAACCTTAATTAGCTGCTTTATGGAAAATACTCAAAATTCACCAAACACTCAAAGCATATCCGCGCAAGCAGCAATTAAACCAAAATACTCGCTTAATACCATATATTTTTACCTTACCGAAGGCTGCAATCTTAACTGCAGGCATTGCTGGATTATGCCTGAAAGCATCACAGGAGACGGTAAACGTCCTGTTCTTTCTCCGGAACTCTTTGCTTCTATTTTAGAGCAAGCAAAGCCCCTTGGCCTAGCAAGCGTTAAATTGACCGGTGGAGAGCCGTTTTTGCACCCCCGGATAGAGGAGTTAATAGATGCGGTAAAGATGAGGGATTTGAGGCTGGTCATTGAAACTAACGGTGTCCTTTGCAGCGAAGCCCTGGCAAAAAAGATTAAGGAATGTAAAAATCCTTTTGTTTCCGTAAGCTTTGACGGCGCCGACGCCCAAACGCATGAATGGGTCAGGGGAGTGAAAGGGTCATTTGAGAAGGCCAAAGAGGGCATGCGCAACTTGGTCAAAGCCGGCCTGCGGCCGCAGATTATTATGACCATAATGCGGCGTAATCTCTATCAGATAGAAGCTGTAGTGCGCATGGCTGAATCTTTAGGCGCAGGCTCGGTAAAATTTAATATAGTCCAGCCCACCGCAAGAGGCGAGAAGATGCACCAGGCGAATGAAACGCTGACAATCGAGGAGCTTATAAATTTAGGCAGCTGGATAGAAACTGATTTATGCGCAAGGACTTATTTAAGGCTGCATCATTCGCATCCGCCAGCTTTCCGGCCCCTTGGCCGGATTTTCGGCGATAAAGCTTTCGGCTCCGGGCTCTGTGGTGTCCTTGGTATCATCGGTGTTTTAGCCAACGGCAAATACGCGCTTTGCGGAATAGGCGAAACGGTCCCGGAACTTGTTTTTGGTGACTGCCGTAGTGATAGATTAGAGGATATCTGGAACACAAATGCTGTTTTAAATAATCTGCGCTTAGGCATGCCGGAAAAATTTGAAGGAATTTGCGCTGATTGCATTATGAAAAAGCGCTGCCTGGGCCATTGCGTCGCGCAGAACTACTACACGTCTCGCAATCTCTGGGCGGGATACTGGTATTGCCAAGAGGCGGAAAAAAAGGGATTGTTTCCTACCTCGCGTAAGAGGATAAGCAATAAGGTAACCTAACGTAACTTCATTTTTTAAACACAGGAGGTTTATTATGCCCGATGAAAAGAAAAAATTAAAATGGGTTAAACCAGGCCTGCGCAGCCTCTCGGCAGATTTTAACGGCGTAAAGGGATGGTGTGAGCCCAGCGGGAGCACTACATCGGACTGCGGCGCATGTTATGATGGCGGAGACGCAAGGACTTATGACTGTAACACTGGCACCACCGCCGGCTTTCAGTGTAGCGCGACCGGAACCGCCACTTTTGGCTATTGCGGCACTGGTGGCAGCGCCTACGTCGGTGCGTGCACCTCAGGCGATACGCCAGGGAATTTTTGTTCAGAAGGGGGTACTGCAGGAACTCTTTGTGAGCCTGGCGGTTATACCACTGCTTGCTGCGCGGGTACACACCTCTAATAATACATGAGTCAGAAGAGCAGCCTTAATGCATTCAAACTCTGCTATTGCCTATCGCTTGCATTTAAACAATCAGTGCTCCTGGTCCTTAGTGGCAAAGGGAGAGCTCGTTTCCTGGCTGGCTAAATTTGCCCGGCTTATGCGGCTTAAGGCCTGCCTGCCCGACGGCCTGCCTAAGATAATCTTTAAAAAGCAAAAAACCGGCCCTCTGGTTTCTTTCTCGCCGCGTTTTTCCTATCGAAACCAAACCAATAATATTGACTGCGTGCTTCCTAAAATAGACGATCCCCGGATAAATAATTTAATGTTTTCGGCGGCTCTTGAGCCGGTACATCAAAAAGTGCAAAGCATAGGCGGCATCTCCATACATGCAGCCTTGATAGAAAAGTGCGGCCGCGGTGTATTATTAGCCGGGCCGTCCGGCAGCGGCAAATCAACCTGTTGCGCTCGCCTGAGAAGGCCCTGGAAGCAGGTTTGCGATGATCAAGTTTTGATACTGCCTACCGGAGGCAACAAATATGTGGCTCATCCTTTACCTACCTGGAGCCAAATTTTAAACGGCAAAAGGCGCAGCTGGGCAGTAGAGAAGCCCGTTGAGCTTTGCGCGATATTTTTTCTAAAAAAAGGGAAGAAAGACCGAGCGTTTGCTTTAGATAAGGCGCAGGCTGCAGCTTTTATCTATCTTCACAACCAGCAGATTTTTTTTCAAGCTAATCTTACCCGCGAGTTGAGAAGAAAATTAAAAAATAAGCTTTTTTCCAACGCTTGCAAAATTACCGCCTCGTTACCCTGCTTTACTCTAAACGCTACTTTGAAAGGGAAATTCTGGGAGAAAATAGAAGAAGCTATCAGCTTCCAGCCTACAACACAAAGACAGCTATTAAAAGCTGATAGCTGACAGCTGAGAGCTGAAAGCTAATTAATATGCCCGATATACCATTAGGCGACTATATTTACTCCGGTAACAGCATGTATCCCACATTTAGGCCCGGAGATACACTGGGTATATTACCTTATCAAGGTAAGAAAATAAAGCAAGGAGACGTTGTTGTGTTTTTTTCGCCCACAGGAGTTAAAACTGCGCATAGAATAATGTCTGTAAGTAACGGCATTAAGACACAGGGGGATAATAATAGCAAACCCGACCCCTGGGTCCTTGAAAAAAGCGATATCATCGGTCGAGTCATCTCCGCAAAAAGACATAATAAGCAATTTAAAGTTTATAGCGGCTTTCCCGGCCGCCTCTTTTCAATCTCTATCAAAATAAAAGACTTTTTGCGCCGCGCGCTATCAGTTATATTCGGGCCGCTTTATCGCAGAATTTCCCTACCTTCCGTTTTTAAAGCTGCACTGCTGCACGCTCTAGGCACAAAAAAAGTTATTTTTAATAGAAAAGATGGAAAAGAAGTGCAAGTCATGATAGGCTCATTTATTATAGCGCGCGGCTCTCCGGAAAAAGGCGTCTTTTGGATACGCCGGCCATTTAGGCCGCTGATAGATATGAGGGTGTTTAACACTGAAGTTAAACCCTAAACACAAAACCCTAAATCCTAAATAAACTCAAAACACAA
>JAQTOI010000032.1 GCA_028713415.1 Candidatus Omnitrophota bacterium
TATAGCCTTATCCGTACTCTGATGCGCGCTATAGGTAAACAGTGGCAGGAGCAAGGCATTATAGATAATTCAGAGGATATATTTTATCTGGAAATGGATGAAATTTGGTCATTTATTAAGGGCAATCCCATCTGCGCAGGCTTAAAGAAGCAGGTCGCGTTGCGTAAAGAAGAATTTGAAAGATATAAGACGATTACGCTTCCCGATCATATCGAGGCATATGGAGAATTGGATTTAAATGCAATCAGCGGGCAAGAACCGGAAGTTTCAGGCGATGGAGTGATTAAAGGCTTAGGCTGCTGTGCGGGTATAGTTGAAGGAGAGGTGCGCGTAGTATTAACTCCGGATGCAAGCTTAAAATTAAATGGTGAAATTATGGTGGCGAAACAGACTGATCCCGGATGGGCGATTTTGTTCCCTTCCATCAGCGGGCTGATAGTCGAGAAAGGAAGCATGCTTTCGCACTCGGCAATTGTGGCTAGAGAAATGGGGATTCCCGCGGTAGTAGGGGCAAAACATGCAACCGAGATTTTGTCGAACGGAGACAGGGTTTTGCTCAATGGCAGCGAAGGGACAGTAAAAATTTTAGAAAAGGCGGCTCAATAATGAGGATAGCAATAATAGGCCAGGAAGAGCCGGTATATTTCAGCCCGTTTTTAAGGAGTATCATTGAAGCCAGGCCTAAGGAAGTTGTTTTGGCAGTTATTGCCGGGAAGCGTGGCGCAGGCAGTCATCCTAAAACGTTTCGCCAGAAGCTCGAAAATATATATGCCCTGTGGCTCATTATGGAACCATGCGGTTTTGCGCGTAATTTATTGCTGGGTGTTTGGCAGAATTTTGTAAGATTGTTGGGCCCTTTGGGTGCATGCTTGGATAAAAGAAGTATTTATGGCGCAGCCCGTAAATACAATATCCCTGTAATCAATTGCTGCAATCTTAATTCTCGGGATTTTATCGAGAGGCTTAAGGGTTTTTCTCCGGATATAATTATTAATCAAACGGAGCTTCTCCTTGAAGATGAAATTCTTTCTGCGCCAAAGATAGGGATAATAAACCGGCATGCCTCATTATTACCGCATTTTCGCGGCAGGCTCGCGTCTTTCTGGTCGCATGCAGCAGAACCTCCCGAATATGGAGTTACCATTCATTTTGTGGATAAAGAGATAGATTCCGGACCCATAATTGTGCAGAAAAAGTATTCGATTAATCCACGAATGGGCTATTCTAAAGTTCTCGATATTCTTTTTTCCGATGCCTTGAGTTTGATGCTTGAGGCATTGGAGAAGGTTCAGGAGCCAGGTTTTGCTCCTATAGCCAATCAATACCAGGGTACCAGCACATATTTGTTTCCTTCCTTAAAGCAAGCAAGAGCGTATCGGGCAACCTTAAAGAAAAGAAGGAGAGGCTTTAAATCGTGATGATATTGCTTATCATTATTCTTGGGGTAATTATTTTTAAGGTATTTTTCATTTTCCTTGAGCAAAAAAGTTTATATCATCCATATAAAGATATTCCCGAAACGCCAAAAAATTTGGGAATTGCCCATGAGGATGTAAATTTCAAAACAGCCGACGGAAAGCTACTTAATGGCTGGTTTGTTCCGGCTAATGATGCCGGATTAACCCTTCTTTATTGTCATGGAAACGCTGGCAATATGTACCATCGTTTGCATAAAGTTAAATTTTTCCATGAAATGGGCGTTAATTTCTTTATTTTTGATTATCGTGGCTATGGAAAAAGCACAGGTAGGCCAAGTGAAAGCGGCCTCTCTAAAGACGCACAGGCAGCATACGATTATTTAATATCAAGAAATGATGTAGATAAGAATAAGATCGTAGTATATGGTAAATCATTGGGCGGTCCGATTGCGGCAGATTTATGCAATAGGAGGCAGGCTTGTGCGTTAATTTTAGAAGGAAGTTTTGCTACCGTCGCCTTGCGTGCGCAGCAGCTATATCCGTTCTTGCCGATGAAATTTCTTATTACCCAGAAATATGATACTGTAGCTAAAGTAAATAATTTACGGATACCGAAGCTTATTGTCCATGGCAGGGCAGACGCGGTAATTAATTTTCAGCATGGAGAAGTGTTATTTTCCGCCGCCCCGGAGCCTAAGCAATTTTTGCCTTTTGAAGGCGGTCATAATGATGATTTATTTGTTATTTCTCGAGCATATAAAGATCAATTGGAAATATTTTTTGCTAAATATGTAACTCACGTTGCTTCACTCTAGTAGCAGCGAAAATGAAGCGTTGAAATTGCTTGAAGAGGCCCTCATTTTATAGTAATATTTACCCATGTATCAAGCCAGGCCTATTAGCTGGTTTGGGCAATACAAGGTATCTGGCCCGTGGCCGAATATTTAAAAGCCTTGCGGCGCTAGCCACTATTTACGGTTAACGTTATTCTTGTAAAGAAAATGTCATTCTTAACCATAGTTTACATAGTTACGGGAGTGGCCAGTATTATAATCGCTCTGTTCTTAGTGTATCTGGCAGGGCTTTCATCTCAGTCTAAGAGTCGTTCCGAAAAAGGCAATTTAGGCAGAAGCGATTCAGATATTGAGACCGATAAGAATCTAAATAAAGAAATTTTTAACGAGATTTCTAATCTGGTTGACCCCAAACAGAGCCAGGAAATCAGCCAAAAAGTATCGCTGATCCTAAACAGAGAATTAGAGAAACGCATCATTTCTTCAACGCAGAATTTAGCAAAAAAATACGAGTCCGTTATTGAACAGAAAGCAAAGTCCGAAGAGATTGCCTGGGACAAATATAAGAAAGTAATGGCCGATAAAAAACAGACAGACGCAGTAATACGCAGTATTGCCGAAGGCCTGGTCGTGGTTGACTCTTCGGGGACGGTAGTGATGATGAACCCCGCAGCCGAAAAATTGCTAGGCGTTTCAAAGGACGATAAGATAGGTAAACCGGTTATGTCTGACCTTAAAGATGAGGAACTGGTTTCTTTTTCTAAAGGCGCTTCTGAAGAAGATAAAGAAATAGAACTTACAAGCGGACAATCCGAAACAAAAAAGATCCTGCGCGCCTCAACTGCGGTCATAGAGAATGAAAACGGGAAGACCGTCGGCATGGTTTCGGTGCTAAGCGACGTGACAAAACAAAGAGAGCTTGATGAGCTAAAATCAAAATTCGTTTCCAGCGTTTCTCACGAATTACGCACACCCCTGGTATCAATCGAAAAATCCATCTCGTTGATTCTCGCCGAAAAAAAAGACAAGGGCTCCGATGCCGAACGTCAGCTTCTTTCGATTGCCGAAAGGAATTTAAAACGCCTTGGCATACTCATCAATGATATTCTTGATTTTTCAAAACTTGAAGCCGGCAAGCTGGAGCTTAAAAAAGAGCCTTTTTATATTGAAGAAGTAATTAGTGAAGTTATCGAAAGCTTGAATTCCTGGGCAAACACCAAAGATATTACCTTAGAAAAAAAGCTGGCTGAAAATATTCCTCAAGCACCTATTGACCCTATGCGCCTAGGCCAGGTGCTTACCAATCTTATCGGGAATGCCATTAAGTTTACCCCGTCAGGGGGTAAAATCACCGTCGAAGCGTTATGGAGAAAAGACAACGAGGCTATTGAGGTAAGTGTCCAGGATACGGGTGTAGGTATTTCGGAAAAGGATCTTCCCAAGGTATTCGAGAAGTTTTATCAGACAGGGGAAAGGACTTCTTCTGATATAAGCGGGACGGGCCTGGGGCTTTCTATTGCTAAAGAGATTGTTGAATTGCACGGCGGTAAAATTTGGGCCGAAAGCGAAAAAGGCAATGGCGCGTGCTTCAAGTTTACCTTGCCGCTGGAATAGTTAATCCGTTAGATTTTAAAGTCCGGGGTTTAAAACAGGGGGTGTAGATGGATGAGCAAAAAGGCGAAGATAAAAAAATAGAAGTGCTTATTACTGACGATGAAGCGGATTTTCGGCAATTGATGACTTTTTGGCTTGAGTTTAAAGGGTATAAAGTCCTTGCGGCCGCTAACGGAGAAGAAGCAGTTAAAGTAGTGCAGGAAAAAAAGCCTGATATCATTTTTATGGATCTGCGTATGCCCGTGCTTGACGGAGTTGACGCAATCAAGAAAATACGCACTTTCAACAAGGAAATCCCCATTATTATAATTAGCGCATACGTTGATGACCCGAAAGCGAAAAAAGCTATGGCCTACGGAATTTCGGGGGTATTTTATAAAGGCGCAGATTTTACCGAAGGCCTCTCTTTGCTTGAATCGGCCCTTCGTACACATAAGAAACTTAAAAAGCAGGCATAAAAAAGCGTATTTATTTTTACGCGGCATAACATTTCTGCCCGCGCTATTTTTTTATGAAAAAATACATCTTTGTATTAATCCCCCTTCTAATTGTTTTGGGCTTAAATATTTATTTCCGGTCTTTTACGATTAATTTCCCTCAGTTTAAAAAACAAGCCCAAGGTATTGTAGCTGAAAATATCCGCCAGCGCGCCGCACAAGAAGTATATGCCAAATTTCCGTACTATGACCCGCTTGCGAAAGAAAAATTGATAAAAACAAGAATTGTGGATTATTACGCCCAGGCTAAAGGCCAGATACGCCAGCAGGTGGAGGATATATACCAGCAGATTAAGAGCAGGTTTCAAGATGATAACGGGCAGACATATCTGATGGAGCTCGATTGCTGGCATTGGGCGCGATATACGGAAAACGTAATATATTTGGGCCACCCGGGAGATAAGATTGTCAACGGTAAGCAATTTGACGATCTTATGATTACTCCACAAGGCTTTTTCCTGCCCTGGGATAATTTTCTTTTTTATTTTTCCGCTCTCCTATTTAAAATCTTTTCTTTTTTCAAATATGTCCCATTATTTACTTTTGTATTTTATTTACCCCTGTTTTTCACCACGCTTTTTGTAATTGTTTTATATCTTTTTTCATATCGGTTGGGAGGGGCCCTCTGCGCAATCACGAGCGCTCTATTTATTGGCTTGTTTCCTTCTTTTATACCGCGAAGCTGCGCGGGATGGTTTGATAAGGATATCCTTAACTTGGTTTTTCCGGTCATTATCATCTGGACGTACCTGGTTTGCCATGAAACTCACCTTGACAATATCAGGAAAAAAACTCTTTTGTTGCTTTTTTCATCTTTCTGGGTGGGACTTTTTTGTTTTACCTGGGGCAGCTGGTGGTTTATTTTTGTAATCCTATTAGGCTACGAAATTCTAACGCTTGCGGTATTAAAATTATCGCGCTGGAGCCACAATAAAGATATATCCCATTCTTTCCGGGAGCATCTTTTTTCGCTTGTTTCCTTTTTTGTTTTTACTGCCCTTTGGATTCTGATTATCTGCGGCCTCGAGCCTTTTGTTGCTCTTTACATTCATGTAAGAGAAGCGGTGACTTTAAGCAACCCGGTTCTTACTTCAATCTGGCCAAATGTTTATTCAACTGTCGGAGAGCTTAAAAAAACCAGCATAAATGAGATAATTCAGTTGACATGGGGCCTGATTCTTTTTGTTCCCGCGCTTATCAGCATGTTTGCGTTACTTGCGCGTTACTTATTTTTTTCCAAGGGAAATAATTTTAAGCGCAACGCAATAATTATTCTGTTTTTATGGTTTTTAAGCATGTTCCTCGCTTGTTTGCAGGGCGTGAGATTTGTAGTTTTTCTGGCGTTACCTTTGGGTATTGCACTTGGCTGGGGCATTAACGATTTTTACCAGTATTTTAAGATTAAGGGGCAGCGCATTGTAGCCTCAATAATCGCAAGCACCATTATCATTGTTATGGGTTGCTACATTATAAGCACGGCAGACAGAATTGCCAAAGGGATTTACCCTTTAATGAACGATGGGTGGTATAAATTTCTGACCATGCTTGAGAGTACGCCGAAAAATTCTGTAATTAATTCCTGGTGGGATTTTGGCGATTGGTTTAAGGTTGTGGCAAAACGTAAAGTTATTTTTGACGGCCAAAGCCAGAACAGACCTCAGGCTTACTGGATGGCAAAAGCTATACTTTCCACAGATGAGAACGAATCTTTGGGTATCCTGCGCATGCTTAACAATAGCGGTAACGAAGTTTTCGAAATAATTGACGAATATCTTAAAAATCCTTTACGCTCGATGCTTCTTTTAGAAAGCGTGGTCGCTCTCGATTCAGGAAAGGCAAAAGAGGTGCTTTCTGATTTTTTACCCCCTTCGGCTGTGGATAAAGCAATACTTTTACTTTTCGACACGCCTCCGCCTGCGTATTTTATCGTTGATTACTCGATGATATCAAAAATAACCGCCATCTCCTATCTAGGGAATTGGAATTTTTCTAAAGTTTATATGGTTCAGAATTTAAACAAAACAGAAAAAGACCAGATACTTGATTACCTGATCCAGCTGGGAAAAAATAATGAGGAGATGCAGCAATTGTATCAGGAAGCATTTTTGATTTCTCGCTCTGATTTAGACAGGTGGATTTCCAGGCCGGTTCAGTTTTACAGCGACGTGTTACATTCGGTGGAAAAAGACGGGGTTGTATTCTTTAACAACGGCTTTATTTATAATTCCAAAGAGCAAACAGTACATACAAACGACGGCAAAATTCCCAGAAGCCTTTTTATACAGGATGGAGATAGCCTGAAAGAATTTAGCTATCAGAATGCTAATCTGATATTCT
Organism: Candidatus Omnitrophota bacterium; assembly: GCA_028713415.1. Classification (GTDB taxonomy): domain Bacteria; phylum Omnitrophota; class Gorgyraeia; order Duberdicusellales; family 4484-171; genus JAQTOI01. The sequence continues at coordinate 6,661 of JAQTOI010000032.1, forward strand.
CAATATTGATATACAAGGAAAACGACGTTTATAAAGGGGTTTTGCTCGACAGGGATTTGGCAAACAGCCTTTTTGTGAAATTATATTTTTTAAAAGGCAGGGGTTTAAAACATTTTAAAGGCCATATAGATGTCCAAGAGGGAGACAATTATATAGGCAGTTACAAAATTGAGTGGTAGGAGAGCTATGGAGAGAGAAATCGAAGTTTCTGTCGTGCTACCATGTTTAAATGAGGCAGAGTCCGTAGGCATTTGCATCGATAGAATTAAAGAGATTTTTGCCAAAGACGGGATTGACGGAGAAATAATCGTCGCTGACAACGGCTCAACTGATCAGTCCAGAGAAATAGCTTTATTTCATGGCGCGCAGGTCATTGTAGAGCCTCGCAAAGGTTACGGAGCGGCATATTTACGCGGCCTGTCTATTGCTAGAGGAAAATATATAATCATAGGAGACAGCGACAACACATACGATTTTTACGATATCCCTAAATTCTTAGAGGCGCTACGCAGTGGCTATGATTTTGTTATGGGTTCGCGTTTTAAGGGTGCAATACAGAAAGGAGCTATGAGCTTCTCGCATCGTTATATTGGGAACCCCATTCTTTCCGGGCTATGCCGGCTTTTCTTCCATACTTCGCTTTCTGATATTCACTGCGGTATGCGCGCTTTCACTCTTTCAGCATACAAAAAAATGAAGCTTATGACTTTAGGCATGGAATTTGCAACCGAGATGGTGGTCTCTGCCCTTACAAATAATCTAAAAACCTACGAAGTCGCAATTAATTATCACCCTAGAGCCGGTTTGTCTAAATTGAGCCCTCTGATAGATGCCTGGCGGCACATCAGATTTATGCTGCTCTATTGTCCGGTATGGCTGTATTTTGTGCCCGGCATAAGCGGACTGTTTGTTGGTATATCCGTACTTTTCCTTCTTTATAAAGGGCCTTTTTTGTTCCTTGGGCACCTCTGGGACGCACATCTTATGGTTTTTGCAAGCATTCTGTCTATTTTTTCGTACCAGATTTTGCATTTAGGGGTATATGCTCATACTTACGCGATACGCCAGGGATTTTTAAAATACGACGCGCTTACGCTTTTTTTCCAACGCCATTTCAATTTAGAGCGCGGTATTTTTCTTGGCGGAATAATAATGCTGCTCGGCACAGGTATTAGCCTCTTTATTTTTATCGAGTGGCTTTCAAAAAATTTCGGTTCACTTTCCAGAATCAGAGAAGCCATTCTGGCGATGACCTTGCTTGTTATCGGCCTGCAGACTATATTCTCGTCATTCTTTATCAGCCTGCTTTTTATAGAAAGAAAATGAACGTCTTAAGTTCATTTATGTAGCACGTAACATGTAACAAGTCTTAAAACGTGTTACTTGATACCTGTTACTTGATACTTGTAAAGGTTTCTACCATAAACTTATATGTCTCATAATCTAAAACAACTCTCTCTTTTTTTCCTGGCCTTAGCTGTTTTTGCCGGATTTTTTTTGCGGACGCACAACCTTGATTTCCCCTCCATTGGCTACCACAACATGAAGGAGAACGAAAATATCAGTCTTGCCCAGGAAATTATAAAGACCGGCAGCTTCTCAAACAAAGGTATTTATTTCTCTAACGCTTTCGATGATGCGCCGGTTGCGGCAATAAACTCTCAACCCCCGCTGATGGCTTATCAAACCGTGCTTGCCTGGAATATGTTTGGTGAAAATCTTTGGGCGCCGCGAATTCTAAATGTTCTTTTTGGCATAGGCGCTATTCTGGTTTTATATGGTATTTGCCGGATTGTTTTTAGCGACGCATTAGCTGCCGCCTTTGCCGCCATCATAATCGCAATTATCCCGATTGCTGTGTTTTTCTCGCGCAACCTCCAGGCAGAAAGCCCGGCATTTTTCTTTATGCTTTTAGGAAACATGCTGTATTTGCGTTTTATAGCTTCGGGAAGAAAATATAATATTTTTTTGGGTGTCGCGGCTTTTATTCTTTCCTGTTTCTATCAATTCAATTTTCTTATCGGAGCGTTACCGTTTTTGTTCTGCGTTCCGTTTACGCGTTATAGTAAAAAGAAAAAAGAATTATTTACTATAATCGCGGCCTGTCTTCTGCCCTTGCTTATCGCAGCCTGGCACTATGGCTCACTTATCATTGCAAAAAAATTTAGTTTAACTGCCGGCAATTTTTTTGAATTTTTAACCCCTGCTTATTGGCGCGATAACGGTGATATGGTTATCTGGTATTTAAAGACAGAGAATTTCACTTTTATCTTCAGTTTCTTGGCTGCCTGTGGTGTAGCGCTGGCATTTTTTAAGCATAAAGGCCTGCTTAATCGCTACCTTATAGGTTGGGCAATTTCTGTTTTATTCTACGCAATACTATTTGCAGAAGAGCTCAAGCAAAATAACTTTTCTCAAATGCCGTTTATAGCGCTGGTGTGTATTGCATCTTCATATTCTGTCTTATTTATTTCTCAAGAAGCGCGAAAATTTTTTGAGCGCGATATCACAATTTTTCTTATGGCGCTTATTCTTATAACTTCTCTCTCACCGGTGAGTAAAGCGCTGCAGCGTATGTATGGCACTCTTTTTTTAGGGGCGGATGTTGCCGGAGAGAGCTTAAAAGAATTCACTAAACCGGAGGAACGGATTTTCCTGTTTACCCATGCACAAGGTAACGCTATAGCGCGATACGCCCAGCGGTATATGGGTTGGCCGAAAAATATAGAAGATTTTAAGCAAAAGGAAAAACAATATGGCGTGCGTTTTGTCTGCATCTATCCGGCGCAATTCCTTGATAATCTGCGTAAAAGCGACCCGCAACTTTTTGAATATATAGCAGGTAACTACCACATGAAAGAATTAGGGGTATTGGAAGCATCCAACCAGGTTATGTATTTTATTCTTGAAAAAGGTAAAGATGAAACGCGTAATATTAATAATTATTTACAGTCATTCTCCGGAGCGATACGCCCCAGGACAATTTATAAGATTAGAGGAAAATACGTTTTCTTTCATACGATGAGGCCGTAAAGAAAAATCCCAAATCCCAAATTACAAACAAATTCAAAACTAAAATAACTAAAATCACAAACAAAAATATATTTTTGAGCATTGAGACTTTGGTGATTGGGTATTATTTGTGATTTGGTATTTGGATCTTGGGATTTAATTTTTGTGAAATTATGTCTGCCAATTCGCATATAAAAATTTTGGTCCTCAACGAACCGTTTGTAAAAGATTTCTGCCGCACGCAGCGCTGGGCGGCGCGCTCAAGAGGAAGGGTGCTGCGCGCGCCGGACTGGCTGGCTTATGCTACGGCCGTTCTTGAGAGAGAAGGCTACGGGGTTAAACTCTTTGACATGGTGGCTGATAATAAAAATAAAGATGACCTCCGCCTACTCGTAAAAAGAGAACAGCCTGCTTTTGTAGTCTTAGATTCCACAACACCTTCTATATATTCAGATATTGAGTGCGCAAAAATAGTGAAAGAGGAATCAGAAGCCGCCGTAATTATGGTAGGGCCGCATATTTCAGTTTTGCCTGAAGAAACTTTAGCTTTAGCGCAAGGGGCCGTTGATGTCGCCTGCATCGGGGAATACGATTATAGCGTAAAAGAGATAATCGAGAACTTTCCGCAACTCTTAAACGTGGACGGCATCGCTTATTGGCGTAACGATAAAGTATTCAAAACAAAGCCTCGAGCGCTTATCGAAAACCTTGATGAGCTTCCATATCCTGCGTGGCATCATTTAGATTTAATGAAATATTTTGACGGAGGAAAACTCTACCCTTATATCGACGTCATTTCAGGAAGAGGCTGCCCTAATCAGTGTTCTTTTTGCCTCTGGCCGCAGGTAATGCACGGCACCAGATACCGCCTTAGGAGCCCGGAGAACGTAATTGGCGAAATCGAACATGATATAAAGCTTTGCCCTAAAGTTCTCAAAGGAGGAGAATTTTTCTTTGAAGACGATACCTTTACCGTGATAAAAGAAAGAGCGGTTAATATATGCGAAGAGATTCTACGCCGTAATTTGAAGATAACTTTTTCGGTTAATGCCCGCGCGGACAGCGCTGATTTAGAAATGTTTATGATGATGAAGCGTGCCGGTTGCCGGGAGTTGCTTGTAGGCTTTGAGTCAGGCTCACAGGCAATCCTGGATAATGCTCACAAAAACATAACGCTTGAGCAATCGCGCCGATTTATGGAATTGGCTAAAAAAGCGAAACTGCAGGTTCACGGGTGTTTTGTCATAGGCTTACCCGGTGAGACAGAGGAGACAGCCCGGAAAACCATAGAATTTGCGCTGTCACTTAAATGCGATACGCTTCAATTTTCTGGCGCAGTCCCTTTCCCGGGAACTAAGTTTTTTGAAATGGCGCAAAATAATGGCTGGCTTAGAACCCGGGAGTGGTCCAGATGGCTAAAAGTCGGCGAGCAAAAAGGAATTGTCTCTTACCCGGGAATAAGCGATGAACAAATAAACTACTTTGTTGATTTAGGCTTAAGAAAGTTTTATCTAAGGCCGGATTATATGCTGAAATTTATGCTTTCAACTAAAAATAGCTCAGACTTATATAGAAAGATAAGGGGAGCAAGAAACTACCTAAGTTACCTCTGGGTTAAAGAGTAGCCTAAGCAGGAAACAACCCATATTCTAATAAAGTATTGAGTTATATAAGGGTTGGGTATATAATCAATATTTACGTGTATAATTTTAGCTATTTAGCTCATAAGCTCTTAAGCTCATGAGGAAAGAACATAGATTTTATGGGTTTTGAGGCTTACTAATTAATAGATCTTTTAATAATAGCTCGTATTTTTTATCTAATGAGCTGATGAGCTCACGAGCTTACAGACTAGACAAAAATATTATGAAAGCTATTGTAACCGGAGGCGCAGGTTTTATCGGTTCTCACCTTGCAGAGAGGCTGATTAAAGATGGCCATGAAGTTATTGTGCTGGACAATCTTTCTACCGGCCGCCTGGATAATTTAGAAGAAGTTAAAACTAACAATAAATTTTCTTTTTATAATGTCGATATAAGTAAGTTTGATACTATACATAAGCATTTTAAAGGTGTGGACTGGGTATTCCATCTGGCAGCTCTAGCGGATATAGTGCCTTCAATAGATGAGCCTCTTAAATATCATGCTTCAAATGTTGACGGCACCATAGCAGTTCTTGAAGCTTCACGCTTGGGCGGAGTAAAGAAATTTATTTATACCGCCTCTTCATCATGCTATGGCATAGCGCAGAATTACCCGACACAGGAAGTGGCCGATATTTCGCCGCAATATCCTTATGCTTTTACCAAGTATATCGGAGAGCGCTATACCTTTCATTGGGCACAGGTGTATAAGCTTAAAATTGCTTCTTTACGCCTTTTTAATGTCTATGGCCCGCGCTCGCGCACAAGCGGCACCTACGGAGCGGTATTCGGAGTATTTCTGGCACAGAAATTACATGGAGCGCCCTTTACTGTAGTAGGCGACGGCACGCAGAGAAGAGATTTTATATACGTTACTGATGTAGCGGCTGCATTTTTATCCGCTGCGCAGTCAGATATATCAGGTGAGGTTTTTAATATAGGCTCAAGCCAGCCACAGAGCATAAATACTCTCGTGTCGCTCTTGGGCGGAGAGATAGCTTATATTCCTAAGCGTCCGGGTGAACCGGATTGTACCTGGGCCGATATTACCAAGATAAAAAGCATGCTGGGCTGGCAGCCAGTCGTTAGTTTTCAGGAGGGGGTTAGATTAATGCTGGATAATATTGATTACTGGAAAGAAGCTCCGCTTTGGACTCCCGAAAAAATAGAAAGCGCGACGAAGAAGTGGTTTAAATACCTTTCATAGCCGTTATGTATTGTAAATCAAAAGAAGGTTACATGATTCCAGAGATTAGGAGATAGATTCCAAAGATTACACAATCTCCGTAATCTTTTTATAATCTCTGTAATCGTGTTTTATTTAAAAACATTATGAAAAAAGAAGCATACGCAAAAATAAAGACGCTCGATTCTCTTGCGAAGATTCTGGAATCCGCGCGGCAAAAAGGCAAAAAGATAGTGCATTGCCATGGAGTATTTGATTTGCTGCACCCCGGGCACATCAAGCATTTCGAAGCGGCAAAGCGCAAAGGCGATATTTTAGTGGTAACTCTCACTAAAGATGAATTTGTCAATAAAGGCCCGGGCAGGCCTGTATTTAATCAGCATCTGCGCGCAGAGAGCATCGCTGCCATCGAATGCGTTGATTTCGTAGCCATTAATATCTGGCCGACTGCCATAGAAGCCATAAAAATACTTAAGCCGCATTTTTACGCTAAAGGCAGCGATTACGCCAAGCAGGAAGATGACCTTACGGGAAAAATTAATGAAGAGGAAAAGGCCGTAAAAGCTGTCGGGGGCTCCCTTCATATAACCGATGAGGTATCGTTTAGCTCCTCATCATTACTCAACACATATTTTTTCCATTATCCCGAAGAAGCACGGGAATACTTTACGCAGTTTAAGAAGCAGTATTCATCGAATAATATTATCGACGCGCTAAAAAAAGTCCAGGATGTAAAAGTACTTATTATCGGCGATATCATCGTTGATGAGTATCATTATTGCGCGGGCATGGGAAAATCCCAGAAGGATAACATCATAGCTACAAAGTTCTTAAACGAAGAAATTTTTGCCGGAGGGGTACTGGCAGCGGCAAATCATTTAGCCGGATTCTGCAAAGACGTAACCCTGCTAAGTTGCATCGGCACTAAAAATAATTATAAAAGGTCTATCGCAAAACGCCTAAAGCCCCACATTAAAACCAAATTTTATTACCGAAATGACGCTCCCACTGTAGTAAAGCGCCGATTCGTGGAACAATCTTTTCTGACAAAACTTTTTGAAATCTGCTATTTGGATGATACCGGCAATATTCCTTCAGGTATCGAAGATAAAATATGCGGATATCTGGATAAGCACCTTAAAGATTTCGATATGGTGGTGGTTACTGATTTCGGCCACGGGCTGATAACTCCAAAAACAGTGAAGATACTGTGTAAAAAGGCAAAATTTTTGGCGGTAAATGTGCAAACAAACAGCGCGAATATGGGTTTTAACCTCATTACTAAATTTTCCCGCGCTGATTATGTATGTATTGATGAGCCTGAAATACGGCTTGCCTGCCACGACAAATTTTCAAACCTTGAAAAATTGATACTTGAGGTAAGCGAGAAGATTTCCTGCGATAGAATAATTATTACCCGTGGCCATCGTGGTTCTCTCGCCTATGAAAAAAAATCCGGCTTTACCAGGATACCGGTATTTTCCAAAGAGATTGTAGATAGAATGGGCGCCGGAGATGCTTATTTCTGCGTAACTGCACCTTGTGTCTTTAAAGGCACAAGTATGGATGTTGTGGGGTTTATCGGCAATGCTGCCGGAGCAATGAAAGTTTTAATTGTGGGTCATCGCAGTTCGGTTGAGCCGGTGCCGCTATTTAAATACATAACAACTATTTTAAAATGAAAAATAAATATTTTAAAGATTTAGCGCTACTTTTTTCTAAAATAGAGGTTAGCACCTATTCCGGTAAGGCATTGAATTTCGATAAAGCGATTGAGGCAATAATTCGAGAAATTACTGCGCGAAAAAATAAAGGTAATAAGTTAATCATAATAGGTAACGGGGGAAGCGCAGCTATTGCTAACCATATTTCAACTGATTTATTGAAAAATGCGCATATCCCGGCCATCGCCTTCAGCGATTCTTCTCTTATTACCTGCTTAAGCAATGATCTTGGTTTCGAATATGTTTTTGAAAAACCCATTTCTTTGCTTGCCAAGAAGGCAGACACCCTTTTTTCTATAAGCAGTTCAGGCCGGTCAAATAACATACTCCGCGCCGCAAAAACAGCGCTCAAAATGGGTTGTTTCGTGGTGACCTTTTCCGGTTTTGACCGGGATAATACTTTAAGAAGCCTGGGCAATATCAATTTTTATGTCCCTTCTCATTCATATGGTTATGTGGAAATAACTCATAAGGCAATTTGCCACTATATCGTAGACATACTCACTCGCGCTAAATAGTTTTCAATAACCCTGGTAACGGTCAAGAACGCCCGCTTTCAGCGGGCGGGTAACGAAGCCCGTATCGTCTATAGGTTACGTAAAAACGGCTTTATAGATAAAATGATCAATGTCCAAATCCGAATGACAAATGAATGATTCAAATCCCAATGCCCAATTGGGTATTGTTTCATTGGAACTTCATTCGTCATTGAAACATTTGATATTGGACATTATTTAGCTATTCGATCTTTTCAAGGACGTTACCGCTAAACGTAACCAAAAATAATCAATTGTGAACTATTCCTTGTAAGAAGATACATTTTGACCTATGGATAAATACAGGATAGACAGCCATAAATTGATGTTCCATCCGCAAAGGGTGCACCAGTGGTTGGAAGGGAAGAATATTGTCCCTCTTTACCTTGAAATCGCGCCTTCAGGCGCATGTAACCATCGTTGTATTTACTGCGGCCTTGATTTCATGCATTATCGGCCGGTATTTCTAGATAAAGATGTGTTTAAGAAACGAATTTCGGAAATGGCTTCTCTGGGTGTTAAAAGTATTATGTATGCAGGAGAAGGAGAGCCATTATTGCATAAGGATATCGCGCAAATTATAAAACATACAAAGCTCTCCGGTATAGACTCCGCCATAACCACAAACGGAGTGCTTTTGACAGAAAAGAAAGCCCAGGAGATTATGCCTTATACTGCCTGGATAAAGGTCAGTGTCGATGCCGCCAGCCCTCAAACTTACGCAAAGATTCACCAGACTCATCCGGGAGATTTTGACAGGGTGATGAACAATTTATCAGCCGCTGCAAAATTGCGCCAAAAAAAAGGATACAAATGCACTTTAGGCATGCAGCTTTTGCTTCTACCTGAAAATTATAACGAGGTCATCCGCCTGGCTAAATTAGCTAAAGACATAGGCATGGATTATCTGGTGGTTAAGCCTTACTCACAGCATCCTTTAAGCATTACCAAAAAATATAAAAATATAAAATATCGTGACTACCTGGATTTAGCGCAAAAACTTGATAAAATCAGCGATAAAAAATTCAACGTGATTTTTAGAACAAATACCATGGCCAAATGGGATAAGGCAGAGCATAATTACGCTCATTGCTTAGGTTTGCCTTTCTGGGGTTATGTTGACGCAAGCGGAAATGTGTGGGGATGCAGCATGTATCTTACCAAAGATAAGTTTTGCCTGGGCAATATCTATAAAAGTACCCTTAAGAAAATCTGGCAGAGTAAGAAACGAAAAGAGCTGACGCTTTGGGCGCAGAATAAATTGGATACAACCAAATGCAGGGTGAATTGCCGCATGGATGAGATAAACAGGTATTTGTGGGAATTGAAGAATCCGTCGGAGCACGTGAATTTTATTTAATGACTTTCGTATGTTTTTTAACGCTAATTATCGCTAATTTGGAGACTAATTTTCGCGAATTATTGTGTTATTTCCATTCGCGTTTATTCGTTTCCTGATTCGCGAGAATTCGCGGTAAACCATTTACAATGGAGGTCAATCATGAAAAAAGTAGTCATAATTACTGCGGCTAATTTTCAGGATGAAGAGGTTATTTACCCTTATTACAGGCTGTTGGAGGAGGGTTTTAAGGTGGATGTAGCCACGCCGGATAAAGCGGAAGTTCATGGAAAATATGGCGTACCGGCGCGTCCGACAATGGATACCAAGGATTTAAAGTTTGGCGATTTCGATGCGGTTATTTTGCCCGGAGGTTTTGAAGCTCCGGATAGGCTGCGCCTGCGCAAAGAAGTGTTGAAGTTTGTTAAAGATATGTTTGATAATAAAAAACTTGTCGCCGCAATCTGTCACGGCCCATGGATATGTGTTTCTGCCGGGATCCTGAAAGGTAAAAAAGCGACAGGATACGCGTCTATTGCCGATGATATTAGAAATGCCGGAGCAACCTATCTTGATCAGAACGTGGTAGTTGACGGAAATCTTGTAACTGCTCCGCATTACAAGAACAACGGCGATTTCATGAAAGCGGTGATTAAACTTTTAAAATGAAGAAAAAATACGGATGCAGACGGATTACTACGGATGTCGCGGAAAGATTATCCGTTGAATCCGCAACCATCCGTGACATCCGTTTTTCCTAAACCCATGATCTACAAACTTAGTAGAAAATCAGCCGACGATGAATTGTTGTTAGAGTTTTCCAATGAGGAAAGGACGCTTGCAAAATCAAGCCTCCCCTACGATAAAGTAATCGTCAAAAAACCCTGGGGTTATGAATATTTAGTATTTGAGAATGAGTTTGTAGCCGTTTGGATGCTGCATATTGCGCGTAAGCGCAAAACTTCTTTTCACGCCCACGTGAACAAAAAAACTTCTTTGCTGCTTTTTTCAAGCAGCGCGACATTTCGCCATTTAAACGGAGAAATAAAACTAAAACCTTTCGACAGCGTTATTATTGACAAAGGAGCGTTTCATTCAACTGAGGCCTTTAGCGATTTAGCCATTGAGCCACAGTCAGAAAATGGAATCTGGGTGATGGAGATAGAATCTCCGCCGGCAAAGACTGATTTGGTAAGAGTCAGCGATGAATACGGTAGAAAGCACACCTCATATGAAGGCACCGAAAATATGGTATATGAGCCTAAGATGTGTTTACGTCTAACGGAGCCAAAAAATAACTCGATTTCTAAGGAAGAGTTTTTTAACTGCACATTTGCGATAATGCAGGCAGATTTTCTCAAAAAGAAAATGGAAAATCTGGATAAAAATAGCCTGGTGTGCGTTATCGGCAAAAAGACACAGGCCAAATCCGCCAATTCCTATTTAAAAATAGGCGAACTCTATCAGTTAAAAGAGTTTCTCCGGCAGACAAAAAAAATAAATTTAGCGCCCTATACCATTATGTTGATAGAACGCAAAAGCACCTCCGTAAAACTTTCGGATTATGTTTTTTCTTTCATCGCTTCTTTAGGCGTAAAAGAAGTATTTGCTGTTTGCGGCGGAGGAGCGATGCACTTAGTCGACTCCTTGGGTAAAAATGAAAATTTGAAATATATTGCCGTGCATCACGAGCAGGCAGCAGCCATGGCTGCTGAAAGCTATAGCCGTATAACTTCTAAGCCGGGAGCAGCCTTAGTTACTTCTGGCCCCGGCGGCACAAACACAATCACCGGAGTCTGCGGGGCCTGGATAGATTCAATACCCACCATTTTTATTTCAGGCCAGGTTACTACTGATACGCTCATTGGAGAAACAAGTTTGCGGCAATTTGGCATACAAGAAGCGGACATTATAAAGTTAGTCAAGCCCATCACTAAATACGCCGTGACCGTGACTGACGCTTCAACAATTAAGTATCATCTCCAGAAAGCCGCCCATCTTGCAACCAGTGGCAGGCCTGGCCCGGTATGGCTGGATATACCTTTGGATATCCAAAGCAAACTGATTAATCCCGATAAGCTTAGGGGATTTAAGCCGCCTCAAAAAGAAAAAATTAAAAAATATTTGCTCGAAAAGAAAGTTTCTCAATGCCTGAAAATGCTCATTCAGGCAAAAAGGCCGGTTTTAATCAGCGGCTATGGCATAAGGCTTGCAGGCGCGCAGGCCAATTACAGGAAATTAGTCAATATTTTGAAAATCCCGGTCATTTCCTCATGGACAACCAGCGATTTAATCCCCACCAACCATGAACTTTATGTGGGTAGGAGCGGAATAATGGGCGATCGTGCAGGAAACTTTACGGTGCAGAATTCAGACCTCCTGCTTATTATCGGCTCGCGTATGTCTATTCCGCATGTAGGCTATAACTACAATATTTTTGCCAGAGAGGCAAAAAAAATAATGGTAGATATAGATGAGGTTGAATTGAAAAAATCTTCGATTTCGCTGGATTTGCCCATAAAAAGCGACGCGGGAGAATTTATCGAAGAGTTACTCAGGCAAATTGAAAAAAATAAATTTAAGACAAACGTAAATTTATGGCTTACTAAGTGCCGCGCCTGGAAAGCAAAGTATCCGGTTGTCTTGCCAGAATATAAAAAAATAAAAAAGGGAGTAAATTCTTTCTATTTTATCGGCGTGCTTTCACAAAAATTAGGCAAAGACGCCGTGGTGGTCACGGATATGGGCACAAGTTTTACCTGCACCATGCAGACCTTTAAGGTAAAAGACGGCCAGCGGCTGTTTACTTCAAGCGGCCATTCCTCAATGGGCTTTGGGCTTCCTGGAGCTATAGGCGCCTGTTTTGCCAATAATCGTAAAAAAACTATCTGTGTTGCCGGCGACGGCGGACTGCAGATGAATATTCAGGAATTACAGACTCTGGTCCATTATAAACTGCCCATTATTTTATTTGTCTTAAATAACGGAGGCTACCTGACCATAAAGCTTATGCAGCAAAATCATTTTGGCAGATATGTGGGCTCAGAGCCTTCCAGCGGGCTTAGCTTTCCGGATATGCTTAAAGTAGCACAAGCTTACGGGATACCCAGCGTAAGGATTACAAATAACAAAGAATTGCTGGCAAAAATTGATAAAATTTTAGCACATCCGGGGCCTTTTATCTGCGAGATCATGATGCCGGAAAATCAACCCTTAATACCGCGGGTTTCTTCGTTAAAAAAACCCGATGGCTCAATTGTGTCTAAGCCCTTAGAGGATCTGTACCCATTTTTAAGCCGTAAGGAATTTTTTGAGAATATGATCGTCAAACCCGTAGAGGTTTTGAGGGAATAACGGATGCAGACGGATTGCTACGGATGCAACGGATATATCCGCGACATCCGTAAGTATCTGCGACATCCGCCTTCTAAATAAAGAATAGGAAATGTTTGTATGATGATAAAGAGGCTTAAAGATGCGGCTGTAGTAATGAATTATTTAGACCAGGTCGCCCTTGCTAAAAATGATTTGCGCAAAGGTGAAGCTTTACGTCGCCAATCCGGATACATACGGCTAAAAAATTTTATCCCAAAGGGCGAGCGCTTTGCCCTGCGTGATATAAAAAATGGAGAGTATATCACGCAGTACGGTTTTCCTT
>JAQTOI010000033.1 GCA_028713415.1 Candidatus Omnitrophota bacterium
GGCGATACAGCCAAGACCGCTTACGTGAATCTTTAAAAACTTCGCTGATATATATGTGGGCTTGGTATATTCTTAATCCTTACGGCTACGGCGATATTCCGGCTGTGCATACTGCGGTCCAGCGCACGGAAGAAGAAAGATTAGCAAGGATAGCAGGGATGCTAAGTGATACTGAAACAGTGAGTATCTCTATAAGGATGCAGATGGCGTTTACTTTACTGGCTGACCGTGCAAGAAGCAATAGGGTCATAGCCTCTCAAGAAGATGCAGCTTCACTTAATACGGCAGCCCTTCGGCTTATTGAGATTCTCCGCGGCTATGCCCAAGAACGGCTTAGCGAGGAAGTAATCGCAGAGAGAATTATTTCTAATCCGCAAATACCCGTTTTGGTAGGGCAGATAAAAGAAAATCCAGCGCTTAGCAATCCGCAAAATAACATTCTCGTAAGTCTCGCCGCTTCAACGCAAGACTTGTTAAGTCGCTTACGTAGTTCTTCTGGCGCCACCCCTTTAACGAAGCATGCTGTATCTAAAGCCCGCTCCAGCTCGCCCGCACCTTTAGACCAAAGACCGAAGACTAAAGAAAAAAATCAACCCGCCTGGCGGCAATTTCTGGGAAGAAAGATTTTAATGATGGGTTCAGCTACCCTTGCGGCTCTTTGCGCTGCCGTATTAACGTTAAATATATACAGCCCCCAGACCGTTTCCCAGATTCCCTATTTGGATACTTTTTCTCCCATCGCCAATACCTTAGGCATCGTGGGCCCGGTGAGCTTGACACTTGCGTTGTGGCTCTCTATCAAAAATTCGTATCAGGCAGAAGCGATACGCAGAGGGGTTGAGGAAACAAGGGCATTGGTCGCAGAGGCGCATGAAACAATAAGGCGCATCTCCGAACTTGAAGCTGCGTCGCGGCAAGTAGGATTCAAGATGCACTACGAGAATAGAGCCGACGCGTTTTTCGGGAACAGGGGTAACGGCGGATTCCTTGAGCTCATGGATATAGAGGTTGGCAAAAATGATAAGGGCGAGATTATTATCATCGGAACGTCATTGGTCGTCGGAATGTTGAAGGGTAAAAAGCCCCAGCGAGAAGACTTTGATTCGCAAGAAGCCTACGAAAAAGCGCACAGAAAATACGCCCTCGCCCAAGCCTTAGAAGGCATTATTCAGAAAGCTCGGGCAACCGGCTGCACACTCAGGTTCCTCCTGGCATATCCCAGCCATGAAATTACGGGTTTGCGGGAAGATTATGAAAAAAGGCCGAAAGGTTCCATTCTCAAAGATATAGAAGAAGCGGTCGTGATACTGACCGGTTATGGCATTGACCCCACTAACATCAGATTTTACAAAGAAGCACCGCACTTATTTATGGCCATACTTCCCAATTATCTTTTAGCGCAGCCCTACGCGTTATTAGGAAGCGGTTATGAACAGCCGTGTTTTATCTGGGAAAATGCCAACCGACCGAATTCACCCTATGCAAAATATCGCGAAAACGATTACCAAGCCCTTTGGAATAGCAGCCTCACCGTCAGTTTAGCCCAATACACAGCGTCGGGCGATAAGCTTTACATTCAGGCAAAAGTGGCTGTAGAGGGAGTAAGGGGCATCAAAAAGAGAATAGAGGCGCTGCAGAGGATTCTTCGCGAAAACGGTTTTGATGAGGGCATAGAATACGAAACGCTCCAAGACGCCCTTTTGAGAGTTTTCTCCGCCGCCAGCCAGTACCGGCGTAAAGATGCCGCCGCCAGGATTGCTAATCAGAAACAAATTATGAATGCTCATGAGCGCCGAATGTTTGATTTAGTATTTGAAAAATGCCACGGTCATTCCAGCTCGCCCATCTCTTCAAGCTCGGCGCTGCAATCGGATGAACTAAAGATAAGCGCTGGTGATTGGATAATGCCATTTGAAAGTATAAGAGACGCTTCCAGCAGTATCTCATCAGATATCCAAGTAGATATTCAAGAGCGGCTGCGACGGGATAAAATTGGAGAAGCCATCGGCCGGATTGATTTTGTTCGGCAGATTAAAACGCTTGCTTCTTCAAGTAGCATTTCTATGGAGGAGTATAGGGCTCTCGGTGGTTATGTTGTGCGTACGGTGCATTACGATAATGATTCTTATTTCTCAGTAGCTGAATTAGGCGCTAATATTGTTGATTTGGTACTTGGCGGTAAAAGGCTTATTTGGCACAAAGGTTTCGATACAGCAGCAGGCAAGGTCACAAGGCTGACCGATGAGAAAACCGGACTCCCTCTTCCCGGCGGCATACCTTTTATGTTTCCCTGGACCAGCCGAGTACATAATGGCAAGGCCTTCTTTAGAGGAAGAGAGATTGATTTAACTGATACCAATTTAGAATTGGTCCGTCGCACGCAGGATGGCAATCCTTTACATGGCATGACTGATAAAGTTAGATGGCATTTTATGGATAGAACAAGGGAAAATTATCTTTCTTTGTCTTATTCAACTGAAGAACACCATGAAATAAGTAGTCGTTTCGGTATCCTTCGGCCAACGCTTACTTTCGGGATAAGACGAAACAGGCTTTTTGGGCATACCGAAGTAGTTAATCAAGATAACGTGCCGCGCATGTTTAGCTTTGGGCATCACGGTTTCTACTTTTTGGAAGATATTGAAAGTTGGTTTGCGCAAATCCTCGCAGATGAGTATTGGCAGGTACACGATGCAGGGCTCAATCCTGGCTCGTCGCAAGTTCCTCGATATCAGGCGCCGCTAGCGGTAGAAGGCCTTACCGATATACGTAAACCTGTGCAATTGATTCGGCCGTTTGAAGTAGGGCTTACCAAACTTTTAAACAGACACGGGGTTTCTGCCTCGCGCTTCTTTAACCCTAAAACCGGAGAAACATTGCGATTTGTCCAAAGCGCTGAATATAAAAATAATATGTTCTGGGTGCCGCTGGGAAACCAGAATTTTCCTAAAGGAGTAGCGAGTATCCAGCAGACAACTTCCGCGGCAAATGCAATTAACCTCGATGATCGGGGGATAGAAGAAGCGCACCCGATAATTAGAGAGCCGCAAGAAATAATCAGTGCATCTTGGAGCATTCGTTGGGGGATACATGAAGAGGCGGCAAGCGCATTAAGCTCTAGTCCAGCCTTAGAGCATAACTTAGCATGGCTAAGAATTATAAAAGAAGTAATTGAGAGGGAAGATGACGAAATACTCAGGGTTTATCGCCGCGCGAATCATCACAAGATTATCGGGGAAAAAGATTACGCGTCTATCGGCGTAGCGTTAATGCTGGTGGATGTAGGCAATGAAGGCATGATTGTTCCTTTTTGCCCTTTACACGTGAATGTGTTTTATGGGCAGGGCAATCTCTTTATAGGCTGGTGTGCCGCTGAGCAGGTAAACAGTAATACGCATATAATAACTTTCGATGGCACTCATTTTGATGTAGGGCAGTACGAATCAAGAGAAATACATCCTGAAATCCTTCGTGCTGTTTATGAAGCCAACCGGCGTATTGACGAGGGCGAAGAGATAAGCGACGCAGATTTTTCATCAAGCCCTCTTGAGAAACCATTTGATGTCCCGGCATTTCCAGATTTAGAAAAATACCTGCTGCCTGTTCCGGCCAAAGGTGTTTCTTCCAGCCCGAGCAAGCCTTTCGCAGCCAGACGCCAGTCCGCGCGAGTCAACCAACTTTTATCAGACTTAGCGCGTGTAGGCGACGGCTTGGCAAGAAACTTAAATCTAATCGATAACTTAGGCGAAGAAAGCCTGCTTCTTAAATTAGCGGAATTAAATGAAGCGCAAGCCCGCGCACCGCCAAAAGTATCTCAAATAGCAGTTGTTTATCGGTCTCAACGCAGAATGAGCAAACCTAAGGAAAGACAAGCTATGCGCCGCGAGTCGCGTTATTTGGCGCGCTTGTTTGGATTAAAAAACGGCCCCTTTGAGAATCGAAGGATTAAACATAGCGCAGAAGCTGTATCAGCCGCTTTTGCTACCGCGAACCGCCCGTCTACTCCCGCCTCTTCAAGCCCCTTAACAACACTAGAGTTATCGGCGCGGCTCTTGTTCGCCGGAGATAAAAGATTTGTTCAGCAAATAACTCAAGCTAATATACCGCTATCTGGTCCGCTTATGGCTAGCGTGGGGAATCATACTTCTTCCGGACACAGTATCGGCAATCTCTTCCATGAAAAAGCCGTCACAGAAATGGAGCAACACGGCATGGTAAATGCAGTCGGCTCACAAATCCAAACTGACGCCGCAGGCCAAGAGGTTGAGATGCTGTATAGAGTGTTTAGGTCGAGATTAGAAATAGACCGCCCGGGAATTGAAGTAAACAGCCCTGAAGCGACATTAGAGCGCCTGCTTGCGGAGCTGGAAGCTTTCTATGAGGAAGACGCGTACGAACAAAGCGGAAATTTTCGTAAAGAAGATCTAATGGCGAAACTGGAGCCGGATGAATTAAGAGATGATGGAATCATCTGGATGGCGTTTTCTCTGGGGAGGATAAATTCACATCCCGTCATTATTGTGCTGCGGGTAGTCGGTGATTTTCTGGTAAGCATAGAACAATATTTGTCGGGTAAAGCGAAAAAGGAGACATTTGCGAGAATCCGCTGGTGGTATGGCCGTTTTGCTCTGGGCAGGAGAATAGGCAACGAAGTTCTCGCGCAGCGCCAGCTATTCCAAGACGGTTTCAGCGCTTTATTGCCGGCAGAAGCATTTGGCGACCCGCGCGTACGGCCCCATCTTGATACGCGGATGATGTATACGCTTGCACCGACGTTAGTGAACCAGATGGCGCTAAAATTAGCGCAAGCGGGAACAGAGCATGAAAAAGCATTTTCGGCAATCGATGAGTTTATCAATCAAAATGCCGCCTCAAGCCCGAGCCCTGTTGGGAGTAGAGAGGAGAGAGGAGAGAGTAGAGAGAAAGGAAGTGTCTTGATTGCGGATTGGCCATTTAGAACTTTGGCTACAGATGGAGAAAACTATCCGGTATGGTTCGGCCGTTATCAGGATTTATCTTCTCTCCAGCAGCAAAAAGCCAAAGCGCTGCTTTTAAAGTGGGAAAATGAGTTTAATGCTATTAAGCCTGCCTTGCCGGCAGAACGGTTAATTTCGCCTGATACAGAATATTATCTGGAACATTTCCGCGTACCGGCTGAATATTTAGATGTAACTACGATTTATCTGGCTATGAGGATGGGCGGTGATTTGCCGCAGACTGTAGAATCGGCAGTACTAGTTTTCCATAGTCAACAGTGGATATTAATGGCAGCTCCCTATCCGAATGAACTGGCGCATGGCTGGCAGATCGCTAATTTAATTAGAGATACGCCTAATAATCTTAGTGTCATCAGATTTCTCGTGAATGCCCCGCATAATATCTTTAAAGATTCTCATCATCCGCGTGCCGTTGGAATAGGGACAAGCTTATTGCGGCATACAGTGCGTTGCGAATATAATCAGGGCCGCTCCATTATTTTTGCCATGCGCGGACCGTGGCAATATTCTCACTCGTTCCGCGAAAGGATTGGTTATCCTTTATTACCGGACGAAGATCTTTTAGGGATTAAAGATAAATATGACCTTGGAGCTATACTGCAATATTTCTGGTGGATGCCTTCTCCTGCAAAATTAAAGCTATTCTGCGCTCAACCGATTACTTTGCCGGATTGTTCCAGCCCAAGCAATCTCACTGCACCCCCGGCAAGCGATAAGGAAGTTTACCCTGAGCGAGTGATAACGAGTCGAAGGGCTTCCTCAAGCCCATCTATTTTCGGGGATAGTTTTGATGCGGAGGGTAGACGTAAACAGGTATTCCAACAATTAGACAGACATATCAAGGTGCATGGCTATACTCTATCAGATCAGCGTCTTATTAGGAAAATAGCTATAAATAATTCCATGACCCCACTTGAAGTAATGGAATGTTTAGATAGACGGTTAGTTCAGGGCTTCTCCGGCGACAAAAAAGATATATGCAAACTAGCGAGAGCCGCAGGATTATCTACAACAGGGATTTTCGAATCCCATCTTTATGGCCCATTGCCACATGCGCGCGAAATTATCCAGGAATGTCTTGATTTTTTACCTTCTGGAGAAAATAGATTAGCTGTTTTGATAGAATTTAGAAAGAACATTGTTCCAAGCAACCCTCAATACGGGTATTTATCTATGAAAGTAGAAAATGTATTTTTGCGATATAGACACAATGCGAAAATGCTTGGAATAGACCCGCTTATATGGGTGGTAGATTTAGCTATCGAGGTTCTTCAACATAGACAGAAATATTTTGAAGATGACGACGTTGTATCTTCAAGCCTCGCGTTCAAAGAGCAAGCTCGCCGAGCGATTGCGCAATTCATCAAAATAGAAGACCCTCGCTTTATGCCGCAGATACCCTTAGAAGATAGGAGGCGCTTAATAGATAGAGAAGAAGTTGAACTGCGAAGGGCATTAGAGTTTATGGTTGACTTTGCACCGGAAACATTGACAGCATTAGGTCACGATATCTACATTTGCGCGAGAGATGGAGACTCGCTTTTTGCCGATAGAGCGAGCAGGCTAGCTATAGGAGCATACCCTAACGATGAAGTCTTATTTATGTTAATGATTAGTTACGATGCTTTCCACGATGTAGCGGGTATTTTGCGCGAACTGGGGTATTTGCTTGTCGGTGAATACGGCTACTATAAACAACACCTTGCTGAAATACTCGCGGGGACTGCGCCGGCCAATATAACAAATTTAGCCGCATTAGCAGCGTATCGAGGCAATGTTGCCTTTCTCGGAAAACTGCTGGATAACGCCGGATTTAGAACGCGTATTCACGCGCATGAATTGGATGAGCTCGCGGCAGATTTGGCTTACGAGAAAGAGGGGCTTAGCAGAATGGAACGTTCCTCATCAGCCGCCTCCTCTAGCCCAACCTCACCGGAGAGTAACAAGTATAGAGTTGAGAGTAGAGAGAGAGGGCAAGAGGGCGAGAGGACACTTCCACTAGGGATTAAAGATAAATATGACCTTGGAGCTATACTGCAATATTTCTGGTGGATGCCTTCTCCTGCAAAATTAAAGCTATTCTGCGCTCAACCGATTACTTTGCCGGATTGTTCCATCCAGCGTAATCTCACTGTACCCCCGGCAAGCGATAAGGAAGTTTACCCTGAGCGAGTGATAACGAGTCGAAGGGCTTCCTCAAGCCTCCCCCAAAAGGAAGCTCATAGTTTGCAGCTCATAGCTAAGAGTAGAAACCATCAACTATCAGCTACGAGCTATCAGCTACGAGCTAATCCAGCCGCCTCCTCAAGTGTGCTTTCTTCTGAAGAACAGAGAAAGTTCGAGGCATTTATGATATTCTTAAGCCGCCTTATCCCTATAGAGTCGTACGATTATGTCGGGCAGATTATGCGTAGTATTGTTGCTCCTGCTAATGACCTTGGAACGAAAGAGCTTGCATTAGCTTATTTGAATCTCTCTGGCCGCGAGCGGGTATCAAGAATTAGAAAACTAATAACGAAAATTTCGTTAGGTGATTCTTATCAAAGTTTGCACTTTAGTTCGCTTGCGCTTAGATTGGAAGAATTGACCAGGGTATTTCTTGAGGTTTGTCGAGGAGTTGATGAGACATATAGCGGGGATGATACAGTTAGCTCTCCCACCACCTCCAGCCCCTCGTCTCCACGGGGGACGTCGTCACTTCGTTCCTCCAGCCCCGCTGGTATGGCAGGAAGATTTATGGATTGTCGTAGGCGTATCACCAAGGCTTTAAGTGATTCCCGGCTCATGCGCAAAAATGAGCCAATTTCACGGCAACTCGTGGAGGATAAAATAAGGGAAGTGGTTAGAATCATGGACCCTGAGATTAGCGACATTTTTATATTCGCGATTTTGGCCGCTCATCACCTGCCTCTGGTTGATTTTCTTACGCATAACCTGAAAAGAGCTGATACGTTTTATCAAATCCAAGCGATTGTAGTGACCGCATGGTTTTTCTTCGGCCACGAATTGCCTGCAGCGATACAAGAGGCTGAAAGAAAAGCAAGGGAAAGGGTTTCATCTCAATACCAGCGCGGACAAAACTTAAGCGTAACTACTTCTAACGGCGCAGACGCGCAGGGAGTGCTTGAAGATATAACCAGCGTTGTTTCTTTCGATTATGTAACGTTTATCATACGCCGGGCGCAAGAGATTGTTTTTGCTTACAGCCTTGCTGGACAGGTAAGGTTTTCGCCGGCGGGTTGCTACCTTCTTTACAATCCTTACACGTTTTTAGGCTATTTAACAGGCAAACGATATCCGGATCAGGAAACCGCGGCGCTTTTTATCGGGCCCGCGAGATTTGATTCTGATGAGATTTTGCGTTCGATAGAAGCTCTTGACGCACGGCGCGATTTGGTATTTATTTCAGAATCCAGGCATGAAAATGTTCTTTACCAGGATCCCTCGGGAGGGGTCACTAACTTAGTTTTGCAGGGAAGAGTTTTTGTTGACCGTAAGTCGGGGAAAAACGCAGATATACGTTCATTAGCCACCTATCTTAAAAACAAAAATCCAAACATTGTCATCTATATTCTTGAGCCCGTACTCGGCGGTGCAGCGGCACTCAGAGAGCTTTATCATCCCCGTCAACACGCGCAAAATTCAACTGGAGAGGAATTTTTATTCGGAAGGCAGGCCGTTAACATGCGAAAGGTACTTGGTTCGGGAAATCCTGTCGCAAATATATTAGGTATGGTTTCCGACGAGCTTGCATCATGGGATCGTGAATTCGGAAGAGGCCACAGAGGAAGGAAGCGGGAACTGTTTGAACTTTTTTCCTACGAGCATGTATCCAGCCATTGGATAGGCCAGCTTCGCTATGAAAAAGCCGGCTCATTAGCGACTATCCCGCCTGCATTGCGTTTACGGCGTTTAGCGGAGGCAGCTTCGTTATTAACAGATATTTTTGATGAAATGGCTTATGTGTATCTGGAGCATCCGAACGCAAAAATTAGGGTATATCTTGTTTTCAATCCCTATTGGAATGAATCTATAGTGAATAAAGTTTCAGAAGGAAGGATACGTATGACTGAGGTCGTTTGTATGGCTCCGGACGGATTGATTGACCCGGGTGATGAAGCAAACTTTTTAAGAGGCCACTTCCTTACGGCGCAACCAAAAACGTGGAGCGCTGAAGGCCTCGATTTGCGGGAGCTTGTTCCTTATCGTGAGCCAGCGCCTGAGGTATTAAGAAAAGTACATGTCTATGGGTTTGAGTTTAAAAAGGAAGCTCTTGATGAGCATGGCATCCAACAATGGTATGACCCGCGCCTGATTGCCAAGGATTTATTTGAGTATCGCGTAGACTATGATGCGGCCAGAGCCGAAGTCAGAATTGCTATATTTATGCCGGGGAGAGGAGATGAAAACCTGACGAGAGCGAAACTGGCATATCCTGGCTCGATAGAAGAGCTTGCTTCTTCACCGATATCTGAGCCAATGAAAATTACATTAGGCGAGAGAGAATTTAGAATCGGAGAGCGAATAGAAGGCGTCGCCTTTGAGCCTGGCGAGCCGCATTATTATGACTTCCAGATACTTTCCGGAAGAAATCGAACCGTAAATGTTGTGCCGAAATTTTCAAAAGATGATATCTGGAGGGACCCCTGCTGGCACATGCGACGAGAGATAAGCGAACGATTAAATTTCCTGTCCGGCGATGACCAGCGCAGAATTTTTACTCTTACTGAATTGTACGTTTTGCGCCTTACCAACCCCGATGCCCGTATAGATGACGTATTGCGCGTATTCCTTGCCGCGAACGTGGAAAAGTTTGTTGCCAAGGTAAACGAATATCGGGCAGGCAGAGATTACCATCCTAACGAAAACCTTCTTTATGAGGGGACTGTGCTTTCAGCGCATTACAGCCATATTAACCTCTTTAGCTGGATTTATCATCTGGAAATAAAAATAGTAGAGCATATCTTAAACCATACCGATGGTATAGTTACTGTGCTTGATGCCGGCTGCGGTATGGGAGATTTTATCTTTGTCAGCGACCGCATCCTGCAGCGTTATCGGAAGCGTTTAAGCTTCATCGGCGTGGATATTGCGCAAGACGTGCTTGCAAGAGCCGGAGAATATGCGCAACAGCATGGGCCCCTACAGGTTCGTTTCATTCGTTACGATCTTCGGCGCGCCTTAAGCGCTGAGGCCATAAATGGCGTCGATAAGTTTGGTGTCATGACCGTTAACCATCTTTTTGAACACTTAGAGCGCCCTCCGTTTACGCTCTTGATGAATTGGTTGAACGCCGTTAGACACGCACTTGTTTTTTCTCTTCCTGAACAGCCGCCTTTATCGCAGACACTTAGCGCCCATGAACATACTTTTACCGCTGGGCAGTTAGCGTCCCTTGCGGCAATGATACTATCAAACAGCCGGGGTAGGATACGTTATGATAACTCTTTTCATAATGCGGGCATAGGGGTATATATTCCGCAAAATTCCATCATCAGAAGAGAGCGTGGGCCACTTGGACAGAGTTTGTTCAATGATACGCAGAGAAAACCGGGGAGTTCGCCGGCAACAGTTCCTTTCGTCTCCTCAAGCCCTGTTTTGATGAGCCGCCGGAAGGCATTAGCAGCGATAACCGGTTTGGCCTTGGCAACTTCTATCCCTGTTATAAGAAACGCAACGCTTGGAAGTGAAATCTCTGAACTCGCAGAATTCCCGGTTTTTGTGGCTAAACTAAAAGGCGGCGCTTTACTTTATAGCGTTGCTTTGAGCGATGAGCGTATAAGAAAGGACTTTGCGGCCAAGCGCGACAGTTATTCGTTCAGGCCGGACCTTAAAGATAGAGACCGGGAAGAAGTGACACTACGCATTGCTGAATCCGTCAAAACCGGCAGATTTGTAATGGCGGAGGCTTCTGCGTGGGGGGTTATGGATACATCCGCGGAGAAATTCGTTAACGCCCTGGGATTAAAACGCTGGACTAGCGAGGTAAATACAGATTATGCTAAAGCCAAAAGGGGTAATCGGCCGCTGGTTATTTTAGATTGGGGCGCGGGAACAGCCAGAGAGCTTATTGATTTTGATAATAATTATTTAAAGAAAGCAGGAATCAATAACGCAATACTTATCGCTTACGCGAATGAATATTCTCCGGCTTGGGAAAAAGCTCCCTCCAATATTATTTTCGTTTGGGATGTGATGAAGAACCTTTCGCGCTGCCTGGAGCGAATTTTTAAAGACAAAAATATATCATCTGGCGGCGTTGATTTATTATGCAGTTATTACGGCCTTGTTCATATCAGTTCTATCCGAGACATAGATATTAAAGGTAATGAGAGAAAAATAGAAGATGTATTATTTCATTTTAAACAACTTGGCGAGTTATGCGCGCCCGGCAGCGCAATACGCACGTATCCCGTATACGAAACTGAAGTAAATAATAGATTCCCCGGTTTTTTAACGGAGAGAGGATGGGTTATCAGGACTAATTCAGATGGCGTTATTTTAAATACAGAGACAGGGGCTACCTGGAGATGGTCCGAACTGATCCCGCCTCTTACTATAGATAAAAAAGCGCAAAAACTTCCCGCTTCCTCAAGCCCAAGTGCAAATAATGCAGATGCAAAAACGCAGGCAGAAGGTTTATGCCTCCAGGCTATTTCAGGGCTTGGTTCTGGAAAGCATAGAGAGGAGAATGCTTTGGAAGCAATAAGCAGATACGGGCAAGCTGCAGAGCTTTACCGTCTCGCGGGTGATAGCCGGGCGGAATTATCTAAGTATTCTGCTATAGCTTTAAGGAGTGCCTTTGAATTATCAAGATTGAATAATAGAGGTTCATTAGCCGCCAGAGGCGCCCCGGACAGACGGCCAATTTTAATTGCAGGAGGCACGGGATTCATCGGCCAGCATTACGTTGAGCAAAGGCTTCGAGGCGAGCGCTTCTGGAAAACATTTGCGCAAAATCGCGGTTTAGTGCGAAGCCGGGACAGTGAGTTGCTTGAGGCGTTAGATTTCAGTTATACCTATAAGTTGGTTGCAATTGGTTCTTCCGAAGAAAGACGGAAATTATCTCCGCTGATTCAAGAAGGCATAGCAACGGGCGAAATAGATGTTCAACTATTGGATATTTCCAGAAGTTCCAGCCTTGAGGCTATTCGCAAACAATATCCAGAGGGTTTTAGAGAGATAGTTGACCTTTCAGGGCAAGCTAATGTGGCAAGGTCTTTTAGAGAGCCGCTGCGCACATTTGAAATTAATATCGGCGGAGCCTTAAACATCGCCCAATTAGCCAGGGAAAGCGCAGCGCGCCTATTTTATCTTTCGACTACTCATGTTTACGAAGGCGGCCGCTGCGCGGGAGAAGTGCATACAAACATTAATCCTTTAAGCAGCCCTTACGCGGAAAGCAAGTTCTTAGCGGAAATAATCTATGGATTATTGTGCAGTAATGTTGTTATTTTTAGAACAACAAATGTTTTCGGGCCAAGAGATGTTAGAAGAGTGATCCCTGCATTTGAAGAAAAAATCGCGCAAGGCCAGCCCGTTGAAATAACTGATTCTTCAATACAGATAAGTTTTATTTACGTATTAGACCTTATAAGTGAAATTATAAAAACAATGGTTACAACAAGGAAGGGGTATTTTGTCTTTTCTTCGCCAGCGTATTTAAACCTTGAAACAGTAGCTAAGCTAATCGCTTTTTATTTGGATAAACCCTTAGAGGTATTTTTTAGCAATGAAGGAAGGCGCGCCGGTTTCACACGAGAAGAAATCCGAAAGTTTGCGCAAGCACTTCTTAATGGCCCAGATAAAACCCTTACGGATTTTGCAACAAAGTTGCAAACACTTATGCATACGGGGGCGGAGGCTGTAAGTTCGCCTCTATCAAGCGCTGGCGAAAGGGAGGAATTAGCCCTTCTTATCTCCGCAAGAGACATCAACACAGCCGGCTTTGACAGGCTTGTTTTACCCAATTTCTTAAAAGCTTATTGGTGGCTAAGAGGGTACTCATTAAGGGTTAAACATGAGGCCACGAAAGAAGACTTAAAAGCAGTCCTTATTAACGAAGAAATAAAAAATGTGGCAGTAGTGGGGCATGGCAACTGGGAAGTATGGGAGGATACTGCTGGCGTATGCGTAAGAGAAGAAGATATCATAGAATGGATGGGCGATGTTCGTAAAAAGAAATTATTTGTAAACTATTGTTGCGGCTCTTATGCTTTTGAAAGAAGAGTTGATTTCGATAAAAAGTTCGGTTTTCATGCTGTGGAAAATCCATGGGAAAATTTAAGAGGCGCCGCTGATTTTGACAGCACCCAGGCAATTCTAAAACCAAGCCTATTTTCACTTAAACAGTTAGCGAAAAGAAAAGGATTTACAGTTAAGCTCATTACTTTCGGTATTTACAATAGCGTTCTCGCTTTTGGGGCGTTTGTTGGGTTGGGCTCTATAGCGGCATCCGTGACTCCATCAAGTTATAAAGCGATACCTGTTTTGGCCGGCCTTGCGTCCTGGCTTATCATAGATTTACGGCCGCGCCTTGCCGAGATGCGCCGGTTTTCTCATGCTCTGAAACAGGGAAAGGTTTCCGGTTCCTCGAGCACGAGAAACACTCTAAGCGCTTCCAGCCCCGCGTATGAGGCCGGCTGGGCTGAGATAAAGCTTGCCAATAGCAATAGAACCTGCACATACCCTTATTACATAAAAGACGGTATCAAAATTGACAGAAGCCAGCCGGGAAAGATTATTTTCCGGAACAGAAGAAATACACAGCAGACTTTTACAATTGAAACAGAACCCGGAGAATTTGTATTGGTACCAAGCTATCTACCGCAGCCACAGAGGAGCCAAAGGGCACAGAGGCTGCCCAATAAAGAAAACGTGTCCTTGCTTACCAACGAACTGTTCTTCACTTTTGAAGATATGGTAATGGGGATAGACGATGCAACGCTGGCTCCGTCAGAAAAGGAAGCTCTCGTCGCGCGATGGATAACCGCTCATAGAAGCCCTTATACGAGCAATTCGAATATGATTAGGTTTCATGAGCAGAGGCTTCATATAGAGGCTTTGGGAGGTATCAGGTTGACATACGATACATACTTGTATGCCTATACCGACAGGAATAAGCATCCACGGTATTTAGTGTTGCAAGACGCGCTTAATCCTGAAGTTTATTTGGTAATTACCAGGGACCAACTGCGTAAGCACAATATATTTATGAAGACGCAAGAAGTTCTTGCGTCTAACCGGAACCCCGCCAAGTATACCGGATTGATGACCGTGAATTTACGTAATTATAAACTCTATTTAGATTTCGAGTTGCATCTCAGCAAACGCCTGTCTGCTGTTGCTATAGGCACCGCAACTTGGCCGTACGCTCCGGCATCACGCGCAGTTTCGGTAGCCCGCGTAAGTGTTACTTTCAATGTCCATAGCCGGCATTTAGCCATTCGCAGGCATAGCTCAATTGTAAGCACGAGAGATTTTCCTTTTTATCCTGTATGCGTTTGTGATCCGGAAGTAATTAAGAGAATAATTGAGCCGGTAAAAGTTTTAGCTAGCCCGAATATGGTAAAAGAAAATGAGAAAATAGTGTCAAGATATCCGTTCGGAGAAACTATTCCTGAATTCTTGAGCTTCTGGGATGGAGCACGGCATATTTATCATATAAGAACGAGCAGGATTATTATTGACGGCATAGTCCATTATGTTTTCAGGCCTATCGAGAGCTCAGAAAGAATTACGCAAGTCTGGGAGATTGGCGATAGAACCAGCATCGTAGAGGGAGTTAATTGGAAACCGCACGAAGGTTTACCGGAGGAACCGGTAAAAATAGAAGCATCAACATTGTATCTTGGAAGGATTAGTGAGCGCTACGCTAAAAGCCCGTGGATATCCATAGATTCTCGGATAAGGAAGGGCATCCTGCCGCCTGACTATTATTTTCATCCGCACATCACGGAATATTATATTGTGTCTCCAGAGAGCCAAGGGGACAGAAAGCTAATGTCATGCGATTATGTGGGTAAAGATCATGACAGGCCGGATCCATGGGATAAATTTCCATCCTTATTAGGCAGGTTAGTTCTGCCTCCCGAATCGGCTTCTTCGCCTAGCCCTTCCGAAGACAGAAATTGGGAGCCTAGTGCGACTTATACCTTCCTGGCTTCTTTTGATGAGAGAATCGAAATAAAAGAAAAATCAAGCTCTCCTGTTTCCTCAAGCCCTTGCCGTAAAGCAGGCCTTAGTGAAAATAATTTGGAGGAGCTAAGAGGCGTTTATAAAGAAAGGAGAGTTACTTCTAGGGCTGACATCAGGAAACAAATTAACGGTTTCTTGGGCGAGAATTACCAAGCTTTAAGCCAAATCTTAAATAAGGAATCTGGCCAGCATCCACCGCGTCGTATTGATGATGCAGTAATTATTTCCGGAAAAGAACTCAAGAAGAGAGGCGTCCCTGTAGATTTTGCCGCCGTCATAATGGAAATTATATGTACCAGAGAAATTGGATACCGTTCAGAGATAGGTTACGAAGTCGTTCTTGTTGTCACCGAAGAAGCCGCTCAAAGAGGGTTTACCCCGGAAGATTTCGCAAATATAGTATTTGAACACACTCTTCCTTCCGATAAAACCGTTGTTGACGCCCAGGAGAAGGCTCAAAAATTAACGCAAAATTTATCAAGGGTTGCCGCGCGCATAAAACGCATAGAAAGAGAAGGAAATAAACATAGAAGAATTCTTGAGGCAGTTGCCTACAAACATCGCAAGAAATCGATGATGCCCAAACCCCAAACGCTTTGTAACGACCACGCATATTCAATATTGCAAGAATGGATGGATTGGCTTAACTTTCCCAATGAGGAAATTTTCCAGGCAAGTGGAAAAGAAATATCAGCTCGCACTTGTCAAAACTTTTCCGGAGCGAGGATAGAGGGAAGGCGCAGCCTTATCTTTCTTGTGGCTGAAGAATTTGAGGAAAATGTGCGCGATCATTTGGCTTCCAATCAAGATTTCCGGTTGTCTTTTGAGTCAGTCATAGAAAAAGGTAAAAGAGGCATTAGCGTAACTCTTGTTAGCGAGGGCGCCAAAATTAATTTTGCGTCAGTTATACGTTTATCCGCGTTTAGGCCGGTTAATTGGTATTACCGCGGTGTTTTCTTGCACGCTATTTCTCTTATAGCGCGGGCATATCCAGGCATAGAGCTTCTTCTTAAAAGCCATGGAAAAGGAATAAAGATTTCTGAAGGACGGGAGCAGTTCTTAAGGACAAAAGATTCAGGAAGAAATCTGTTCCGTCTGACCGTATTTGAGAAAGATACCGCCTCCTCAAGTCTCAGCCAACAGGTTTACGGGTTAGAGATACGAAAGTTAAGAGATGTGCTCAAGAGGGCGTTGGACCCTGAAAATATATTTGTAGATAGATTGCGCAGTCTCACCAGAGACAACACGCAGATTTTGCGAGAGATAATCTCAACTGATAATGTCATGCGCTGCTTATATGTGCAGTTAGATATAAGTAACGCTTGCAACAGCCTTTGTGTATGGTGCGGCTTAGGCACAAGGGGGCAATTACAACTTGGTGCCAAGCGTGGTATCGAAAAAGAAACGGTTTTAAAGATATTGAGTGAACTTCATCAAGAGGGCTTTAAACCGATTGTGCGTATCGCCTCGTACATGGGAGAGCCTCTTTTAGGTCAAGCTAAAGCCATAACCTTAGAAGCGATTCAAATTGCGGCAAAATACGGTTTTCCTGTAATTTTAACAACTAACGCTAAATATATGGATGAGGAAACCTGGCAGATTTTAGCAACATGCTGTACTGAGGTAAATATTTCTTTAGATGCTTTAAGCCAAGAGGTGCATGACGCACTTAAGCCTGGAGATAGAGGCTTTTATCTCCAAAAAATAGCAAATATCTTAGGTTTAGCTACAACACGCAGTCAAATGCCGCAGGCTTTACTTACGAATTTGCAGGTGAGTTTTATGTTTCATCAGCTCAATTTCAATCAGATTGCCGATGCCGGAAAACTAAAAGCCATAGGTGTAGATACCTTTACCGTGAAAGTTGCTCATAACGAACCCAATGCCCGCTTAAACGCCGCGCAATTAGAAGAGGCTTATACGCTTATCGAGACAACGAATCGGAAACTTGCAAAAATTAATTTTATCCGTCCACTGCAGACTTTAGCGCAAGCAAAAGAAAAAATGCATAGTAATACTGTCCCCAAAACAGAAAAGTGTTTTACACAGAAATATCAAAGTGTATTTTTTGCTGACCAAGAAGGAACGCTTATGCATCCTTGCTGTCAATATCCGACTGGTTCTGTTGGTGCAGCAGGCATTGCCGAGGAACGCTCTTTTGGTGAGCTTTGGCGCTCCGAAGTACGCATGCGAAATTTAGGCCATGACCCACGGCAACATTGCAGGCAATGCGCGCCCACGGATGCAGCGCTTAATGAACTTTTTGGTTTGATTGCCAGGACATTTGAGATGGATATTGAAACTCTTCCTTTAATACAAGCGCTTTTAGAAAGGGATGATGAGGTTATCGCCCTATACGATACCACCCATGATTTGCTTGCCAGGCTTGATCCTTTCTTTGGTGGTGCATTAAGCCGTGCATTGAGGGGCTCTCGCAGATGGAGTATGCGGGATATTACGCGGGTTTTATCCACACAGGCACGCCATATCGGTGCAGTCGATACAGATACTATGCTGCGGAAAGATCGCGTTGAAACAATAGGCGGTTTTGAGGTAATGCATAATCCCGGAAAAGACCATGCCGTAAAACAACAAGGCTTGCCGCCGCATTTAAGAGGGTTACCCCAAACTATTCCGGGAATTGTTCAACGCTATGGCTTAGCTTCCCTTTATCTATTGCCGGCGTTTATTGTAAACAGATTCAGGAGGACGATACCTGATTGCGTATTGTGCGATCTTCCCTATGTGTTAATGGGCTATCCTTGGCGCAGATGGATGATTTATCCTGATATATATCCTTGGGGATTAGATGATGTTTCTGTGGTGATGTCACAAAGCCATCGTGGTCAGAATAATGTTACCCTCGCTGATATGCGTGATATGTTTGAACTGGCAAGAGCGCTTGGCGGCTATCAGTGGATAACCTACGGTTCATTGGGCGCCGGCTCTAAGGTTGACCACCTAAACTTTCGCTTAACCGGGCCATTGCCCGTTCTAAGGTTTCCCTTACGCCAACGTCGCGTAAACGCCGCTTTAGCGCACTATACCGTTGACAAGGAATTCGGAGTTTCCTTGCCGGTATTAGGAGGAACAAATAGCCGGGAAATGATTTTAAGAGCTTGGGAAGAAATACAAAGTCATAAATTGCTTAATTTTCTCCTTGGTTATCGAGATAATCAATGGTGGTTCTACGCCGCAATAAGGAGCCAGGAGGGGGATGATTCCATTTTTGGCCAGCCAACTGGCCCATTGGATGTGTTTGGCCGTCACGCCAGCACCAGACAAGACGTATACTATAGAAATTTCGATTTAAGATATAATCCTTATGGCAGAGTTCTTGGAAATTATCGAGAAGGCCTCAAACAAGTTTGCGCAACCAGTTCTCCCGTTGACCCTGCACGAATCCGAGTATTGAAACTTACCCCTGCGCAGAGAGAGAAGTTGCTTTTGCATCTTGCTGACGTCCAGCTTTACAAGGATTTTATCGCAAGTCCGGGCCATCGGGATCTTTGGTATCCTAAACATAGGCATCTCGAAAAAGCACCCAAGGTACAGTTAGAATTCGAGCATCCGTTGATTTCAGGCAATAGGCGTTTTGTTTTATACGATGTTCCTGAAAATGCAGGATTGACCATTCTTCCCAGAAAAAGGGATATTATCGGTACTGATAACGGTGATTCTTGTTTTTTAATCGGTGTGCGCGGCGTGACCGTTACGGGTAGGCTGATTATTGTTTTTGTGCACGCTTATGATTTTGATTTTGTTTATAGAATGGAGTCTACCCTGAACGACTTGGAAACCAGAAAGATCGAAAAAGAAGTTATCGTTGTTTCCTATAATCAATCGATATCATCCGATAGCACTGATAAATTTAATCCGAACAGGGCTATAGTTAAAGAAATAAAAATCCTGGAAGGCCTTTACGGAAATAATTTTATCGCTCTAGCGCGGCCCGGCCGCGGCGCTTTGGTTGCCACAAGAGATGCTTTTAGCCATATTGAAGTTAAAGAAGGTGCTGCGCGCATGAATACTTCTGACGGCAATAGCACATATAAGACGGCGCAGGTAAGGGAAACTATACTATTTATTGACGGCACTCCTATTCGTCTGGATAGCCTTTCATTTTCCGCAAGCCCAAGTGAAAACAATTGGGACCCGGATGCGACTTATGCCATAAAGGGTTGGCAGGATTTAGAAGCTGCGCTTATATATCGAGGGCTAAGACAGAGAGATACCGCGGAATTGATGTCTTTGCAGCATAAGTATCCAGGCGCAGATGAGAGAATCGAAATAAAAGAAAAATCAAGCTCTCCTGTTTCCTCAAACTCTCTGCCTTCGTACAGCCCGCTTATATTTTCTGGAATAAACTTAAACGACATTCTATCTGGCACGGGATCGTTGGCCGTAATAGCATTTCTAGGCAGGATAATAACCAAAAAGGCATATAGGTCTATCGCGCAGGCGCGTAAATTCAAAACTCTGGTTAAGTCCATAGAACAAGGACCATCTTCGGCA
>JAQTOI010000034.1:0-6651 GCA_028713415.1 Candidatus Omnitrophota bacterium
CGTTGGCCGTTGTTAAGGTTTAAAACTTCAACTTTTTCACCTTCGCATAAGTCCGCCTTTTCCATTATTTCTTCATCAATGGTGATACTACCTTTATAATATAATTCTAAATCCGTTACCGTAGCGTAAGAAATCTTTGATTTTAGCATTGTACGCATCATTATTCCCCCTTCAATAAGATAGTATTTTTTTAAGTATCAGCGCAGAAAAAATACGCAATCGAATTGAACCCTTGACATTTACTTTGAAGATTTTATTTAGGTTAGTATCAAGGGCCGCTGCCACCAGTAATACTCCTGCGGCTTTTACACCGGAGAGCTGATTAGCTCATGTGATAAACTTGCAATCATCAATTCTTCATCGGTTGAGATAATCAAAACTTTTGTTTTATCGCCGCTTAACGCGTAAACACTCTTACGTATTTCTTCGACTATATCAGGGTTATTCTCGCCGATACCGGCAGTGACACATACGGCATCAGCGCCTCCGAGAATAAATTGATATGCGCCGATATATTTTTTTATACGGTATATAAACATTTCCAGCGCTAATCGCGCGCGGGAATCTCCATCTTTTGCGCCTTGTTTTATAAGACGTATATCGTTGCTAATCCCCGAAACTCCCAAAAGGCCGCTTTTTTTATTTAAGATAGTATCGATATCTTTTAGGCTAAGATTTTCATTTTCCATAATATTAAAAACCGCAGCCACGTCAATATCGCCGCAACGCGTACCCATCATAAGGCCCTCTAAGGGGGTAAAGCCCATTGAGGTATCAATTGACTTACCCTTATCTATAGCGGTGATGCTGCAACCATTACCCAGGTGACATGTTATGAGTTTAAGTGTTTCTAAGGGTTTATTCAGTATCCGGCTTGCCTCAAGAGCGACAAATTGATGCGATGTCCCGTGAAAACCGTATTTTCTTATGGCGTATTTTTTATAATATTTGAGAGGTATGGCATAGGTGTAAGCGTATTGAGGGATTGTTTGATGAAAAGCGGTGTCGAATACCGCTATCTGCACAACAGATGGCATGTTCTTCTTGCAAGCAAGTATCCCTGCGAGATTTGCCGGATTATGCAGGGGCGCCAATTTTGAGCATTCGGTGATTTTTTTAAGTACCTTTTTATCTATAATGCTGGGCTGGCGAAAAGTTTCTCCGCCATGGACTACTCTATGGCCCACAGCAGAAATTTCATCTAAGCTTTCAATTGCCTTTTCCTTAATTAGTCTCGTAAGTAAAGCGCTTACTCCATGGCCGTGATCCCGCATGGGCGAATTTTTTTCTCCGATTTTCTCGATAAGGCCCTTTGTAATCAGAGTTTTTTGCGGGAACTCGTAGAGTTTGTATTTAATGGATGAACTGCCGCAATTTATTACTAATATTTTCATCTAACAGGCGTATTAAGCAATGCAATTTATCGGTTTAAATTCGATTATTATCTAGGCGCGTTTTTGTGCGCGTACGACCGTAATTGCCGTACAGTCAATGACGTCATCTACATCGCAGCCGCGCGATAAATCACTGCAAGGCTGCTCTGTACCTAAGATAATCGGCCCTACAGCGCGCGCATTTGCCAGGCGCTGGGTAAGCTTATAGCAAATATTGCCAGCGTCTAAATTGGGAAAAATTAAAACATTGGCTTTTCCGGCAACAGGGCTGTTGCCTAACTTACGTTTAGCAATTTCAGGCACCAGGGCCGCGTCAGCCTGCAATTCTCCGTCGATAGCAAAATAAGTATTTTTTGATTTTGCGATTGCTACCGCTTCTTTTATTTTATCCACCCAACGCCCTTCCGCGCTTCCCTTTGTTGAGAAACTTAAAAGCGCGACGTGCGGATTAAAATCTAAAACTTCTTTTGCAAAATGGGCGCTGGATATAGCGATTTGCGCCAACTGTTCACTTGTAGGATAAGGTATCACTCCACAATCCGCGTAAATAAAAGTCCCGTTTTCGCCGTACTGGCAATTGGGCACAGCCATAAGAAAAC
Organism: Candidatus Omnitrophota bacterium; assembly: GCA_028713415.1. Taxonomy (GTDB): domain Bacteria; phylum Omnitrophota; class Gorgyraeia; order Duberdicusellales; family 4484-171; genus JAQTOI01. Next base: position 1,994 of record JAQTOI010000034.1, read on the forward strand.
AACTGGAAATAAGCCCTAAGTTCTTATCTACGTCAAGGCAACTAATAGCAGCTTTGATGACCACAGAGCTTGTATAAGTCGCTCCGGCGACAAAACCGTCGGCATAGCCGCATTTTGTCATCATGGCGGCATAATATAAGGGGTTTTCTATCAACTCTCGCGCTTCCTCAAAAGTCATCCCTTTTGCCTGTTTACGCTCGAAAATCATATTGGCGAATTCTTCCTGCTTCTCAGGCTCAAGGTTGTCATGCGTAAGGACTAAGGGCTGCGCAATTTTTTCTTTCACAATATACTGTATGGCCGCTAGCACTCTTTCGTCGGTACTCTCGGGAAATACTATTTTTTTGGGGTTCTCTTTCGCGCGTTGCCTAAGGCGCATAATAATCTCATCCATTTTGTCTCCTTTTTAATTAAAATTTGCTAAAATATCAGCAGGAATAAACTTTTAAAAATGAAACGTATATTACCATATATTCGGCAAGGATTCAATCTAAAAATTTAGTGTAGTTTCCTATTTTTTAAATCTAACCTAAACAGAAATATCCAAAAAAATTTATGCTTTTTCTCTTGAAAACTGCTAAAACATTGTGGTATATATTGAGTAGAAAGAGGGTTGAGGATCAACCAAGCCAAAGGGGGTGATGAACCCCCTTATTTTTTTATGGCGAAGACGGCGATTATTAGGATATGGGGGTACCGGGCATCAAGAAACCGGAATATTGAAGAATTGGGAAGATTGGCTATTTATTCTTTTCCTCTCTTTCCTTTTGCCGTTGCGCCACAATTTTTGCGGCAGCTTCAGAAGGAACCTGCTCGTAGCGGCCAAAATGCATCGAAAATGTCGCCCTTCCAGAGCTCAAGGAACGGAAGGTCTGGGAATAGCCGAACATTTCGGTAAGAGGGGCTTCCGCAGAAATGATTTTCTGGTTCCCTTTTGAATCGATATTGAGGATTTTCCCGCGTTTTGAACAAAGATAACCCACCAGGTTGCTTACATATTCTTCCGGAGCTGAAACTTCAATAAGCATGTATGGCTCAAGTAAAACCGGCTTTCCTTTAGGGAAGGTTTCTCGAAAACACCCTTTAGCGGCGAGCCGGAAAGCAATATCTGATGAATCAACCTCATGGAATGAACCATCTAGAAGCGTGACCTTGAGGTCAACGACAGGATAGCCAGCGTAGACTCCGGTTTTCAGGATTTCTTTTACTCCTTTTTCGACTGAAGGGATATAGTTCTGCGGGATGGCGCCTCCTTTAATTTTATTTTCAAAGCTGAAGGTGCCTCCGCGTTGGACCGGCGCAAGCTCCATAACAACGTGACCGTACTGGCCGTGCCCGCCTGTCTGCTTTACGTGCTTATATTCTCCGGTAACTGCCTCCAGAATTGTTTCCTTGTAGGCAACTTTTGGAGGGCTGACTTCGGCGTCAACATTAAATTCATCTCTTATTCTGTCGACGATAATTTCAAGATGGAGTTCGCCCATTCCTGATAAAATTATTTCTTTCGTCTCTTCGTCAGTTTCTACCGTAAATGTCGGGTCCTCCTCCACAAGTTTCATTATAGCTTTATTGAGTTTATCCTGGTCCTGACGGGTTTTTGGTTTAATGCTTATGGACATAACGGGCGTAGGGAAAACCATGGACTCAAGAAGCACCTGATGGTCAAGAGAACAAAGCGTATCACCGGTTACCGTGCTGGCTAAACCTATGGCCGCTGCGATATCTCCGGCAAGAATTCTTTTGCGGTTTTCCCTTTGGTTGGCATGCAATTGCACAAGGCGGCCCACGCGCTCTTTAACTTGCTTTGACACATTCATAACATATGAGCCGGAATCAAGGTATCCGGAATATACACGCAAATAAACGAGTTTGCCGACATGCGGATCAGATTGAACCTTAAAGGCAAACGCCACGAAAGGTTCGTTGGCAGAAGGATTCACTGCGATAATTTTTTTATCATCTCCGGGGTCTTTACCCTGTGCGGGCGCGACGTCGAGTGGCGAAGGCAGAAATTCTATCACCGCATCCAGCAATTTCTGAATGCCTTTATTTTTCAAAGCAGCACCGCACAGTAACGGAAAAAGCTTATTAGCAACGCACCCGCTTCTAATCGCAGCGCGTATTTCATCACAGGTTACAGAATCGTGGTCGTGGAGATATTTTTCTGTAAGCTTCTCATCGCCAGATACTGCTTTCTCAAGCATCAGCAGCCTGAATTCTTTGGCTTTTTGGATATAGTCCTCGGGGATATCCTCAATTAAAAAATCCTTGCCTTGAGTCTTATCGTCATAGATATATGCTTTCATTTCAATTAAATCAATGACTCCGCGAAAAGCGCTCTCGGAACCGATTGGAATTTCAATCGGTATTACGTTTGCCTCAAGTTTAACTTCTATATCTTTCACTACTGAATAGAAATCTGCTCCCAAGCGGTCCATCTTATTAATGAAAACTATTTTAGGGACGTTATATTTATTAGATTGGCGCCATACTGTTTCCGATTGAGCCTCTACGCCTCCTACTGCGCAAAAAACCGCTACCGCTCCATCGAGAACGCGCAATGAGCGCTCCACTTCGACTGTAAAATCAACGTGCCCAGGTGTATCAATGAGATTAATGCGGATGTCGCGCCAAAAACAGGTAGTGGCAGCGGCAGTAATCGTAATCCCGCGCTCCCGTTCTTGCTTCATCCAATCAAGCTGAGCAGCGCCCTCATGGACTTCTCCCAATTTATGGGATTTACCCGTGTAGAAAAGAATTCGTTCAGAAAGAGTGGTTTTTCCCGCGTCTATGTGGGCCATTATGCCAATATTGCGTATTTTGCTTAAATCAACTGAGACATCTTCTTTCTCCTCTGAAACTTCTTTTTCCTGGGAGGCCTCTTCTAATGTCTCTGGCGATACTTCTGGCTCCTGCGCTTCGCCAGCAGCCTCTGGTAAAACCACAGGGCCTTGTGGTGGGTTTTGTGCATCTAGTGTTGCTGGCGCTGGCTCCTCAAGCGGCCGGATCTCCTCGTCTGCGCGCGGCTCCCCTCCAGGTGCCCCGGCCTCTTGAGGCGCAGCGATACTGGAAGATTCTTTGGTTTCTTTTGATTCTTGTTCTGTTTGCGCCGGTAAAGCCTCTTGCGCAGCAGGCTTTGCGCCAGAATCGGCTTGCGTAAGCGCTTCGGGATTTTGAGACGGCAAGCTCAGGTGTTCCAACTGCGCTTTTAGCGCGTTAATTTCTTCATCTTTAGCCAGAATTTGCGCGTGTCTTTGCTCTACCTGCACGTTAAGTGATTCATATTCTTCTTTTAATGCCTCAAACTCATCTTTCGCTACCCAGGCGCTATGTTCTATTTTTGAGCGTAACTCGTTAATAGTCTTGGTATGCTCATGAACTCTGACAGTATAATCTTTCACCTTTTCTTTTAAGGTCCTGATTTCATCGCTTTTTTCTTTGTTATCCAAGGTTAGCTGCTCCATGGTGGTTTTGATATCCTGCAACTCTCTTGTCATTTTAACGTTTTTAGAGAATTCTGTTTCTACGGATTTATCTTTGGTAATTATTTGTTCCTTAAGCTCGTCATTTTGCTGTTTTATCTTCTCTTCTTCTTTTACTTCATACTCCGCCCATTTTTTTTGTTTTTCAAGCTGTTTTTCCGCTTCCAGGCGGGCGTTTTTTTCTATTTCCAACTCTTTTTTTACGGAGACAAGCGCGCCCTGCGCTTCCTTAAGGTTTTTATCTAAAACGGTGAGCTGCGTTTTCAATTCCTCGGTGCGCCCGCGTAACCCTGCAATAAAATCCTGCGAATTATCTTTTGGGCTCTTATCGAAAATAGGAGCGCTTGAGCCGTGGAAAGAATAAACAACCAGGCCTATTGCCGCCAATACTATAATAAGGATTAGAATTTCCATAAATTAACCCAGAAAATGCATTTGAAAAATGTATTTTTTGCCCTTTGGGCCGGCCGATTGAAATTGGATAACAAGTCCAATTTCAATCGAGCTTGCCGAGGTAACCCGAAAAATGCACCTTAAACCTTTTGGCATGACTGTAGTTAAGTAAACCGGTTAAGGTAGCAAGTACTTCTGCGTCAACGTCATGTCTACAAGCATTTTTCGGGTTAATACTTTGTTTTTGCGTATCGATTAAATATACCATATTTATAAAAGAAGTGGTATTAGCGGAAAACCGTTTGTTGTAAACGCTTACAGTCATGTATGGAGTTTATGTCCGATCAGAGATTTTGCCACTTTTCGCGCATCGTGATTTTTTCAAGTGGCAAGCGGGGTTTGGGGGCTATTGCTGACGGTTTAGGATAACCAAGCGCGAGTAGCTCAACTACGCGTATTTCCGGAGGGATATCTAATATCTTTTTTACATCGTCTTCGTAAAAGGCGCCCACCCAGCATGTTCCAAGGCCAAGAGAGCAGGCGGCAAGTGTCATATGGTCTATGGCAATCGCGCAGTCTATAGGGTAAGATAATTGCCCGCATGTCATGGTATGATTATCGGTTTGAGCGCAGACAACAATGACAACCGGGGCTTCCTGGACAAATTTCTGCCCTTTAGCGGCAACAGAAAGTTTTTCACGAAGCTGGTAATCCTTTACCACTATAAAGCGCCACTCCTGCCTGTTACTTGCCGACGGTGCCTGCCGGGCAGCTTCTAACACC
>JAQTOI010000034.1:6751-19689 GCA_028713415.1 Candidatus Omnitrophota bacterium
CTGGACAAATTTCTGCCCTTTAGCGGCAACAGAAAGTTTTTCACGAAGCTGGTAATCCTTTACCACTATAAAGCGCCACTCCTGCCTGTTACTTGCCGACGGTGCCTGCCGGGCAGCTTCTAACACCTCTAGAAGCTTATCTTCCTCAATGTCTTTTTTGAGATAAGCGCGGGTGCTGTGCCGCGTTTTTATGGCTTCGAATACGTCCATATTAAAATCCGACTAAAGACAAAAGACCAAAGACTAAAGACCCTTTAAAGACTTAAGATAAAAATTCTAGACAAAAAGTTGTTTTTTATATCAATCATTTATTTTTTGGTCTAAGGTCTGTGGTCTTCGGTCTGTGGTCTATGGTCTTTTTCAGAAATAGAATGCTTTTCTCGAACCTCTTTTGACAACTACTATGCCAGATGGATCCAGATAGTAATTCCGCGCATCACTTTCTTTGTTGTAGCCGACCTTAGAGTTGCCCGAAACAGTATTGAAACGGTCAATGATCGAATTTTTTAAATGAGAATTTTTTTCTATGCGGCAAAAATCCAATACAATTGAATCCTCAATAACACATCCTTCCTCTACGGTTACGCCCCTGCCTAATATTGAATTCCGGATTTTTGCGCCGCTGATTTTTGCGCCCTCGGAAATAAGGGAATTATCAACGATAGAGCCCACGATATATGCCGGGGGGCAATTAAGATTAGATGCGTAAATAGGCCAGTCCTGGTTTTCCAAATCAAGCTTAGGCTTATTACCCAATAGATCCATGTTTGATTCCAAGTAGCTGGAAATGGTTCCTACGTCTTTCCAGTAGTATTTGGCCTCATAGGATTTTAGAGACGGTATTCTATTGTGAGAAAAATCATAAGCAAAGAGATTGGCTTTTTTGTTCACAAGTGCAGGAATAATATCTTTTCCAAAATCGTGCGAACTTTCTTTATGCGCATCCTCGCTCAAAGTTTCTATTAGAAAATCTGTGTCAAAAATGTAATTACCCATTGAAGCGTATATCTTTTCATTGTGCGATACCCGTTGCTTTTCCCTGAATTTTTTTATTCTAAAATTTCCGTCAATATCAACTATGCCAAACTGTGAAGCATCCTTTGCAGAAACCGGGATTACCGCGACTGTTAATTTAGCTTTTTTACGCAAGTGATAGTCAATCATATCGTTAATATTCATTCGGTAAATATGGTCTCCGGCGAATATCGCGACCAGCCTCGGCTTAAAATCATAAATCAAATTAATATTCTGGTAAATAGAATCAGCAGTACCGCGATACCACTCTTTACTGGCGCGCATTTGAGGCGGAACAAGCGTAATAAAGTGTTTAGGTAAAACCCCTTCACGAATCCAGGTGGTGCGTATATGTTCAATCAAAGACTGGGATTTATACTGCACCAGAACGTATATAGAATAAATCCCCGAATTTATAAGGTTGCTCAAAGCGAAATCAATAATGCGGTATTTTCCGCCAAAAGGCACCGATGGTTTTGTTCGCTCAAGTGTAAGCGGATAAAGACGCTCGCCTCTTCCCCCAGCCATAACCATAGCCAATATTTTTTCCTGCACTCTAGCCATATATTTTATATTCCTTCAAATTTTTTGAAAATGTTGATGATTTCTTCAGCATCAGGCGCCTCAAGTAAAGCCTTCCTGAACGAATTCTCCATAAGAAACCTCGAAAGTTCAGCTAAAAGGCGTAAATAAAGATTAAGTTCGCCCGGATTTGCGCCCATGAGAAAAATAAGATTAACCTTATCGCCATCAAGAGCGTTAAAATCGATGCCTCCAGAAGCTCTACCAAAACCGATAATAAAACTTTCCACGGCAGCGGTACGTGAATGTGGTATTGCAATTTTATGGCCAATGCCGGTAGAGCCCAGGCTTTCGCGCTCAAGAATATCTTTGACAAATTGATTTTTATCCCTTACCTTTCCGGATAAACTTAAGAAATCAGAAATTTCCTTTATTGCCCCCTGTTTCGTTGTTGACTTTAAGTCCATGATGCAATATTCTTTTCTTAAGTAATCTGATATTTTCATGTTATAGCTCCTTGTATAATTTTTCTACCAAAGCTTGATTCTTAACCACTACCACGGGGCAGGGAGATTCATGGAAAATCCGCTCCCCTTCATCGTAAAATATTTCTGTCCGTGATGTGATTTCCTTCAATTCCCCCATAACCAGTAAATCTGCACCTAAATTTTGTGTTGTAGCGACGACCTCCTTATATATGCTCCCTTTAAGAAGCATGGTGTCGCATTGTACGCCTTTAGCTTCTGCGGCTTTTTTGACCCGCTCTAGAAAAACCTGCCCTTGTTCACGTAAATCCCGTTCATATTCAAGCGCCTCAACTTCCACGAATATTTTTGAGCGCAATAAATCTTTGAGCGCTTTCTCGTCGATTACATAAATTGCCGTTAATTTCGCCTGCAAGAACTTCGCCAGGCATATGGCGTATTTTGCACTAATCACGGAAGTGGCTGACCCGGCAATGGAAAGTGCTATATTTTTTATTGCCATCGTACTCCCAGGGATAATTACCCTAATACAAAAAATGAAAAGGCGGCCTGCTGATACCTGCTAATTATCCTTTAAGGCGCGCTTTAATCAATTTTAGCATTGAAAAGGATTCACGTGACTCTTCATCGAGCCGTTCGCTCACGAACTTAACTGCTTCCCGATAATAAGGCAGATATATTTTCTCCAACGCATTAACTTTTCGTATTGTCTTTTGCACCTCTTTGGCTAAACGTAACAGGGCTAATTTCTTCTCAGCCAACTTAGCGATTAAAACAATAACGTCCCTAAATTTAGCGATTGCCTCGTCTACGTAGAAACTTACGCCCAGAGAGCTGTAATATGGCGGTTTTTCAAGAATTTTTAGATCAATAATAGGGATACTTACCCCCATTATCCGGCGATGAGCTATTGTCAAATCGTATTTGATATTCACGGCTAAACCCAATTCTTCAAGGCGCTTTTTGCCCATAACAACAATCGCCTTATCTACTATTGCATAGGCATCACGCAACGCACTATCTAAGTCACGCGTAAGGCGCTCGACTACGTGTAAAACAGCAGTCATTTCATTAATTAGAATCCGGCGTTTCTCATCGAGAAGTTCATAACCTTCCTGAGTAAGAGACAGCGATTTTTTTACTTTAAGAAGGTTTGTTTTGGTGGCTGCAATGTTTATATTCACGATTTTATCTTTCCTTAAACTATCTCTTTTTATAATGTTCGGCTATAAACTCATCTTTAATGCGCACAAGTTCCTCTTTCGGCAAGATTGATATGACGTCCCATCCTAAGTCAAGGCCTTCTTCGAGTGTCCGGCGCTCATGATACCCTTGGCTTAAGAATTTCCTTTCAAATTCATCGCCGAATTTAAGGTATAAAAGATCCAGGGGCGCCAACTCTTCTTCGCCGATAATCGAGGCAAGTGCCCGAATATCCTTTACGCGGGCATAGCAGGAAAACAACTGTGACGCAAGCGCCGGATGATCCTCTCTGGTAAACCCTTTACCAACATTATCTTTCATAAGCCGTGAAAGCGAAGGCAGGCCGGCAATAGGCGGATAAATCCCGCGTGAATACATTTCACGCTCAAGCACAATCTGGCCTTCGGTAATATAGCCGGTTAAATCAGGTATGGGGTGCGTTATATCGTCATTAGGCATGGTTAATATGGGAATTTGCGTAATTGAACCTTTAACGTTTTTAATCATACCTGCGCGTTCATATAAACTGGCCAAGTCGCTATAAAGGTATCCCGGGTAACCTTTGCGTGCTGGTATTTCTCCGCGTATGGTTGAAACCTCACGCAGGGCTTCGCAATAATTTGACATATCGGTCATGATTACTAAGACATGCATATTTTTTGTAAACGCAAGATATTCCGCCGCTGTCAAAGCCAACCGAGGAGTCATTGTGCGTTCAATGGAAGGGCTGTCAGCCAAGCTCAAAAACATGGCTACACGCTCCAGTACCCCGGAATCCTCAAAGGTTTTAATAAAGAAACGAACTGTATCATATTTGACTCCCATCGCGGCAAATACGACACAAAATCCTTCGCCTTCAACGCGCGCCTGACAAGCAATCTGCGTGGCTATCAGATCATGTGGCAGGCCGCTGCCTGAAAAAATCGGAAGTTTCTGCCCTCTCACCAAGGTATTCATTACGTCTATAGCCGAAATGCCTGTTTCGATAATATTTTTGGGATAATCCCTGGCAGTGGGATTGATTGCCAGGCCGTTTACATCAAGCATCTTATCGCAAAGGGGCTTCGGCATGCCGTCAAGCGGGTTACCCTTGCCGTCAAAAATCCTTCCTAAAACATCTTCAGAAACCCCCAATGTAAGCGGCTGCTCGCGAAACCTTACCCTGGAATTATTCAAGGATAAACCGCTCGTTCCTTCTAATATTTCGACTACCGCATAACCCTTCCCGACCTCAAGCGTTACGCCTAAGCGAGATTTACCCGTTTCGTCCACAATCTCAACAAGTTCATTGTAGCCGACATTATGGATGTTGCGGATAAAAAATATCGGCCCCACTATTTCTTCTAAACCAACATATTCACGCGCTTTATAGTTTTGCATTTATAATTCCAATTCTTTTAAAGATTCATCTATTGTTCGCGATAATTTCTCAAGCTCCTCCAGGTTATTTTCAGAGTATTTATGGCGCATGCGCATGATTTCCTGATAAGCTGAAGTGCTCTTTATCTCAGAAATATTCAAGCCTTTTTTTATTAGTTCATCGCACCTGTCGTAAAAATTCAGTATATTTGTCAGCAGCAAAAATTGCTTGCGCGCTGATGAGAATGTATCAATATCATCGAATGCGCTTTGCTGTAAGAAAGTATTTTTAAATATGCTGCAAATTTCAATGACTAAACGCTGGCGCTGCGGCAAAACATCAGGGCCAACAAGCTTTATGACTTGGAGAAGCCTTTGCTCTTTCTGCAAGAGTTCCATGATGCGGTAACGAAAGGCGAGCCAGTTTGGACTAATATTGGAATGCCACCAGCCTTTAATGTCTTCAAGATATTCTGAATAGCTGTCAATCCAGCTTATGGAAGGATAATGGCGCGCATTCGCTAAATCCCTGTCAAGTGCCCAGAAGCAGCGTATAAAACGCTTAGTATGCGAGGTCACCGGTTCAGAAAAATCTCCGCCGGGGGGAGAAACCGAAGCTATAACTGTGATTGAGCCGGAATCTCCGTTCAACGTTTTGAAATTTCCGGCGCGTTCGTAAAATTCGGCAAGGCGCGAAGAAAGATATGCCGGAAACCCTTCCTCAAGAGGCATTTCCTCAAGCCTTCCCGATAATTCGCGCAGGGCTTCGGCCCAGCGGCTGGTTGAATCCGCCATGAGCGCAACGTGATAGCCCATGTCACGATAATATTCAGCTAAAGTAATTCCGGTATAAATACTTGCCTCTCGCGCGGCAACAGGCATGTTTGAAGTATTAGCGATAAATATAGTCCGTTCCATCAGCGGACGCTTGGTGCGGGGGTCTATCAGTTTAGGAAAATTCAGAAGGATATCAGTCATTTCATTGCCCCGTTCGCCGCATCCCACGTAGATAACTATCTGTGCATCGCTCCATTTGGCAAGTTGATGTTGAATTACGGTTTTACCAGTGCCAAATCCTCCCGGCACCGCCACGCATCCCCCTTTACCCACAGGGAAAAGAGTATCTATAACGCGTTGCCCGGTAATTAGCGGCTCATTAATGGCTAATCTATTTCGAGTTGGCCGAGACTTACGTACCGGCCAGCGCTGATACATAAATACGTCGTATTTTTGGCCATTTTCAACTACTGCTATTTTTTCATCTAAGGTATAATCGCCCTCGGGGGCAATCCAGCTGATTTTACCTTGCAATTCGGGAAAAAGCATAATCTTATGAATTATAAGCGCGGTCTCAAATACTTCACCGATTATCTGGCCACCTTTAACTGCGGCGTCTTTGCCAACTATAGGCTTAAAATGCCACTTTTTATTTCTATCAAGGGCAGGGATATGTACACCCCTTCGAATAAAGAAGCCGTCTTTTTCTTTTATGGTTTCAAGAGGCCTTTGTATGCCGTCATAAAAATTTCCCAAAAGCCCGGGGCCCAGCTCTACGTATAAGGGATAACCTTCGGTATAAATCAAATCTCCGGCTTTTAAGGTGGTGGTGTCTTCGTATACCTGGATATATGCCCGCTCCGCTTTAAGACGGACAACTTCTCCGACTAAATGCTCTTGGCCAACCTCTACCATATCCAGCATGCGCAGGCTTTTAACATCTTCTGCCTCTACCACCGGCCCGCTTACTCTGTAAACTTTACCGACAACTGAAAGCATTTAAAATACCTCCCGCAATAAAGACATATAAAATTCCTCGCGTTTCAGTTTAAACCGCGACAGGAAACAATTATCACAAACAAGATGTCCGTCCGAAGATTGAACAATAACTCCAATATCGTTAAAATCTTTTTTTTGCCACTTGATTGACACGCTTTTCTTCAAGCTTTCGCGGCATTGATTTTCGATGTTTTTTTTAAAATCAGCAGTAATAATCTTCTCGTCAAGAAAAGAATAGAAAATATCGATATCGTCCGCATCTATCGTCCCTATACCGCCAAGGGCTGCCTGGTTTAAGAAATTTATATATTCCGGTTTATTGCGGAATTCCTGCGCGTACGTTTTGAGCTGTTCGAATACTTCTTCTATCAGCCGGTTTTTTTCATCCAGAACAATCCTCTTTTTTTCTATATTTATTGTTGAAAAAATTTTTTCTTTCAATTGTTGCGATTCTTTATTGAATTTTTTTAATATTTCATCTTTTTTATTTGCAGCCTCTTCCTGCGCCAAACGCATAATCGCCGCAGCCTCTTTTTGCGCATCTAAAATTATTACGTTAATCTCCCTTTCAACATCCTCTTTGATCTTTCGGCACAAAACCAGCGCGTTTTCTTCTTGTTTTTGATTGCCGTCTTTCTTCTTCATGCTTAAATGCTCACCCCGATAGCTTCTTTAAGAAACTCTCCCATAGTTTTGCGCCGCTTGAACACTCCACGCGAAGGAATTTCGAGAATAAGAGGCAGCTGCTCCTGATAGGTAAGTTCCTCAATTTCTTCTTTAATAAAATCCACTACTTTTTCCGTAACCAGAATGACGCCTACGCCTTCACGAGCTTCCGCCACCCGCAGGGCTTCAAGCGCGTCAGCCCTGGTAGTTACCTCTCTGATTTCTATCCCGGATAGCCTAAACCCCATGCTGCTTTCCTGATCAGCTATGCAAAAAATAGTCATGATTATACTTTGCCAAGAATCATAATCGCGATTATCAAACCATATATTGCGATACCTTCAGCCAAGCCTACATAAATCAGGGCACGGCCGGCAATTTCCGGTTTTTCGCTCATTGCCCCTACAGCCGCGGCTCCTACATAGGCAACCGCTATACCGGCGGCTACGGCGCTTAAACCCGTAGCAATAGCTGCAGCCATAAATGCCCAGCGCGTTACCGATGCATCGCCGGCAGTTTCAGCCGCCAGGATGGGATTAATCTGGCAAAAAATTGAGAATAAAATAAAAAGCGCAAAAACATACAACAAACGGTTTCCTGACTTCATCACACACCTCCTTAAGGTTAGCTCATAAGCTCTTAAGCTGATAAGCTCATAAGCACATAGAAATACTTTTAAAATTCATCAAGCCAATAGATTCTAAAAGCTGGATTGTATATCAACGGCGATGCATTGTCAACGGAGTATAAGCTTGTTTGCCCGCCATAAAAAATTTGGAAAAAAACTCGTAATAGTTAAGCCTTAAAGATTGTATGCAAACAACTAAACCCTCCAGCAGGATAATGAAAATATTACCCAGTATAAGAATACTTATAGAGAATGCTCCGCCGGCAACATTCTTCAAAATATTAGAAAGTTCGAATATGGCCAGAAAAAGCCCTGCGTGCGCTAAGGAAAAAGCCGCAACACGGATAAAAGAAACAGTATTGGCTAGATAGCCCATAACTACCTCAAGGATATCAACCGCGCTCTCCATGAACGAAACAAAAATACTTGTTTTCTCCTTCTTTGGCTTAAAAATAATTTCAATCAAGGGTTTAAAAAACAAAAGTATAAGGCATATAGAAATAATAATTAAGTAAGCCGGCCGGATTTCTCCTTTAGAAACAAGCATTTTACTCACCAGGCCTATGGCTATCCAGTACATAACGCCAGTAATTAAACCAGCCTTGTCAAATATGGCCTTCATATAATCCTTATCACGAAAAGCATTGATAATATTGAGCAGTATGCCCGCGCTTATTATGCTCACGCCAAAAAGTATGCTCATTTTAAAAATTTCCATGATGTTATTCATTGGTTTTATCCAGAAAGCCCTGATTACGCCTTCGAAACCGAAAATGCTTCCGTAAAGCAGCCCGAAAATGCATGAGCTTATACCACAATAAAGCAATAATACAGAGGCTTGCTTGACTTTTTCCTTTCTGCTTCGATGCAGAAGAGCTGCAGAAATTGCAAGCACCAGGCCTTGGCCTAAATCGCCAAACATCGCGCCAAACATTACCAGAAAACTTATAGCAACAAAAATAGTAGGGTCTATTGAGCCGTAGCGTGGTAAACCATACGAACCAATGAGCATTTCAAAAGGCTTTAAGTAACTTTTGTGCACCAGGCGCACAGGTATCTCTTCTTTCGCGATAAGCAGCTCGTCTGGATTTTTTTCTTCGATAAATGCGTAGGGGTCGAGTTTCTTTATTTCGCTTATCACTCGCTGGCGCTCCTCTTTGGGTACCCAGCCTGCGAGTAACACCGTCCTTTCCGTAGAACATGAATACTTTTTAGCTTCCAGGAGGGATTTCTTAAGAATTATAAAAGCGTGTGTAGAAGAGAGCTGTGCCTGATATTGGATGCCGACGTCCCTTATCTGCTCCTCGCATGAAACGATATTAGCCTTCAGCGCCGCAATTTCTTTGTTTATTTTCTCTTCGACATCTTTGGGTAACTCCTGCGAATTGCCTAGCTGCTCAACTTTTCTCCAGGCCAAATCCTTCAGCACTCGTTCGATTAATGCCCTGTCACGCCGCAGGCCGATAACAAGAAGCACCGACATGGCGCCTTCGCGTTTAAGGGGATAAATGACGCTAGGAACATCCGCCAGGCTTCTCTGCAGCAGGGCGACGTTTTTTTCTTCTATTTCGCCTAAAGAAATATCTAAAAATGTATAGTACCCGCTTTTTTTTATCTCTAAAGGAAAATAATTTTTTAGCTGCGAAGCAATCGACTCTTTGGTTTTTAATTCTCCATTAAGTTCATTTTGGCGTTCTATGAGCGGAGTTATTTTTTTATTTACCTCGGAAAAGGTTTCCTTTGCGTTTTCGTAGGTTACGGAGGTACTTTCCGGCAAAGGAGAAAATTTTAGAGAAAGCCGGGGAGCTATCTCTTTGAGAGAATTTTCCAGGGCTTCTATATCCACATATTCTTTATCTAAAGACAAGGGGGATAATGCTTGCAATTGCTCCTCGATGTGGCGTATATCAACTGGATGAAAAATACCCAAAGAGATTAAGCGTGAGACAAGCTCCTCAATTTTCTCTTTAATGACGGCAACGCTAATGAGTTCCATTGACGATGTGGTAAGCATGCAAAAACCTGTTTTTTATTCCATGCGCAATAAAGGAGCTATAACCTCTTTTCCCATACGGTATTGCTTGGCGTATAAAAGCGATATGACGTTACGCGTTTCCCGGTGTTTTAAGATAAGATAACCTAAGACAGTCCCGATAGTGAAAGGAAACCCGGCCAGAGCGCGTTTAATTTCTCGTAAAAGTATTTCGTAAAGAAAATTTTCAATTAAATATGCATTTTCCGAAATAAGGTCTTTGATTTTAGCGTATGGGCCCAAAGAAACGCTTTCTGCTATTTTCGCCAGGCCGTCTGTTGCATAGGCGCTACGCACGGTATCTTTATCTATCCAGGAACCTCCGGGAATCACACAGGAAAGTATTTCGGATAAACCCAGAGAATAATACTTACGCAAACGAATGAGCCAATTGATGTTCTCAATGTCGATTTCAATACCCAAAATTTTTGATGCAATTTTTTTATCTAGCGAAGAGAGTTTTGAAATTGACGCGCTCAGGCGGGAATAATAATCAATGTCGAGAGCTGCTTCAAGATAGAAAGATGAACCCTTTTCTTTAAATTTTTCTTTAGCGGCGATGAGTGGTTTCTTGTAAGGGGTATCATCAAGGAGAAGGATAATTTCTTCGATGTTTTGTGCAGAAATAATTTTTTTATAATCGATATTAAAACTGATTTTTTCATTAAGCAGGTAATTATCCAAATCTGCCGCCTCAGGCTTGTTGTGCCAGGAACGCAATATTATTTTTAACTCTTCAACCTCATAGCGGTTAATAAGGATCGCAACAAATTCTTTTTCTTTCTTAGTTGGAATAGTAGCGTAAACCTTGCGGTAAATTTTAAGGTCATTTAAGCAAAACATCTTATCCAGTATTTTTAGGTCGTTCTTGCGGTTATGCTCTTGGATAGCTTGCGTATAGGGAGTAGTTTTTAAGATTTCCAAGGCTTCTTCGATATCTTTGGAATCCATGAGGCGGGAAAAAGTTTCCGCATTAAGCAGGCGTGAAAGCATTGCCCTGATTTTAGCGTTTGCGAAAGCGTATTTAGAAAGCTCTTGCATCATCATTCCATAGCGATCTTTCGAAATAATACCACAGCCGCTTCAGGGATTACTTTCTCAAATTTTGGGCGTTCACGGATAATTTTGTCTTTAGCTGATTTTAAAATCTCTTCTTTTTCATTTAGGAACCTTTGTGCAAGAGCGGTTAAATCTTTCTGAGAAGAGGCTTGCGTGTCGTTGGTAGTTTTCTCTACAAGCTCTTTTCCTTTTGCTTGCGCTTGCGCGACAATGCCCTTGGCCTGGGCCCTGGCTGAATCAAGCTTTTGCCTTGCTTCCATTTCCTCTTGAAGTATATGCTCCACTATTTCTTTCATGCGTTGGTTCCTTTTTGAGGGTATTTTAGACTTATTGTCACCCTAATCCATATGCGATATGCAATATTGTCATACCGATAAACCTTTGCAAAAAGATGATAATTAAAATTGCAACAAGCGGCGAAAAATCGATAGGCATTCTAAGGGGCATCGGAAGTACTTTCCGGATAGGTCCTAGAATAGGTTCAGTAACCCTGTGAAGAAAAACAACAATGGAGTTGTAGGGGTCAGGATTAACCCAGCTTATCAAGGAATTAATCAGGATGGCCCACCAGCAGATACTACAAACGACATTAAAAATATAAGCAAGGGCAAGGATAAAATTCTTAAGCACAAACATTTCGTACCTTTATGGTTTGCGTTTTTGAGCATTATCGGTATAGGCTATTTATATAAATTATAAGTTAATAATGACAGTTTCGCAATGAATTTCTTCGCCCTATTGTAATCCTTCACCTTTTTGGTCAAAACACAGATAATGTAGTCTCCCTTGGGGGTATAAATGATTCCGGCGTCATGGACTACTCCGCGTTCAAGGCCGGTTTTATGGGCTATATCTACAGCGCCGGGCAGATAAAGTGGTATCCGGTCGTTTACTTTTTGATTTCTTAAAAAAGATAGCGCGAGATTAGATGATTTGCTATCCACTAATTTATTGTTATAAATACGCTCAAGAAGCGTTACGATATCAGAAGTAGACGTATAATTTTCAATACCCTTCTTGCGCCCGGAGAAATCCATCATTTTTCTCCGTAATGTAGTATGCCGAAGCCCCAGAGTCCGGAATTTCCTATTGATATATCCGCTGCCTAAAATATCAATAACTTTATTAGTGGCTGTGTTATCGCTATTGGCAATCATTATTTCCAGTAATTCTGTAAGGCTTAATTTAAAAGGCAACCGTTTAGTCTTAAGTATCCCTGAACCGCCGGTAATATCGCGTTTCCTGATAACAACGTCCTGCGAAAGCGCAACTTTCCTTTCAGCGGCGGCCTGAAAAGCAACCGCAAGAATGGGCAATTTAATAAGGCTGGCTGCGGGGTATCGTTCGTTCTCCTTGTGTGATATTTTTAAAGAGGGCAAGGACAAATCTTTAACCACAAATGAAGCATTACTGCCTATGGTGCGTAATTCTTTACGCAGTTGTTTTTTTAAATTGAGATACATCCGGTTTTTTTTCTGGATGGCGGATAAGGTAGAATACGCCGGCAGCATCAGCGTAAAAAGCAAAACCAAAAATATGAAATGCCCGAAAAGTATTTTATGCTTCATTGAATATTTTAAAGATTTATCGCGACGTGTACGAGGCAATATGCGGGCTTGAGTTATTAAGGAATTATTTAATTTCTTTTTTTGCAAATACTTTAATAAAACAAAAAGCCGCAAGCGCCAGAATTATACCCCAGGATAACACCAGAAATAACCATCCGCCGATAGTCATCGATTATTAATTTCCCGGATTTTTTTACGCCGCCAGGCAAGCTTTACCAAAACCACCAAGAGCGCCATAATAAAAAGTAAGCCCAATCTTGTTCCTATAATAAAAGGTTTATCGGGCACACTGACATTCTTCATAAAAATAATCGGCATCCACTCCTGCCAAAGCCAAGCTCCCAGAATAAAAAACAAAAAGAGTGGCGTAATGTATTTAATTATAAATTTGTAAATCCTGGGTATCCGCATGTCCGCGCCTTTATGTATTTCATCCCAGGCGTTTTCCATGCCGAACACCCAGGCGAACAATATCGTTTCAATTGTGGCAAAAAGGACCAAAAAAAATGTTCCACCCCAGAAATCAAGCTCATCAACCACGTCGTTTTTCAGGAAAAATATTGCCGGCTGGCATAACAAGAAAGCTACGAGAGCAAAAATCAAAACAGCTTTCTTGCGGCTAATAC
>JAQTOI010000035.1 GCA_028713415.1 Candidatus Omnitrophota bacterium
AATCTTCCTGAGAAGCCTTGTTCATATTAATAATGGTAGCTGCGGGTTGAGATGCGGACGAAGCAAAGGTAGCGGCGGCAGTAACTTTTGTGTTTACCTGAAAGTAACACACAATCGCTCCGCAGAAAATTATGCCTGCGGCGATAAGCAGGACTATTCGTTCGCGGTAGGTTAAGGAAAACATATAAACGCGAATTTTCGCTAATTTGGGAAAACGCTAATTTACGCGAATAAAGAAATGCGAATTTCCCGCCACCTTAATATTTTATTTCGGCGGGTCCGCTTTGTGAGCGGAACACAAATAGAGACTAATTGTCACGAATGTTGAAAATAAAAATACATAATTTTACTAACTGATGAAGACGTTTGCGCGAACAGGGTCATTATGGAATCATCAATAATTTTTATTTACTAAAAAATATAATTAACCGAATAATAATAAAGATGATGATTGCTCCAATAGTTATAAACACAAATATTTTATCTGTTTCTTTTTGCTTTCTTTTAATTTCTTCTCTGTCTACGAATTTCAATTCAACTTTTAATATCGCCGCGGCTTTTCTAATTTCTTCCATTAGAGTATTTTTATTATGAATTTTGCTATAACAAAATACATAATCATAGTCATAGTCATAATATGCTTCGAATAAGAATGTCGGAAACATTTCGACTAAAGATAATGCTTCTTCCTTAGCCTGATTATCATTCTCGTAGGCTTTGATTTTTGATTCTACTTCGGGAAGAGAATCTTTATTAGTAAGCAGAAACGCAGGGTCTTTCTTTTCCGAATAAGGATAGATGTAAGATACAAATTCTAGCTTATTAGATAATTTAATATTTTCGGCTAATAGTTTTTGAAAATCTTTGGCAAGATTTTCGGATTGCGAAAACTTGATTTCTCCCTTAATAATACCGTTTTCTTCCCAAACCTCATATTCACAATAATGCAAATCCGTTGATTTTATTTTACCTTTATCATCCATAATTTAAATTTATTATTATCCGCGTCAATCCGCGTATTGTTCCGCGTGTATCCGCTTCTATACTACGATGTTCACCATTCTCTTATCAACGTAGATGATTTTTTTAGGGGGGGTGTTCTTAAGGAAGTTTTTTACTTTCTCGCAGGCTAGAGCTTTCTTCTGTATTTCTTCTTTGCTCCAGTTGACATTAATTATCAATTTATCGCGGACCTTGCCGTTGACCAAAACAGCGATTTCCACTGTGTCGGTTTTAATATATTCTTCGTTAAACCGGGGCCAGGCGCGTTTTAAAATAGAGCCTTTATTGCCTAAGGCTTCGTTAACTTCCTCGCTGATATGCGGAGTAAAGGGAGATAAAAGCAGAAATACCGTGTCTACCGCTTCTTTAAAAATACTCTGGCGCAAACTTGTTTCATTTAAACATTTATAGGTCTGGTTTACCAGTTCCATAATTCTTGAAATAGCGGTATTGAATTGGAAATCTCCTTCCAGATCTAAAGTTACCTCTTTTATGGTAGAGTGGATTTTACGCACTAAATCCTTTTCGTGGCTATTCAACTCTCCGGTTTCAGAAGACTGGCGATATTCTTTCAACATATCAACCATCCGCAGTGCTCTCTGGATAAAACGGGCACTGCCTTGCAAACCTTCATCCTGCCATTCCGCGTCTTTTTCCGGAGGGCCCATAAAAAGAATATAAAGCCTCATCACGTCTGCTCCGTATTTATCGATAATGTAATCCGGAGCGACGGTGTTGCCTTTTGATTTGGACATCTTTGCGCCGTTTTTGACAATCATACCCTGGGTAAAAAGCGCGCCAAAAGGCTCTTTAAAACTTACGTACTTTAAATCATAAAGCACCTTGGTGATAAAACGCGAATATAAGAGGTGTAAAATCGCATGCTCCACCCCTCCAATGTATTGGTCCACCGGAAGCCACTTATCGACAAGATGGCCGTCAAAAGGCTTCTCGGTTTCTTTTGGCGAAATGTAGCGCAGGAAATACCAGCTTGAATCCACAAAAGTATCCATGGTGTCGGTTTCTCGCTGTGCTTCTTTGCCGCATTTCGGGCACCTGGTTTTAATAAATGCTTCGCTGTCTTTTAAGGGGGATTGTCCGGTGGGTTTAAAAGCGACGTTTTCCGGCAGTAATACCGGTAAATCTTTTTCGGCAACTGCCACTTCTCCGCATTTATCGCAATAGATGATTGGTATGGGAGCGCCCCAGTAGCGCTGCCGGGAGATAAGCCAGTCGCGCAGGCGAAAATGCACGGCTCGTTTACCTATTTTTTTCTCCTGCATCCAGTCGGCAATTTTCTCCATTGCTTCGCGGTTTCCTAAACCGTCAAATTGGGCGGAGTTTACCATAACACCGTCTTCAATATACGCAGTTTGCATAGATAGGGCGTCCAGGCGCTCTTTGGGATTATCTATGACTACCTCTATATCAAGGCCGTATTTTTTCGCGAATGCAAAATCACGCGAGTCATGCGCCGGTACAGCCATCACGGCTCCTGTGCCGTATTCCATAAGCACGTAATTGGCAATCCAAAGCGGAACTTTTTTCCCGTTCACCGGATTGATTACGTAGCGGCCGCTGAATATACCTTCTTTCTCAATATTTTCTGCCGCGCGTTCAGTCTTGTCCTGAATACGAACTTTTTCGATAAAAGCCTGAATGATACACGCATCAGGATTGTTTTTGATTAAGCCAGGTATTGCCGGATGCTCAGGAGCAAGTACCATATAGGTTACGCCGAAAATAGTGTCAACGCGGGTCGTGTAGCAAGCCAGTATCGTCTCCTCGTCGTCAACTTTAAAATCAATATTGACACCGGTGCTGCGGCCTATCCAGTTTATCTGCATGGTCTTAACGCGCTCCGGCCAATGCGTAAGCTCCTGAATATCATCAAGTAAGGTTTGAGCGTAAGCGGTTATCTTAAAAAACCACTGCGATAAATCCCGTTCTATTACCTTGCTTTCGCAGCGTTCGCAAGCGCCGTTTATTACCTGCTCATTAGCTAAAACAGTCAGGCATTTAGGGCACCAGTTAACCGCTGCTCTTTTTTTATAAGCGAGGCCTTTTTCATAAAGCTTGGTAAAAATCCACTGTGTCCACTTATAATATTCGGGAAGGCAGGATATCACTTCTCTGTTCCAGTCATAGCCAATACCCCATTGAGTAAGCTGCTGTTTCATAGTCGCGATATTATCTAGCGTGGAAGTTTTGGGATGCAGGCCGCCCTTAATCGCCGCGTTCTCTGCGGGCAAGCCAAAGGCGTCAAAACCCATGGGAGAAAGGACGTTTAGGCCCTTGGTGCGTTTATAACGGCTGACCGCGTCGCCAATCACGTAGTTACGGGCATGACCCACGTGCAAAGCGGCAGAGGGATAAGGAAACATCACCAGACAGTAGTATTTATTTTTTGTGTCTTTGGTGTCGGTATTAAAAATACCTTCCTTATCCCAAAAATTTTGCCACTTCTCGTCGATTTGTTTGTTATAATCCATAATCTTCTTAATGGTTAATATATCAAATTCCAAACATCAAGCACCAAATTACAAATAAATCTCAATATCCAATGACCGAAATAATAACTTAAAAAGTTTGAAATATTGGGGCTTGGAATTTATTTGTGTTTTGTAATTTGTGATTTGTAATTTTTTATAATGTTCCATTATACAGTTCTCTCACTATATTTAAATTTCTTATGTCATCTTCATCGCTATCTTTGGGCGTTTCTAAGATAAACGGCACATTCTTTAATTTCGGATGATTAACGATTAGGGAAATGCCTTTTTTCCCGATATTACCCACTCCGATATCCGCGTGTTTATCCCTGCGGGAATCAAGTTTATCTTTTGTGTCATTTAGGTGTATGACTTTCAGGCGCTCTATGCCGACTTCTCTTTCTATTTCTGCAACTAATCCGTTGACTCCTTCCTCTTCATCTATCTTATACCCAGCTGCCCAGGCATGCGCGGTATCTAAGCATAAGCCCAGCCGCGGCGTCCATTTTAAGGCTTCAAGAACTATTTTGTGTTGAGAGAAATTATAGCCTAACCAACTGCCACTGCCGGCGGTATTCTCAAGTAAAATCTCTGTTTTAACGCCCTTCGTCCCCTTTAAAATTTTTTTTAGAGCGCGCGTAAGGTTATCAATGCCTTCCTCCGCACTTGCGCCTTTATGAGAACCGGGGTGCGTAACCAAGTATTGCGCGCCCAGTTTATCCGCTTCGATTAAATCTTGCGTAAATTCTTTGATGGTTATTTTATGAAAACGCTGCTTGCTGGATGCAAGATTAAGCGTATAGGGGATATGAATGACAACGGGATTTATTTTTTCATTCAGTACCTTTTCTTTAAAAAGCTTTATATCTTCTTTGCTTAAAGTAGACTTCCTCCACTGGCGGGGGTTACGGGCAAACATTTGCATAGTGTTGCAGTCCAGTTTCTTTGCCCTATCCACTGCCTCATAAATCGAACCGGCGCTTGAGACTTGACAACCGAGAATTAACAATTTAGTTATATAAATTAGAGCTTTCAGTCTTCAGTCATCAGCTGTCAGCTTTTTATTGCTTTGCTGATAGCTGTAAGCTGATAGCTGAATAAATGGAGCCGGGGGGATTTGAACCCCCGACCTCTTGCATGCCATGCAAGCGTACTCCCAACTGTACTACGGCCCCATAAGCCGCTTTTGGCGGCAATAAATCACCAATCAAGGTACCAGAAGTGTAAAAAAGACAAAAAACTATATCATTTCGCAGGTAAATTGTCAATTGACAAAGAAAATCAAGGATGTTATTATCTTTTTACTTTGCCGGAGTGATGGAATTGGCAGACGTGCGGGACTCAAAATCCCGTCTTCGCAAGGAGGTGAGGGTTCAAGTCCCTCCTCCGGCATGTATTTTTATTTAACCTCGTCTACCCGCTTACCACTTAAGAATCTCCAAAAAACAAAGTATTTTACTCTTGCAGTAAACTATTTTCCCTGCGAGGATAAAGGTTTTCTGGTATAATACCTTCGTTACAGATTACTCAAGACCAACGACCAAAGACCGAAGACCATAGACCCTTTAAGAATGAAACAAAAAATTCTATTTTTGGTCTCTAGCCTGTTTTTATCTGCGACCATCTGTGGTTTTTATCCGCGCTCATCTGCGAAAAATAAAGAAATATGCAAGAAAATTTTACTTTAGATAAATTCCAGGAAGAAGCAATCCAAGCCGCCGCCACCGGCCACTCGGTTATTGTCAGCGCGCCTACCGGCGCGGGAAAAACCCTGATTGCCGAGCATATCATAGAAGACTGCATCAAAAATAACAAAGGCGTAATTTACACCGCGCCTATCAAAGCGCTCTCCAACCAAAAATACAGGGATTTCTGCCGAAAATACCCTCAAAATACAGGTATCTTGACGGGAGACGTGAGTATCAATAGAGACGCCCCAATTCTTATCATGACCACCGAAATATTCCGCAATGCTATTTTGGTTAACCCTGACGAATTTAAAAACCGGGAGTGGGTTATTTTTGATGAAATCCATTATCTCGATGATATTGAGCGCGGCACGGTTTGGGAAGAAGCGATTATTCTCCTGCCGACAAGTATGAAAATGTTGGCGCTTTCAGCAACTATACCTAACATTGAACCCTTCGTAAATTGGCTGCAAAAAGTGCATAGCTTCCCGCTTAAGGCAATAATAGAAAAAAACAGGCCGGTGCCTTTGCATTTTCTATTTCAATGCAATAATGAATTCTTCGGCAGCTTAGCTGAAGTAAAAAAATCAGGGTATTTACGCAGGGATGCAAAACAAGGGCCCAGCCCTGATGTGTATGCACACTTAAAGCATAATCGCATGAATACCCTGATAGATTACATAAAAAAAAGAAGCGCTTATCCTTGCCTTTATTTTTCCTTCTCCCGCAGGCGCTGCGAAGAATTAGCCCAGGAAGTATCCTATTTTGATTTTCTAAGCGCTGGCGAAAAAGAACGTATAACCAAATTATTTAATGAACTTTTACTAAAATTTAATCTTACCTCAAGCCATGTCGAGTTCCTCTTTCCTCTTATTAAACGCGGAATAGCCTATCATCATGCCGGCCTGCTCCCCACCTTAAAAGAAATAATAGAGCAACTCTTTACTACCGGCCTGATAAAACTTATTTTTACCACCGAAACTTTTGCCCTGGGTATAAACATGCCGGCAAAAACCGTTGTTTTTGACACAGTGAGTAAATTCTACGGCCGTTATCACGCTTACCTTAAGGTTCGCGACTTATATCAGATGGCCGGCCGTGCCGGCAGGCGCGGCATTGACACTGAAGGTTACGTTATCATAAAAGCAAATCCTGCCGCCTGTGACGCTCAATGCCTTGAAAATATGATTTATGGGGCCTATGAGCCGATAAACAGCCAGCTTAATTCCTGTTACGCGACAATTCTTAATTTGTATAAGATAATGGGAGAAAAAATATACGATATATATCCACGTTCTTTTCATTTCTATCAGGCTAGAGGCTGGGAGAAGAAAGAAGCCGTGGAACTCTTAAAGCGTAAAATATCTCTTTTGCGCAATTTAGAATATATCGTTAACAATAAGGTAAGCGCTAAAGCTGATTTAGCCTCCAAAGTCTATAGCTTTGAGTTGCAGATAGGAGAGCTTTTTGAGAATGGCTTCTTAGAAAACCTTAGCGAAGAGGACCTTTTTTTGGTTGTTATCGCACTAACTTATGAACCTCGCAAGGGAGAAGAAAAGCCTAAATTAAATAAGCACATCAAGAGAATAAAAAATGATTTAAATAAATTCTCAAGAGACATTCAACGCCAGGAGCGCAAATTCCGAGTATATCCTTTCAGTAAAAAATTTTACTTTCACTTATCCGATGGAGCTAGCGCCTGGTACAGGGGGACAAGTTTTTATAATCTGGATAAATACTGCAGCGTAGATGAGGGCGAAATCGTCCGCTATTTTCGCATGAGTATACAGGTGCTGCGCGAAATGCGAACCTGCCAGATTATCAGTGAATCATTAAAAATAAAGATTGTGCATTGCTTACAAAGAGTAAACCGCGATGTGGTTGATGCGGAGAAACAGTTAAGGCAGGAGTTGTAGCACGCCACAAGACACAAGCTTCAAGCTGCAAGCCACAAGCTTCTTTAGTGAAGCTGATAGCTGAAAGCTGACTGCTGATAGCTATTGCATTTTGAGGCCTGTAGCCTGCAGCTTATAGCCAGCAATTCTTCTTGACAATACCTAATTTATCAGTATATTTATAGTAATTTTAAAATTCCAGAAATAGGAATATTAATGAATTTAGGAGGATATAAACAATGAGTAGAAAATGTTCGGTTTGTGGAAAAGGGGCAATCTCCGGCAACACTCTCTCTAGGCGTGGTAAAGCAAAAAGAGATGGCGGCGTTGGTATTAAAATCACGAGCACCACTAAAAGAGTATTCCTGCCTAATCTTCAAAAAAGGAAGGTTTTGGTAAACGGGAAAATAAAGCGGGTTCTGGTATGCACCAAGTGCATAAAATCAGGAAAGCTAAATTTTGCAGGTAAAGCGAGCGTCACGAATAACTAATCTTTCTATCCCGTGATAATTATTCTTCTCTAAGGAATACACAATATCAAAGCTATCCGCAAAATTTATAATTTCTAAAATATCTTTATCGTATACCAGTCCTTCATAAGTTGTACTCCCTTCGGTAAGCCATAATGAAAAACCTGTGCCTATTTTGCGGGGCGCGGATTTCTTGGAAACCGAGAACGTCGCAAAAAGAGGCTTACTGTTTTCCTCGCCAAAAGGCTCAAGAAGCGCAAGCTCTTCGACCAAATTCATATTAATATCACTAAAACTTATCCTAGCGTCTATATCTAAAATGGGGATAAGATCTTCCGCTTTTATATTCTCTTCTATTAAAGAATTTATCTTCTTTCTGAAAGCTTCTACTTCCTCTTTAGCAATTTGTATCCCTGCAGCTTTTTTATGCCCTCCATAACCTTGCAGCAACCCTGAACACTCTTCCAGCATCTCAATAAGATGCACGCTGTGTATGGAACGTCCGGAGCCTTTACCTACTCCTTCATCAAAAGAAATTACAAAGCTGGGCCTGTAATATCTGTCCGCAAGGCGCGAGGCAACAATGCCCAGGACACCCGGATGCCAGCCGTCATTGTGCACCACGATAGCGTGGCTATTTGCGTAATCGCGCTCCACAATCGCCTCTGCTTCGCGCAGAATTTCCGCCTCTATATCTCTGCGTAACTGATTATACTCTTTTAATTTATTTGCGATGCTTTTTGCCTCATCAATATCTTTAGTCAAAAAAATATCCAGCGACTCATGCGCATAAGCGACTCTGCCTGAAGCGTTAAGCCGGGGGCCTAAAATAAAAGCGATATGGAACGCCTCGATATTTTCCTGTCTTATCCCAGAGGCCTGGCAAAGAGCCCTTATCGCTGGCCGCGAAGAAACTCTAAGGGCTTTTAAGCCCTCTTTTAAGAGTATTCTGTTCTCGCCCTTTAGAGGAACAACATCGCAGACAAGCGACAGCGCCACCAAATCCAGCACCTCATGACAAGGCTTTGAGGTCAAGGCCTGCAGGAGTTTAAAAGAAAGCGCCGCGGCGCTTAAATCAAGAAATGGGTAGGTTGAATCTTTGCGTTTTGGATTGATAAAAGCGAGTGGCTGCGCACAAGCCTTAAGGTTATTTTCTCCTGTTTTTAAATGGTGGTGGTCAACGACTACAACGTCTAAACCTAGAGAATTTGCCAGGCTTATTTCAGAATATGCGCCTGTCCCGCAGTCAAAAGCTATAATTAATTTTACGCTGTCTTCTTTCGCTTTTCTAATTACTTCTTCATTAAGGCCATAGCCGTCTTTAACGCGGTGAGGGATATGGAATGAAAATAATCCGGGGTACTCTTTTATAAACTCGTAAAATATAGCCAGCGATGCTATACCGTCAACATCGTAATCTCCAAAGATAAGAATTTTTTCTTTCTTTATTACCGCTTTCTTTATTCTAGTAACCGCCTTTTCCATATCAGGTAAAAGATGCGGCGAATACAGGCAAGTTAGCGAAGGGTTAAGAAAAGAAGGAATATCGGAGGCTTCGGAGTTACGATTAAGAAAGATTTGTGCAAGAAACGGGGAAATATTATATTGTATTCCTATTTCTTTTGCCTGCTCAGATAATGATTTTATATTCCAATTTTTCCTTCTCATTTACATCTTCTTAACGGGCTTTATGCCTAAAATATCCAGCCCGCAATGCAGTATAATCCGTGTTGCTTCTAAAAGGTTAAGGCGCGCGCCTGTTATATCTTCATTTTCGCCCAATACCCTGGTTGTCTCATAAAATTTATGAAAATTTGCCGCGGTTAATTTTAAAAACTCAACGACAAATACCGGCTCTAAGCTGTAGTAGGCTTTATCAAGACAGTTTGAAAACTGCAAGAGGCTGCGTAAATAATTTATTTCGTTCTCTTCTTTTAAAAAAGCGCTTTTCTCACATGAAAAAGTTTTTGCCTTTACTTTAGCAAAGATGCTCTCAATGCGGGCGCTCGCGTATTGCACATAATACAGCGGATTATTAAGGGTGGCTTCCTGCGCGAGTTCAACGTCAAACTCAAGCTGTGAGGAATTACGACGCAGCAGATAATAGAAACGTGCCGCATCTTTTCCTACCTCTTCGATCAAATCTGAAAGCAGCACCGCTGTTCCCTTCCTCTTTGACATCTTTTCTTTTGTTTTTAAACTTACTAACTGGACAATGATTACGTTTAATACCTCGCGGCTATACCCCAGTGCTTCCAGAGCCCCTTTAACGCGTTCAATGTAGCCGTGATGATCCGGGCCCCATAAGTTTATGAGCATGTCGAATTTGCGTTGTAATTTATCCCAGTGATAAGCGATATCAGAAGCAAAATAAGTGAGCTCTCCGTCGCTTTTTTTAATTACCCTGTCTTTGTCGTCGCCAAATTTTGTGGAGGCAAACCACAACACTCCTTCATTTTCATAGATAAGCTCCTTCTCTCGCAACAGGTTAATTGCTTTTTCTACTTCTCCTTCAGTGATAAGTTTTTTCTGGCTTATCCAGCTATCAAACTCTACGCCTAAGCTAGCTAAATCTTTTTTTATCCAGGAAAGAATATGGGAGAGGCTAAAATCACGCAAATCTTTGCCCCTGCCTTTATCAAGGTAGGTTTGCGCAACATCTTTCAGATACTCGCCCAAGTAGCCGTCTTCAGGGATATTGAAAGGCTCTCCTTTAATTTCTTTGATACGCGCCTCTACAGAAGCGAAAAAAAGCGAAAGCTGCCTGCCCTCATCATTGATGTAATATTCTTTGACTATAGTGTTGCCATAAAACTTCAAAATATTTGCAATCACATCCCCTATCACTGCCTGGCGTCCGTGCGCGATGGAAAGGGGTCCGGTAGGATTGGCGCTTGCAAATTCAAGAAGGATACTGCGTTTAATGGTTTTGCGGAAAAATTTGTCCTTTTCTTTGAGTAAATCGTTCAAAGACTCAAGCAAAGCCTGGCGCGAAATAAAAACATTAATAAAGCCGGGTTTTAAAATCTCTATTTTTTGGGCGGAAGTTCCAATTTCTTTCTCAAATGCGACTTTTAAATCTGTAGCTATTGACAATGGGTCTTCTTTAAGCTTAGAAGCAAGTTTTAGGGCGGCCATGGACGATAAATCTCCAAACCCCTGCCTCTGGGGTACTTCCCATAACGGCGGTTCTATAACTACGTCGTACTTCTTTGTAATTATCTTCCCTAAAATATCGGAAAATTTTTGGTAAAAACCTTTCATAAGTAAATGCTTACAGCAATTAAGGATAGATTACAGAGACTATTATGACTATTACAGCCCGGAGATTTTTGCGATAACTTCTGCGTTGGGCTCCAGGACAGGCGGAGATTTTATGCTTTTTATGGCTATCTGCGGGTCTTTTAAACCATGGCCGGTGAGTGTGCAGGTAATAACTATTTCTTTATTTTTTAAACGCTTAAAGAAATTATCTTTCTTCAGTTTAAACAAACCAGCAACCGAAGCGGCAGACGCCGGCTCAACAAATACTCCTTCTTCTTTGGCTAAGAATTTATAAGCATAAAGTATCTCGGCATCGCTTACCGCATCAATCAGCCCACCCGATTCTTCTTTGGCTTCTTGAGCTTTTTGCCAGCTGGCAGGATTGCCTATTTTTATGGCAGTAGCGATTGTCTTTGGATGCTTTATTGGATGCCCTTTTACTATTGGTGCAGAACCTTTTGCCTGGAAACCCAGCATCGCAGGCAGTTGCTTTATTTTTTTATGCGAATAATACTCCTGGTAGCCTTTCCAGTAAGCTGTAATGTTTCCGGCGTTACCTACAGGGAGGCTATGAAAATCGGGGGCTCTCTCCAGATAATCGCAAATCTCAAAAGCAGCTGTTTTTTGCCCTTCAATACGGTATGGATTTATGGAATTAACGAGCTGAACGGGATAACGTTCACAAATTGTACGCACTATTTTCAGAGCCTCGTCAAAATTTCCTTTTATCGCAATAACTTTGGCTCCATGCACTAGAGCTTGAGCTAACTTTCCCAATGCTATAGCGCCTTCAGGAATAATCACGATGCATCGTATATTTGCGCGGCTGGCATAAGCGGCGGCTGATGCGGAAGTGTTGCCGGTAGAGGCGCAAATCACCGCTCCAGAGCCCTCCTCTTTGGCTTTTGAAATAGCCATAGTCATCCCTCTATCTTTAAAAGAACCCGTTGGGTTAAGGCCTTCATATTTAAGGTATACCTTAATGTTAGGGCCGAGGGTTTGCGATAATTTTTGAGCGTAAATAAGAGGCGTATTCCCCTCAAGGAGTGTTACAAGAGGTGTATTTTTAGTTACCGGAAGGTATTGCCGGTAGCGGTCAATGACGCCGTAGTATGGCTTCATAGGTTCTCTATCCTTATCAACTGCGAAGGGCTCTTGATGGAGGTGAGATTATCAATCTTAGCTAAGGCGCGGCGCATATCCCGTTCTTTGGCTTCATGAGTAATCATCACTATGGGTACGAATTTTCTCTTCATCCTCTCCTTCTGCGTTACCGATGCGATACTGATGCCAAAAGCAGCCAGAATTCTAGAAACTTGCGCTAAAACTCCGGGTTTATCCAGCGCCATGAACCTTATATAATATCTAGTCCTGATATTTTCAGGTTTTAAAAAGATTACTTTTTCTTCTTGGCGTAAGTAGCTTTCAGCGTGTAAAGAAATGCTTACGATATCTGATATTACCGAAGATGAGGTAGGCCCTCCTCCGGCTCCCAGGCCATAAAAAAGAAGCTTACCGGCGGGTTGCGTATCCAGTGATACAGCATTATAGGAAGATGAAACTTCTGATATGGGGTGATCCATCGAGACCAGAGTGGGGTGAACCCGCACCTCAAGGCGCTTGCCGCGCTTTTTTGCGATTGCCAAAAGTTTAATACGGTAGTTAAGCTCTTCAGCATAGAGAATATCAAGCAGGGAGATATCTTTTATACCGCGCGTATAAACCTTTTCCGGGGAAGGCCAGACGCCAAAACATAAATAACTTAGCAGGCATAATTTATGAAGAGTATCTACTCCATTAATATCCAGCGAAGGATTTCTTTCAGCTATGCCCTTATCTTGGGCTTCACTCAAGGCCCGCGAAAAATCAACCTTATCTTTACCCATCTTATAGAGGATATAATTAGTCGTTCCGTTAAGAATACCGTATATTTCCCCCACTTCGCAACTCACCAGCCCCTGGGAAATGCTCTTTATTAAAGGGATGGCCCCGCAGACCGACGCCTCAAAGCCAATCATCCTTTTCTTTTTTTCCGCTAAGGCAAACAATTCCCTTCCGTGTTGCGCAAGTAAAGCTTTGTTGGCGGTAACAACATTTTTACCTTTCTTTAATGCATCAATTATAAACTGTTTAGCTGGATTGATGCCGCCTACCAATTCCACAATCGTATCTATAGCCGGGTCATTGATAAGTTGATAGGCATCTTTAGTGAAGGGAAGTAAATTTATCTTTGCAAATTTACTTTTTGACCTTCTTGCGTCGCATAAGCCTTTAATCTCTATTTTAAGCGAAGTGCGGTGAGCTATTAAGGAAGAATACTTCTTTAATGAGCGCACCGTAGCCTGTCCGACATTTCCTAAACCGATTATTCCTATTTTTTTAATCATTTTTTAAATTGATTGCGGGGATTAAAAAAACAACTTATAAAATTGTTAAAGGAAACTAATTTACAATTACTTTAAGTGTTCTTTTACAAACTCCCCAAGCTTCCGGAAAAATTCTGCATCCAAATCCATGAACTGAATTCTGGTTTCGTATATAAGATCACGTACTATTTCTTTTGATTCAACCACTGACCCCGTTACCTCTATACGCTTTGCGATAAAAGGAAAACGTATACTCATCGCCAGATGAGTTCCGCTTTCAAATTTTCGGTTTGTAGTCAAAAGAATTCCTCCCTGACTCACGTTTTTGGTCTGTGAGAGGTCGTAGCCTTCGGGAACCTCCTTAACTCTGTAGCTTACTACAAAATTTGCGTTTAATCGCGGAGTTTTTCTCCTCTCTGGCCCTTCGTATTTATTCATGTTTTCCTCCAATTAAATAACTCTAATCTACGGCAGCTCATACCTAAAATGGCTATAGTTTCCTTCGGAATGGTTCACCATAAATGCTTTTTGAACAATAGAGCAATGGAAAATCGACCGGCCTCGTCCGGGGGCCTCGGCACTCCCTCGCACATTACGTGCTTAGTTGCAATTGAGCTTTTTCTTGTCTATTGTTCTATTATCTATTGCTCAATTGCTCTGATAAAATTTGCTTTACAAATTTTATCGGGGAGGCGGGATTTTCCGCCTCTCCGCCTCCGGCGGAGGGCGAGATCTCGCCAAAATTTTCTTCTGATTAACACAAGGAAAATTTTGGCGGAGAACCCCTTCCCGAACAAAATTTTAAATCGGGGAGGCGGGATTTGAACCCGCGACCCCTTGAACCCCATTCAAGTGCGCTAATCCGGACTGCGCTACCCCCCGAAAAAAATGTCGATATTTAAGGTTATTCCTTGATTTTTTTCGGCACTGAGGCGATACCGCCGAAGTGCCTTACTTCAAAGCTCTTAATTGCCTTATTATAATTGGTTTTTTGAGGCATGTAAAGCGAGATTTTGTCAAGATTTGGCGTGCTTGAATAAGGCGGCCTTTTGCAAAAAAGCCTTTTGTGGCGCCAGCTGTATTTATATATTAACGCCTTACTTGAAAGCCAGGAATAAATAGATTACTAATGTTATCAATGCGGCTGCAAGCAAAAATAACCCCATAATTCTTGTGTTGCGCAATTCTTTTTGCATAGATATGGGTTCTATTTTCCAGTTTATCGTAACATAGAATTTCTTTTGTAATTCTATGGCAAGAGCCGGATTAGCCACCAGAATAAATCCTAAGGCTGCGCTGGTAATAATGATTAATAAGCTCACCACAAAATAAATCATGAGATAATAATTGGAGGGTTATTGCGCGCCGTCTTCTTTTTGCACCTGGGAAAGAAATTTATCAAGATAGGCATCCGCTGCTTCCATGCTGGCGAAAAGATATCCCGGAATCATTTTTACCATCTCAAATATTTTTTTTACTTGCGGAGAAAAGTTAGTCATTAACAATGTGCCTTTATTTTTTTCAAGTTCCTCTTTCGTTCTATATATCACGCTTAAACCCATACTGCTTATATAGGTAACCTTATTTAAATCAAATACAATTGCTTTGGTTGAAGGCACAAGAAGCGGTTTCAATGCGGCGTCAAGCTTTTCATATGTGCTTGAGTCAATCTCTCCTTTTAGGTCCAGCACAAAAACTCCCGTTTCCTTAGTATTTACGGTAATCGAAAGTGCCATATATTTTATATTTTTTTATAATCCCTGCATAGCAGAGATAACCTTATCGCTCACTCCCTGCTGCTGCAAAGAGCTTATATCCGCAGGCGAAAGAGTAAACCTTGAGTTTGTAAGGCGAATTTTATCTATAATAACATCCTCGTTGATGCCTTGTTTGCTCAACTCGACAATTTGCGCCATAGACATCTGACTGGGGTTGTAGGCGCCTCCGGTTTGCGCAGGCTGCTCGTTTTGCGGCTTATCTATCTGGCTGCCGACAAAAGCTCCGGTGAGCGCTCCGGCTGCCGCGCCTATGCCTGCTCCTTCTCCTCCGTGATGACCGCTTGCATGGCCGATACCATAGCCTGCGCCAGCGCCGACAACTGCGCCGATAAGTGCGCCTTCGACTGCCCTGGTCTTTGTGCTCTGACATCCTGAAACAGCAGCTATAAAAATTAACGATAGGCTTAATGCAATTATTTTTTTCATGTTAACCCTCCCTCTATTGCTTGACGTGACAGTTACGCTTGTTAACGCTCGATGAGCTCTTTTAACGCTTCTTCTTCAGTGTCGAATATCCGAAAAATTTTCGCGAGCTTAGTGATACCGAAAATAGAAATAATCTTGGCAGGAACATTGGAAAAATACATAAACCCGCGCATTTCTTCTATTTTTTTCTTTAACTCAACTAACGATGCCATGCCTAAGCTGTCTATATATTCCACTTCGCCAAGATTAAGCAAAATTTTACACGGTTTATGCTCTAGGCTGACGGTTTTAAAGGCTTTTTTAAGCTGCGAAGCTGTATCAATATTGATTTCGCCTTTAATAGCGTAGATAAAAACGCCGTTTTTCTCTGTTTGTATTATCCTCACGGCTTTGTTAAAGATATATCGCCTACCCTCTAAAAAATAATTTTATCACTTGTTTAGGCACTATCAAGGTAAATATATTTACTCAGCTTTAAGCGGGCGGGACATCAGGTCACGGACGGCTTGCTTGGCAGATTTACCTTCATAAAGCACGGAATATATTTCGTTTGTAATAGGCATGTCAATTTTGCGCATCCTGCTTAACTTATACACGGATTTTGCTGTAGTCACCCCTTCAGCAACCATTTTCATGCCGCCCAATACCTCCTTAAGCGTTCTGCCCCTGCCGATCTCTTCGCCGACAAATCGATTGCGAGAAAACTGAGAAAAACAAGTAGTGCATAAATCGCCTATTCCGCTTATCCCTAAAAACGCAGACTCATTAATTTTAAAACTCTTGGCAAAACGAACCATTTCTTTTAATCCTCGACAGATAATTGCGCTCTTTGTATTGGTGCCAAAGCCAAGGCCATCGGAGATACCGCAGGCAATGGCTATGACATTCTTTAACGCCCCGGCAGTTTCAATTCCTTTAAGGTCTTTGTGCGTATACACTCTTAAAGGGGTATCTTTAAATATTTTTTGAATACGTTTGGCATTTGCGCAAACATAGGAAGCAACTGTTGCTACCGTAGGGATTCCGGCGGCAACTTCTTTTGCTATAGTGGGCCCGGAAAGCACCGCAATTTGCCCTGCGGCGAGAGAAAGTTCGTTTTTTAAGATTTCACTTGGCCGCAGCAAACTCTTTATTTCTATCCCCTTCATTACGCTTAAAAATATTTTCCCCTTCAGAGGCATTCCGGTTTGTTTTATTTTTCTTAATGTAGGCCGCAAATACTCCACCGGAGTGGCAATGATAATAATGTTGCTTGCGAGTGCACGCGATAAATCGGAAGTTACGAATAAACTTTGAGGAATTTTTACGGAAGGAAGAAAAGTTTTATTTTCGCCTGCTGAAAGTATCTGCTCGACCTCATTCTTGAAGGGCGACCAGAGGCTAACGTTTAAATCTTCTTTTTTAGAAAGTAAGACCGCCAATGTCGTTCCCCAGCTTCCGGCGCCAAGTATGGATATGTTTTCTTTCATCGTATAATGATTACGGAGATTATAGAAAGATTACGGAGATTTTTTTAATCTCTGGAATTTATTTATCCCGACTCGCTCTATATTCCGAAATTTTATTCTAAAATTTCGGAAACTTCGCCGGGATTGTTCATTTTCGCTTTTTATCCCGGGTAGACTGCGAAAATGAACAAGCGGGTGATCGGGATCGAACCGACATATCCAGCTTGGAAGGCTAGTGTTCTGCCATTGAACTACACCCGCATATAGTAATCGTATATGTATCAAGAAAACAAATGTTTTCTTTTAATCGTACGCAGTACAGGCAATCATGTTAAAGAAGCTCGCCTTCGGCGAGATGATTGACTGCCATTACCCGCCGCAGAAGCGGCGAGGTCTCGCCTCCTCCGCCACCTTATTTTTTTATTTGGGCGGATCAGCCTTTGGCTGAGGCGGAAACTACACCCGCAAGAGCCAGAGTGCTTACGCACTTCCGACCAATATTGACTTATTCTCAAGAACAAAGGTTATCAGGCAATTTAGCCCTATCAAAAGCAGCTCAGATTTCTGGCTCTTCATAAGGGGCTCTGCCCCTTCTGACGTTCAGCTCGAAGCAAACTCAAAGAAGCGATTCTCGCTTCACTGTCAACCCTGTCAATGTATCCAAGAAGTATAAATTATCAAAAATAACTATCGAACAAGTCTCTTGCGTATTAACTCTGTAACAATCGTAAAAAAAATGCCTATAATTCCGCCCAAAAGTAAAAGTATTATTGAATCTTTGTTTCTTTTTAAAAAAGTATTCTTTGATTGTGAGCTGAATAGATAAATTATATTATTATCTAGTTTACCGGCAAAGAAAAACCATAAACCTGAAAATATAAGATAAAAAATGGCGGAATATTTTAACACCTCAAGATTATTCTTAAAAATCCATATACCAAAAAACCATATTATTAGTATAGGAATAAACATGAAATTTGAACTTATAATTTTCTTTATTTTGCTTACCCGTTTAGTCAATATAGAATTTATTTTAGACGCGATACCTAAAAGTATTTCATCATCTTTATTTGCACAATATAGCCTTGCTTCAAAATGGTTAATATCTAAATACATATAGGGTTGAGACCCATAAATTTTAAAATCTATTATACTGGGTTTATTAATGTTACTAATTTCAGAGATATTTGCTAGTTTATATTCATCAGCTTCAATCGTATATTCTTTACAATTTTTGTTAAATATTTTCGCTATCTGTTCTAAATCATCTCGATACAAAATTAATGCTTTATAGCACTTACTGTAAGACTGTGGTATTTTTTCCATTTAAAATAATACCTTTACTTATTTAAAATTCTAATGACTTATTTTTGATTTATTATCACCCGCTGTGTTAAAGAAAATAGCGAACAATAGAACAATAGAAAATAGACCACAATTGAGCCTCACCTCTATTGCTCTATTATCTATTGCTCAATTGCTCTACCATTTTTGCGAAACAAAAATGGTGGGCAGGGGAGGATTTGAACCTCCGAAGCGCAAGCGCAACAGATTTACAGTCTGTCCCTTTTGACCACTCAGGAACCTGCCCATATATAAAAGAGCAAGAATAAGCTGGCGAGAGGTAACGACGGTCGCAAAGCGACATTCCTAAAAAGTCGTTCCCTCGTTGCCATATTTAAAAAACAGCGGCGCTGCTTTTCGTATAATTCAAGCAACGAAGCCAAACATTCAGAGCTGGCGAGAGGAATCGAACCCCCGACCTGATGTTTACAAAACATCTGCTCTACCAACTGAGCTACGCCAGCATTTTACAGAAGTCAGACGTCAAAGTTCAGAAGTCAGAGGTCAGATGTCAGATAAAGAAAATATTCTGTCATCTGTCTTCTGTCATCTGTGCTTTAAGTGCCTTCGGTAAATATTCTATTATATCAGACGCGATTAAACAGTTTTGAGTTTTTTCTCTTGCGGCAAAATCTCCTGCCAGGCCGTGTAAATAAACGCCGCAGCGCGCTGCTTCAAACGTATTAAGGCCTTGCGCAAGTAAACCGGCAATCATGCCGCAAAGCACATCGCCTGTTCCCGCTGTGGCCATACCGGGATTCCCTGTTTTATTTTCAAATATTTTTTTACCGTCGGATACCAAAGTATGGTAGCCCTTAAGAACGAGGGTTAGATTATACCGAAGAGCGAAATCTTTGACAAGTGCTTTCCTCTCTTTGTCGATTTTTGCGCTTTCCAGTTTAAGCAAGCGGGAGAACTCAACCAGATGAGGGGTAAGTATAAGGGTTTTTGTCTTACGCTCCTCTAATACACGCTTGTCAGAAGCAATCGCATTAAGCCCATCAGCGTCAATTACCATAGGTTTATCAATCTCCCTGATAATTTTGAGCATCAGCACCCCTGCTTCTTCATTTGTAGAAGCGCCGCAACCCAAGGCAATCACATCAATCCTTGGAAGAAATTCCTCAATTACAGAGAAGGCATCGGGACAAAGATAACCTTTATGTTTTTCAGGGAGCGCCAGGCTCATTACTTCGGTAAGTTTAACCGCACAAATCTCGCTTACGGAGCCTGGCACGGCTATGCGCACAAGGCCCGCGCCTATGCGTAAGGCGCTCTGAGCACAAAGGCA
>JAQTOI010000036.1 GCA_028713415.1 Candidatus Omnitrophota bacterium
TGTCAACTGGAGCAAAGAAGAAATACAGAAGAAAGCTCTAGCCTGCGAGAAAGTAAAAAACTTCCTTAAGAACACCCCCCCTAAAAAAATCATCTACGTGGAAAAGCGCATGGTTAACATAGTTATATAAAAGTATGTTTTCATTAACCTACCGCGAACGAATAGTCCTGCTTATCGCCGCAGGCATAATTTTCTGCGGAGCGATTGTGCGTTACTTTCAGGTAAACACAAAAGTTACTGCCGCCGCTACCTTTGCTTCGTCCGCATCTCAACCCGCAGCTACCATTATTAATATGAACAAGGCTTCTCAGGAAGATTTGGAAAAAATCCCGGGCATAGGCCCGGAGATTAGCCGGCGCATCATTGCGTATCGCGATCAGAACGGCGATTTCCAAACCCTCGAAGATTTAAAGAAAGTTAAAGGGATTGGGGAAAAGAAATTGCAGAGGATGAGGGAGTATATTACCTTGTAAGCTTTCAGCGATCAGTCGTCAGCTTCCAGCTAAAAAATAAAAAAAGCTGATAGCTGATAGCTGACAGCTGAAAGCTGATGGCTAAACAATAAATGTTTAAAAAACTATTCTCCGGCACCCTGCTTAATTTCTGGCTTTTTATCGCTGTTTCCTGCGGGATAATCCTAGGAAATTTTGCGCCTTCTTTTTTATTATTTATTCTTCTCTCATTGGTTTGCGGAGCGCTTGCTTATTTTTGCTATAAGAAGAATAGATTTTTGCTTTCTGATATTTTTACTCTTTTTTTATTCCTGTTTTTAGGAGCGCTTTGGCAATTACCCCTTGCTCATCAAGAGATAGAACAGTTTCTAGCCAAAAACAACCTCTGCCGCATAAAAGTCACTTCTTTACCCCAGGAAAGCGGTTTAAATAATACCTTCTTCGCGCAGGTAGAAAGAATCAATAATATTCCTTTGCGCACAAATATCAAAGTCATTGATTTTACTAAGTCCATGGACTATTTGAAAACCTATGAGGTAGAAGGGGCTTTACGCAGCCGTCAGTATGCCAGCCGTAATTTTTATTTTCTTTGGGTTAAAAAAGGGACATTGCCAAAAGAAATATCTAGCCCAATCTGGGATAAGTTTAACAGGAAAATGGTATTCTCTGCCCTAAGTATTT
Source organism: Candidatus Omnitrophota bacterium (assembly GCA_028713415.1). Lineage (GTDB taxonomy): Bacteria > Omnitrophota > Gorgyraeia > Duberdicusellales > 4484-171 > JAQTOI01. The sequence goes on from JAQTOI010000036.1 coordinate 1,134, forward strand.
TTAAAAGAAATTTAAGCGATGAAGGATATAGGTTTATTGCTTCGGTATTTTTGGGCCGCAGGGAGTTGTTCAGGCAGGGAGGCAGGGTATTTACCGATGCCGGCATTGCTCATTTACTTGCTATAAGCGGCTCCAATATCGCCCTTATCGGCGCCGTACTATTCTTTGTTTTAAAAATTTTTTACATAAAATTTCGCCCACGCATCCTGATATCGCTGCTATTTGTGTTTATCTATACTTTAATTACAGGAGCAAACTTGCCTACTTTGCGCGCGGTAATCATGTATTCTGTTTTTGCGGTAAGTTTCTTCTTAAAGAGAAAGATGAATCCTTTCAACTCTTTAGGCCTGGCGGGCCTCGTATGTTTATTGTTTAATCCAGCCTCACTATTTGATGTTGGTTTTCAATTGTCGTTTCTCTCGGTATTCGCGTTAATTTTAGGCTTTATGCTTTTTCCCTTTCGGCCAGGACGCTTTGCTATATTAAATTGCGCCGGCTACACACTGTTTTCTTCCTTATATGTTTCACTTATCATTCTACCGGTGGTTTCTTACTATTTTGGTAGAGTTTATATAGGAGGCATACTTTATAATATTATTCTGATTCCTTTCTTTAGTTTCATCCTTATTGTTAATTTCCTGCTGCTTATTTTTTCGCCTTTGCCGTATATCGCTCAATCTATCGGAGCCTTACTTTCCTTATTTATCTATATCTTTGATATCTTAGCCATACGGCTCGGCGCGCTGCGTTTCTCCTTTGTCAATTATACTTTCTCTATGTGGCAGGTGGTTGTTTATTATATTATTCTCGCAGGTATTCTATATAGCTGTTGCCGATCCCGTTTCGCGTTTTTGCGGTAATTTGGCGGTTTTGCGGTATTTGATTTGGTTTGACAAAAATGCCTGATTTTGGTATAGTTTTTACTGTTCCATACCCCTTAACCCGAAAAATGCTTTTGGATAGGCGGATAATATATAACTTATTACTTGTATAATAGTTATATAATAATGCAACCGTACCAAAAGATTCAAGGTGCATTTTCTGGGTTAGGTATCTTGGCCTACCTTCTTTTTTAAAAGGCATGAAGGAGTAGAAAAACTACTATCGTGATAAAGAAAATACTTATATTTTGCATAGTTTGCGCCTGCTCAATTAACGCTTATTCTTTCTGGGTCTGGTCGCCCAAAACCCAAAAATGGAAGAATCCTAAGTATTCTCCTCTGGCAACGCCATTTTTGCAGTTTAAAGAGGGAGAAAAGAATTTTGAGGGGGAAAAATTTAAAGAAGCGTATGACGCATTCAAGAAGCTGATAATCCACTACCCGGATGCCCAGGAAGCTGCAGAAGCGCAATATTATCTGGGCAGGTGCCTTGAAGAATTAAACCAGCCTTATCAGGCCTTTCAGGAATATCAGAAAGTGATTGACAGTTATCCCAACAGCAAACGAATCAATGAGGCGGTTGAGAGAGAGTATAAAATCGGAGAATATTTCTTAAACCGTGAGCCCAAACAATGGCTTGGCGTTTCCGTTTATGATTTTGTGGAACACCCTTCTCTGGAAATTTTTAAGAAAATAGTCGAAAAAGTGCCCTACTCTCCTTATGCGACCCAGGCAGAATATAAACTCGGACTCCTGCTTATGAAACTTAGCCGCTACGATGAAGCGCGGGAGTCGTTTCAAAAGGTTATAGATAACTACCCGGATAGCGAATGGGCTATGCCGGCGAAATACCAGTTGGCAATCGCCACCTCAAAAGCATCGCCGGGAGTAGGGTATGATTCAACAACCCTGCAGGAAGCATCAAGCCGGCTCGATGAATTTATTAAAAAACATCCTGACGCGCAAATATCCACTCAGGCGGAACAACAACTTAAGGAATTACGCAATAAAGAGGCAAGGAAGAATTTCGACGTCGCGCAGTTTTATGAGAATCAGGATAAATATGACAGCGCGTTATTATACTACAATGTGGTTATTGATAAGTACGCCGACAGCGAATACTACCTGTCTTCTTTAGAAAGAGTGAAAGAATTAAATGAGCTTATTAAGGGAAACATCACTAAAAAAGAATTGCTCAGGCGCAAAGCCCAGGAGTTAGCCGACCAGAAAAAAGAACAGCAGCAGAAAATTAAAGATGACCGGTATTTGGAAAAAGAACAGCGTATTATTACGGCGCTGGAAAAAAAGCAAGAAGCAGAAAAACGCAAAAAAGAAATAAAGCAGCAAAAAATAGAGGCAAAGAAGGCTGCGCGCGCGCACGCCCTGGAGGTTAAGCAGGAGATTAGAGCGCAAAAAGAAAAAGAGCGAAAAGCGCCTCGCGCCAAGAAAAGTATCTTTTTTTGGCGAAAGGCGGAGCCGATAAAGCCTTCGCAAGAGCCTGCGCAAGAGGGAAATACTCCAGGGGTCCCGGCAGAAAACACCCCCGTTCCAAATAAGACTGAAGGCCCAACTCTATCCCAACCTGTCGCGCAAGATAATGTTCAGCCCGCGCAAGAGCCTCAAGGGCAGCGGGAGCCTTCGTTACAAAGCGCTCCAGGCAATGAAACAAACGCTTTATTGGATACAGAAGCGGCAAGCGAAACAAACGAGGCGGTGCATTAATGAAAAAGTTATCTCTTATCATGCTATTTTTGACAAGTATCTGCGGTTGCGGATATACAACCAGAGGTTTTGTTTATGAACAGAATAAGGTAATGATAGCGCCTGCGATTAATAAGATAAATATTACTTCCGAAGATGGTAGTTACTCAAATTATCAAAGTTTCCCTATACTTTTAGAAAAACGTTTTACCAATGCTTTGATAAATAGATTTAATCTGGATGGCCACCTTAAAGTAGTAAGCGAGACAACCGACGCGCTTAAGCTTGAGTGTACCCTCACCGACTACACAAAAGAAGCTGTGCGTTTTACCGACAGCGATGACGTAAAAGAACATAAATTGCACCTTATCGTGCATATGAAATTGACAAATCCCAAAGGGGAGCTAATTAAAGATATGGCTGTTGAGGGGCAATCAAGCTTTTTTCTTTCAGGCTCAAGGCGCAAAACCGAAACAGTTGCTCAAAATGAGCTTATAGAAGATGCCGCAAGGCGCGTTTTAGAAGCTATTTTAGAAGAATGGTAGTATTACGTGATAGGCTTTTCCTCGTCATTGACCTGCAGTTTTTACAGCGCCAGCGCACGATTGACGCTATAAAGAATAAAATATTCCACAATGCCGCTTTATCCCTTTCCACTTTCACTTTCTACGGCAAAGATATAAATATAGATGAGTTCAAAGAGAAGGTGCTGACTTTTTCTTTTGAAAGAAACAAAATCATACTAATCAAAGAAGCATTTTTACTGCCAACGCAAGCTAAGGATTTTCTTTTCGCTAATTTTGCAAAAATAATCCAGTCAAACTATATTATTTTAGAAATAGAAAAAGAGTATCAGCAATTCAAACAAGATAAAAAAGTTATTGCGGATACTTTTTTCAATTTTATCCTTAAAAACGCCGCTATCTATAAATCTGATGCCGTATCGGGAGAAGTTTCATTTGAAGACCTCAAGAAGATGGTACGCAAAAATGATTTGGCTGCGGCTTTATATGTTTTAGAAAGGTTGTTTGCCGCTAAACCAAAAGATGAGCTTCTGGGGGTGCAGGTGTTAGGTTGGCTTGTGTTTCAGGGTTCTTACGCTAATCAGCCGCATCAAAAGCAAAAATATTTTAATTGTCTTTGGGAAGCAGATAGGGCCATGAAGGAGAACGGCCTTTCTCCCCGGCTCGCCCTTGAAATCGCGCTGGTCAAATTATTAGGTTAGCAGAATATATCAGGCTTTAAGACTTGGAAAGCGTAGCGTTAAACAGTTTTGCCAAGCGGCTTTTTTTTCTTGAAGCTTTTTTAGGATGGATTAATTTTTTCGAGGTAGCTTTATCGAGGATTTTATAGACGTCCCTCAAGGCATCAGCCTTATTGTCCGCTTCTTTGTTTTCAAGAGTTTTTTTGAATTTCTTGATTGCAGAAGTAATATTTGCCTTTAAAACAAGATTACCTTGGTGTCTCTTTGCGTTTTTGCGTAAGTCTTTTTTTGCTGCTCTTCTTTGCGGCATGTTTTCTCCTTTTTTTGAAACGCGAATTACCGCTAATTTGGTAAAACGCTAATTTACGCGAATAAATTACGGGTTATCCACGTCTTTGGTAAGTATGACAGAGTAGGATTTTATAGGAATAAGCTAAAAGTGTCAAGGGCTTTTTAATTTAGACCGTAGACCAAAGACCGGAGACCAAAGACCAGAAGAAGATGAAAAAGGACCGAAAGAAAATTGAGAAATCCGATTTTGCTAGTCTATTTTTTATTTTTTTGTATTTTAGAGGTCTTTTGTCCCCTTCGGGGAGGCTTCGCTTGGCGCAAGCGCCAGCTGCGCACTCTTTAGTCTGATTTTATGTTTAAAAAAGTCATCAAAAATACATCAATTCTTAGCGCGGGTACGCTTCTTTCCCGGTTTCTAGGTTTTATCCGCGATATCCTGATTGCCAATTTTTTCGGCACTACCTCACCAATTCTGGAAGCATTTCTTGTGGCTTTCAGGTTGCCTAATATTTTCCGCAGTATTTTCGCGGAAGGCTTCACTGATTCTGTTGCTACTCCGGTTCTTTCCGAATACCGCAATGATAAAGAAAAGGTTTTTGCTGTCGGCAACCACCTTTTGTTTATGTTCTTTATCCTTCTTAGCTGTTTTACTTTTCTGGGGATAATCTTTAGCAGATATCTTGTGCTTGCCATTGCCCCCGGATATGCAGCTAATGTTTATAAATTCAATCTCGCGGTTTCCTTCACTAAGATTACCTTCGTCTATCTTTTGCTCATCGGCCTTTCCAGCATTGTCGTTTCTCAGCTCTATACGCTAAAAAAATTCTTAATCCCGGCAATCAACCCTGTTTTTCTGAATATCACCTTTATCCCGGGTATTATTTTATTCGGCAATGCCTTTAAAACTCATATTCTGGTTGTCTGCGTCCTTGTGGCAGGAATCTTGGAATTAATATTTCCCCTGGCAGCATTACGAAGAGAGGGTTTCAAACTTGAATTACTACGCAACTTGAGGCACATATTTAAAAGTTTAAAGGAGGCATTTACTGATAGCACAATATTGCGGATGCTTAAACTTTTTTTGCCGCGTATCTGGTCAAGCATCATCTACCATCTAAATGTGTTCTTAGACACTATTTTAGCTTCATTGACCCGCATAACCGGCGCAGGCGCGTTAGCCGGCATCTATTTCGCAAACCGGCTGATACAATTCCCTTTTGCCTTAATTGCCCTGGCTATTGCTCCGGTAGTCATTGTTGATTTCTCTGCGTATCATAAAGAAGGCAACGTTGAAGATTTTAAACGCCTGCTGGTTTTTTCGCTTCAAAATATTATATTTTTTATTGTTCCCATCTCGTTTATCTTTATTTTTATACCCGATGCTATTATTGATATACTTTTTAAACGCGGAGAATTTACCGATATTTCTTTAAGTATTACGTCATCGATTTTCTTTTTCTATTCGCTCGGATTATTCTTTATGTGCGCGATAAAACTTTTCGTAACGACGTTTTATTCATTGAAAGATACTGCTACTCCCGCAAAAACAGCGACTATAGGGCTTATCGCTAACGGCATTTTCAGCGCGATTCTGATGTTTCCCTTAAAAGCGGGAGGGCTTGCTTTAGGTACAACTCTTGCGGCCGCTCTTAATTTTTTCCTTTTATACCGCGCCATCACTAAAAGAATAGGCAAGCTTGAGTGGGCTGACACAAAACAGCAGCTAATAAAGATTTTTTTATTAAGCCTTATGCTTGGATTGCTGGCGCGCTTTTTGTGGCTGAATTTACATTGCAATAAATATATATCCGGGGCAATCATAGCTTGTTCTTGCTTCGGACTCTTTGCCGGTTTAGGATTTCTGTTGGGGTTTAAGCAAATTATTTATGCCAAGCAATGGATATTAAAGCGAAAATAAAGCAGTTACCGGATACTTACGGCGTTTACATCATGAAGTCGAAAAGCGGACAGACGCTTTATGTAGGTAAGGCCACTTCTTTGCGCAAGCGAGTGAGCAGTTATTTCTTATCTGGAGTTTCCCCTAAAACTTGGGCTCTTGTCGCAAATATTGCCGATATCGAACATATTGAGTGTACAAGTGAGGAGCAGGCGTTGATCCTGGAAGCCGCCCTTATAAAGGAGCGTAAGCCAAAGTACAATATCGCGCTGCGTGATGATAAAAGCTATCCCTATGTTGAAATAACTAACGAAAAATTCCCGCGCGTGTTTATCAGCCGCCCGAAAAAAGAAACCAAAAGTATGCTTCTTGGGCCGTATCCAAAAGCAGGGGTCCTGCGTTCCACGCTGAAATTGGTCCGCAGAATCTTTCCTTACTGTTCCTGTAAAGGCGTAGTTAGGCGCCAGTGCCTTTTTTGCCATCTCAAATTGTGCCCCGCGCCGTTCGCCGGAAAAATTTCTGCTACAGATTACCATGAAAACATCAAAGGTATCATACGAATACTTAAGGGAGAGAGGCAAGAGCTTATACGGAACCTAACCGAAAGAATGCAGAGGCTTTCCGCCGAGTGTAGGTTTGAAGAAGCAGCTTTGCTTCGCGATAAAATATCCACTGTCAGCAATCTCTACCAAGGCAGGAGCTTAACCCACGAGTTGCTTGCCTTGCGGGATGTTTTGGATTTACCGTCTATACCGCTTTATATAGAGGCGATAGATATATCGTCTCTTGCGGGTAAGGAAGCAACCGGTTCGGTAGTTGTTTTCCGTAACGGCACAGCTGATAAGGATTCTTATCGCAGGTATCGGATAAAAGAAGTATCGGGAATAGACGATTATGCCTGTATGGCTGAGGTGGTGCAGCGCCGTTACCGGCGCCTAAAGAGAGAAAATAAACCTTTACCGGATTTAATTATTATTGACGGGGGCAGGTCGCACGCGCAGCGGGCTAAAGAGGAGCTAAACAAACTTGCTATTGGTGTGCCGCTTATAGGTATTGCCAAGCGCGATGAGGAGATTTGGTTCCCGCATCGGGAAAAACCGCTGATTATTGCAAGAAGTAACTCAGCGCTTCAGCTTATCCAGCGCCTGCGGGACGAAGCGCACCGGTTTGCGAGAAAGTATCATCTGTTGTTAAGAGAGAAAAAAATTATAGAAGCTTCCAGCTTTCAGTCTTCAGCTATCAGCTATAGAAAAGCTAAAAATAAGCTGAAAGCTGACAGCTGATAGCTGATAGCTTAAACAATATGACTGACTTTGAGAAAAAAGTATTACGGGTAGTTTTAAAAATTCCCTTAGGCGAGGTGCGCACCTATAAATGGGTTGCGCAAAAATGCGGCAGGCCTCGCGCCTGGCGCGCAGTTGCCAACGCCCTTGCCAAAAATCCCTTTACGCTGCTTGTACCCTGCCACAGGGTAGTCAAATCATCTAAGAAATACGGAGGATATGCCTTGGGAGCGGCTTTAAAAAAAGATTTAATAAATTTAGAGAAAAAAATAAGAGATGTGATAGAATGAGTAACATAGAAGCGGATAAACGCGCCTGCCTGTCGGCAGACAGGGAACTATACGCGGAATAACGCGGAGGGCGTAGATCCGCGTTAATATCAGCGTGCATCCGCTTCTATTAATTGGAGAACCATACAATGACCTTAAAAGAAATTTTGGAGTTAATGATTGAGAAAAACATGTCGGACGCTTTTATCCGCACCAATAGCCTTTTGCGCGGCAGAATTTCTACCCTGGTAGAGGTTGTGCATGATGATAAACTGAGCGAAGAGAATGTTAACCTGATTGTCCAGGAGTTGATGCACAACCGCAATATGGAGGAATTAAAAGAAAAGAAAACCAGTGAATTTACGCTCTGGTTTAGGGATACCTGGCGCTTTCGCGTAGGAATATTTTTCCAGAGGAATACTCCCGCCATTGTCATACGAAAAATCGACCTAAAAATTCCTCCTTTCGATAAGTTAAACCTTCCTTCAGCGGTGCTTGAGAAATTTTGCACTGAAAAAAGAGGAATGGTACTTCTTACCGGCATCACTGGAAGCGGTAAATCCACCACCATTGCCAGCATGATAGAGTATATAAATCAGAATTTTAAGCGCCATATTATTACCATAGAGGAACCGATAGAGTTTACTTTTGACGATAAGAAGTCAATCGTTAATCAGCGGGAGTTAGGGGCTGACGTCCACAGTTACAAAGACGCGCTAAGGCAGTTTACCATGCATTCCCCTGATGTTATTTATATAGGAAACATCCGCGACGCCGAGACCTGTTACGCGGCAATAACCGCGGCAGAGATGGGTGTTTTGGTTTTTTCGACTTTGCATACCGTTAACGCAACTTCTACTATAGAACGAATTATAAATTTTTTTCCGCCGCACCAGCATCAGCTCATTCTTAATCAGATCTCTTTTCTCCTGAAGGGAGTGGTTTCCCAGCGCCTTCTTCCCCGTATTGATGTGCAGGGATTAATACCAGCTTATGAGGTCATGGTGTTAAGCCCTTCGGTTTCGCGCCTGATCAGGGAAAATAAAACATGGGAAATTCCTAAATATGTTTCTACCGGCGACGTCTACGGAATGAAAAGTTTCCACCAATGCTTGCTTGAGCTTGTCGGAGGCGGAAAAATTTCTCCTCAAACCGCTTTGGAATACGCGGACAAAAAAGAAGAGCTGGAAATGGAATTGCGTAACAAAGGATTGCTCTGACGCACTCGCCTTACCAAGTCCCAAGAAGCACTCTTGGGGCCAGCCCGTTTTATCATTAAATAATAAAATGGAAGAAATACGCAAAAAGATAGAAAGCTTAAGTAAGGAGCTTAAAACTTTAAAAGATCTCCTAAGGCTTAACGAAAAAAGAGCCAGGATTAAAGAACTTCAGTCGCTCATGAATGTGCAGAATTTCTGGCAGGACCAGAAAAGTTCTTCCAAAGTTATCGAAGAGCTTAAAAGCCTAAAGGGGGACGTAGAAGAATGGGATAAGCTTGCGGATAAAGTGAACCAGTTAGAGGAGCTCTTTGCGCTTGCCGATACAGCATATGAGGCAGAAATGCGCAAAGAGTTGATGGGTTTAGAGGCGCCGGTAGAGCAGCTTAAACTAAGGGTCCTCTTTAGCGACAAGTTTGATGAGTCAAACGCTTTAGTTGAAATAAATTCAGGAGCCGGAGGAACTGAAGCCTGCGACTGGGCGAATATGCTATATCGCATGTACTTTCGCTGGGCAGAAGCTAAAAAATTTACCATAAGGATTCTGGAGGAAGTTAAAGGCGAAGAAGCCGGGTTGAAAAATATAACTTTCTTTGTGGAAGGCGTTCGCGCCTACGGTCTATTGAGGTCTGAAAGAGGAGTGCACCGCCTGGTGCGGATTTCTCCCTTTGACGCCAATAAACGCCGGCATACTTCCTTTGCCTCGGTGGACGTCAGCCCTGAAATCGAGGACGTTGACATAGAAATCAAACCGGAAGACTTAAAAATAGACACTTTTCGCGCTTCAGGAGCAGGAGGGCAGCACGTGAATAAGACGGACTCAGCTGTGCGCATGACGCATCTACCTACCGGAATAATTGTAGGCTCGCAGAATGAACGCTCGCAGCATCAAAACAGGCTCGCGGCTCTGCGCGCCCTAAAGACAAAGCTTTATGAGTTAAAAGAAAAAGCCCGAAAAAAAGAATTGAAAGAAATATCAGGAACAAAACAGAAAATCGAGTGGGGTTCGCAGATACGCTCCTATGTCCTTTACCCATACCTGCTTGTGAAAGACCACCGTACAGAATTTGAGAGCCATGATGCCTGGGGCGTGCTTGACGGCAAACTGGATGATTATATCTACGCGCACCTTAAATACCAAGCCGCCAGAAAGAACACTTAGATAAAGGTTTCTTGAGGTTACGAAAAACAGTCCTTGCGTTATTTATGAGGTTATACAGTAATAGAAATACCCCTTGCACCTTTATATCTGTAAATTTTCCTGGCCGTAGGCCGAGAAAATTTACAGAAGTGCTGCGGGGTTAATTTTTCCCGAATACATCGGGAAAAATTAAGGAGCTGGATGTTTAAAAATTTTTACTTAAGTTCGGGACAGAAAAAAATTAACTCGCTAAAACCCGCGGTAAACATTTTATTGAATCAAGAACTTCCCACGCCTTCCTTAAAAGAAGTCGTAGCTCTTGCGCCCTTAGTAGTCAAAGTCAATTCTTTTGAAGAAGAGCTTAAGAGCAAACCGGATAATTTTTTCAAAGAAAAAAATGAGGAGTTTAAAAAAATAATTCAGGGAAAAATCACGGGAGTGGAGAAAAATGAATATAAAGATATTATAGAAGCCGCGTTTGATGAAATTTTGCCGTATTATTTTGCCATGGTACGCGAGGCAGCCAGAAGGACGTTGAAGATGAAGCACTTTGATGTGCAGATCTTAGGAGGCATTGTACTGCACCGCAATAAAATATCCGAGATGGTGACGGGTGAAGGAAAAACTCTTGTAGCGACGCTTGCGGCTTCACTGAATGCGCTGGCCGGGCTAGGCGTTCATGTCGTCACGGTCAATGATTATCTCGCCCGGCGTGACAGGGAATGGATGGGGCCTATTTATGAATTTTTAGGCTTTTCCGTAGGCGTTATACAGCAGGATATGGAGCGGGAAGAAAGAAAATTAGCTTATTCCTGCGATATTACTTATGGCACCAACAATGAGTTCGGTTTTGATTATCTGCGTGACAACATGGTTACGAGTTTAGAAGGGAAATCTCAAGGAGAACATTTCTATGCCATCGTTGATGAAGTGGATTCTATTCTTATTGATGAAGCCAGAACTCCGCTTATCATTTCAGGCCCGGCTGAAGTATCGGTTGATAAATATTATAAAGCAGACAGGACAGTGAGGCAACTGAAGATCAAATGCGTTATTCAAAGTTTTGACAATAAAGATGGCACTGTGACCATAAAGAACACAGACGGCAGCGAAACAAAAATGTCCCCTGAAGAATTGGAGGGCCAATTCGATGCTGTCGTGGAGGAGAAGACGCATAACGCTTATTTGACGGATAGGGGTGAGAAGCGTTGCGAGAAATATCTTAGTGTTGATAGCCTTGAGGAATTGCCGGATAAATTTTCAAACCCCTGGACGCACTATCTGACACAATCACTTCGCGGCCATTTCCTTTTCCGCAGCGATAAAGAATATATCGTGAAGGACGGCAAGGTGGTTATAGTTGATGAGTTTACAGGAAGGCTTATGCCCGGACGGCGCTGGTCAGACGGACTGCATCAGGCCATAGAAGCCAAGGAAAATTTGCGCATACAGGAGGAGACCCAGACCCTGGCCACCATTACCCTGCAGAATTATTTTCGCATGTACACGAAGCTCGCCGGCATGACCGGAACAGCTTACACCGAGGCAAATGAGTTCAGGCATATTTATAATCTTGATGTCGTGGCAATCCCCACTAACCGTTCTCTTATACGGGAGAATTACCCGGACAGGATTTATAAAACAAAGAAGGGCAAATTCTCGGCGGTGATAGACGAGATTCAGGAAATGTATAAAATTAAAAAACCTGTTCTGGTGGGCACCACCTCCATAGAAGACTCCGAAACACTCGCGTTTCTTTTAGAAAAAAAGGGGATTCCCCATAACGTCTTAAACGCAAAATATCACGAACGAGAAGCGCATATAATAGCGCAGGCAGGAAGCCTCGGCCAGATAACTATCGCTACCAATATGGCAGGACGCGGTACAGATATAATTTTAGGCGGAAACCTCGATTATTTCATAAAGGATTTATTGAAACGCAATGAAATCAGCCAGGATGACCCTCTCTACAGAGAGCAATATGCAGAGCTCTACGAAAAACATAAAGAGAAATTTCAGAAAGAGCATGAGCAGGTAATCAGCCTCGGCGGCCTGCATATCATCGGAACGCAGCGCCACGAAGCCCGGCGCATTGATAACCAGTTACGCGGACGCTCCGGGCGCCAGGGAGACCCCGGTTCCTCAAGGTTTTATGTCTCCCTGGAAGATGACCTCATGCGTCTTTTCGGTTCTGACCGGATTTTCTTTATGATGGAAAAATTGGGCTTTCCCGAAGACCAGCCCATAGAACATGGACTTATCAATAGTTCTCTGGAGATAGCGCAAAAAAGAGTAGAAGCGCATAACTTTGAAATCAGAAAACAGTTGCTCGAATATGATAATGTAATGAATAAACAGCGCGAAGTAATTTATGCCCAAAGACAGGATATTTTAGCTAATTCGAGCATCAAAGAAGAAATTATTGAAATGCTGGATGAGGTAATTGAAAAAAATATTCCTTTGTATTTTCAGGAAGAAAAAAATATACTCGGGCTTAATTATTGGCTCAAAGAGAAATTTGATTTAGATAACACAGCAGGCAGCCTGGAGGAAAAAAGCGCCGAAGAAGCCATTACCATGCTTGAACAGAAGGTAAAAGAAGCCTATGAAGCAAGAGAACAGGCTTTTGGCGCAAGTGCGATGCGAGAAATGGAGAAAGCTGTCGCGCTTTCCGTGGTTGACAGCCGCTGGAAAGAACATTTGCTTATTATGGATTCCTTAAAGGAAGGAATTCACTTGCGCGGTTATGCGCAAACCGATCCGCTGGTGGAATACCAAAAAGAGTCATATAACGCTTTTAATGAGATGATTGCTTCTATCAAAGAAGGCATTGTTGATTTAGTTTTTAAGGCAAAGCTGATTCAGCAGCAAGAAGCAACTACGGTATTCTCCGAAACTCCTAAAAATTTTATTCATTCTCAATATTCACCTCTGGAGAAAAAAGAAACTCCGCCACCGCAAAAGTCTCAAGCAGCTGGTTTACATAAAGAAGAAAAAGTCGGCCGCAACGAACCATGCCCCTGCGGAAGCGGAAAAAAATATAAGAAGTGCTGTGGAAAATAAAAAACCAGGGCTAAACGCACAGCTTTACTCAATGCGCGTTTTTTTATTTTGCGCTATTTCAAGCGGACTAGCCGTCGCATTGGTTTTTGATGCGCCGGTTTTTTCATTTATTGCCTGGGGTGCGCTTGTGCCCTTTCTTTGGGTAACCGGCATAGCGCCTTTGCGTAAAGGAATCTTTGCGGCTTTACTTTTTGGGCTTGCCTATTACGGTGCGGCTCTTTTCTGGATTGCGCACGTGACCGTCGCAGGCCTGATAGCATTGCTTTTGTATCTTTCCTGCTACTCTATCTTATTTTTTTTATTAGCCAGGAATTTTATAAATAAACCCCTGGCCATCATTAGCGTACCTGCTTGCTGGGTGGTTGTCGAGTTCTTAAAAGAAAGTATCTGGACCGGATTTGGCTGGGCTAACTTAGGGTATTCTCAATACCGCAATAGCTACCTTATTCAGATTGCCGATATCTTCGGAGTAAAATTTATTTCTTTTCTGATTTTAATGGTGAATGTTTCTGTCTACGAGGCGCTCTGTAAGCGCTCCTTAACGAGAAATAAAATAATTTTTGCCTGCTTACTCCTTGCGTTAGTTTTTGCCTACTCATTTTATCGTTTACCCAAGGTGCATTTAACTGGCTCGTTTAATATTGCGCTGATTCAGCCCAATATCCCCGAAGTTTACAAATGGGACCAAGAGCTCAAGTTTAAAGCCGTTGAGAAATTGGAGAAATTGGGCGCGAAGACTGAAGCAAGCGCTCTGCTAATATACCCTGAAGCAGCCTGGCCATACGTGATAGATGAGAGCAATTTTGAGCAATTACGCAGTTTTGTGGCCAACAGCAAAAGGAATGCGCTTATCGGAGCAGTTGCACGCCTCAATGATAAGTTTTATAATACAGCATTATTGTTCGATAGCAAAGGAGCATTGCTTGGGGGTTACAGGAAAATAAAACTAGTCCCATTCGGAGAGTATGTCCCAATGCGGCGATACCTGAGCTTCATCAGCGCGATAAATGCTGTGGGTGATATGAGCCCAGGCAGTAAGGCCAAGGTCTTTTCGCAAGCCGATAAGCGTTTCTCTGTACTTATATGTTTCGAAGACGTTTCGCCGTCTTTCGTTAGAGACGTGCGCGGCGAAAATGATTTCCTGGTTAATATTACTAACGATGACTGGTTTGGAGGAGAACCTGAAGCAAGCCAGCATTTTAGCATCATGGTATTTCGCGCTATCGAAAATAGGATTTCTATTGTACGAGCCGCAAATACCGGCATAAGCGGCTGGGTCTCACCTAAGGGTGAAATGGTTACCTTAAAAATCGGAAACAGCCGGGTTTATTCTGAAGGCTTGCTTAATTGCGTTGTGCCGCAAGCTAGAGAAAAAAGCATTTATACTAAAATTGGAGATATTTTTCCTGTATTATGCGGCTTTATGCTTTTTTTTAACCTATTCGTCATAAAATGACCGATAAACATCATACTCTATCATTACAGGTAGCGGGCTTAAGCATCTGCGTTAATTTCCTTCTCGCGGTATTACAGTTTTCCATGGGTTTTTCTTCAAACAGTATTTCTATCATTACCGACGCGGTTGACAGCTTACGGGATATCCTTGCAACCGGAGTTGTGATAATTTCCTTGCGTCTGGGCAGGAAACCGGCAGACAAGCAGCATCCCTTTGGCCACGGCAGGATAGAAGATGTAGGAGGGCTTATAATCTCTCTTCTCCTTATCCTTATAGGTTTAAGTTTCCTGAAAGATTCTTTTGCGCGTTTTTTTCACCCTCGGGAAATTAAGGTTAATACAACTATCGTAACCATGATGTTTTCATTTTCAATTATAAAATTGTTTCTCGGAATTGTTACGCAAAAAGTCTCAAAAAAAGTTTCTTCAGAAATTCTTAAAGCTGACGCCCTGCACCACTATACCGATTTCATTACGACGTTTATCGTGGGAGCAGGTTTGCTTTTGGTCCAAAAAGGGGCAAGATACAGCTACGTTGACTCTTTGCTGGGATTAATTATCGCAGGTATCATTACTTTCTTTGCCGTAAAAATGAGCAAGGAATTTGTCGATAACCTCATCGGTAAAACCGCCCCGGAGTTTTTTTATCAACGGGTTAGAGAGATAGCATCAGGTTTTAATTTTGTCGAGGGAGTGCACGGCATTGAAATTCATTCCTACGGAAAGAACAAGATGATTTCTCTGCATATCGAGATGGCACAATCGCTTTCTCTGGAAGAAGCGCACAGCGTAGCCGACGCTATTGAAAATAAAATTTATCAGGAAGGCTTAGGTAAATGCCTGGTGCATATGGATCTTAAAACGGGCGCATCGCCAGTTGAAAAAAGGCAAGTTGGCAAGTTGATTAAAAATGTTATGGGCTTTAGCCGTCAGATAAGAGATTTTCATAGCATTGAAATCATTACTACGGAAAACTCTAACATACTCAATTTTCATCTTCTTATGGATAAGGATTCTTCCGTAGAACAGACGCATACAATTTCTCATCGCTTATCCGCTATATTAAAGAAAAACTTTAAATTTTCCCAGGTCAATATCCATTGCGAACCTTATAAGGGAGGAGGCCAAAATGAAGGTAGAACTCCAGGTAGTGAAAGTAAATAAACCCGATGAGCTTAATATCATTATAGGGCAGGCGCATTTTATTAAAACCGTTGAAGATATATATGAAGTGCTGGTCGCGGCGGTGCCTTGTATAAAATTTGGCCTGGCCTTTTGTGAATCTTCGGGAAAATGTTTAGTTAGAGTTGAAGGCAACGATATCAAGCTTAAACAAATAGCATCAGATAATGCCTTGAAGATTGGCTGTGGCCACAGTTTTTTTCTTATCTTAAAAGATGCTTTTCCTGTCAATGTGTTAAATCAAATTAAAAATGTGCCTGAAGTTTGCCGTATTTATTGCGCTACAGCAAACCCGGTAGAAGTTATTGTCGGGCAAACCGGGCAGGGCAGGGCGATACTTGGCATAGTTGACGGAAAACCTCCTTGTGGCGTCGAGACGGATGAAGATGTTAAGTGGAGGAAAGAGTTTTTAAGGAAAATCGGATATAAACTATAAGCAGGCTTCATGCTACAGGCCGCAGGCTACAGCCCCGTTACCCTTGATATTTATATTAAGGTTCGGGGCGTCCCGCACCTCAATAATATAATGGCACAGGAAACGGGACGGGCTTCTTTTCCGAAATCTTGAAGCTTGCAGCTTGAAGCAATAAATTTTTATAGGTTATGACTAAAGAACAGAGAAAATTTATACAGCGCAGGCTAGGGTTCTTTTTCCTGAGGATGTTTACAATTATTAATGGGTCGCTTCCCTTACGTTTCAGCTATACTTTAGGAAAAACATTAGGCAGCCTGGCCTATATTTTTATAAGGCGTCACCGCCGTATAGCGTTAGAGAGCCTTTCTATAGCATTCCCCAATAAGACCGAATCCGCGAACAAGAAAATCGCCCGAGATTTTTTTATATTTATGGCACAGGGTTCATTTGAGCTACTTTATTTCCTGCGTAACTCTAAAAATCTGGATAATGTTAGAGTTGAGGGTATAGAATATCTTAACGGGGCCATGGCTGAAAGGAAGGGAGTTATTATTGTTACCGCGCATATGGGAAATTTTCCTTTAATGAGCCTAAAGCTTGTGCAATTAGGCTATAAGGTTAGTTTTGTTACCCGTCCGATGAGAGACGAGAAAGCAGGGGATTACCTGTATAATTTACGAGAAAGTTGCGGAGTTAAAACAATTTTTTCTTATCCGCGCCGGGAGTGCATTCTGGGTATAGCTTCCGCCTTGCGTAATAATGAAATTGTTATTTTACAGATGGACCAGAATTTCGGCACCGGAGGCGTATGGGTTAAGTTTTTTGGCTTGCTTGCAGCCACACCCACCGGGCCGGTGACCCTGGCTTTACGCTATAACGCGGCAATAGTCCCCGCGTACACCTTTAGGGCAGGATTAGGCCAGCACACCGTTAGAATTTTTCCACAGGAGCCGTTAGTCCGGGCGCCGGATAAAGATGAGACGGTGCTTATTAATGTAGCGCGTCTTACGCATATCATTGAAGGCTGGGTTGCGGCACATCCTGAACAATGGGGTTGGATACACCGGCGCTGGAAATCCCGGCCTTCAGAAAAAATGACAAATTATAAATTCAAAATAGAAGTTTAACAAAAAAGGTATTGCAATAATTTTTACCTCTGATAGAATTTTTTTAATATGAAGAATAGGTACGCTATCGGTATAGGCCTTAATCTTTTTGACGCCAGGGCAATAGTTTTGCGCGACGATAAAAAGATTGTCGCTCAAATTGAAAAGAAACGCGCGCACGTGAACGCAAACGAAACCATCGAAGTATTGCTTGAGCTTTTCCAGGAAATTGTTTCGAGCGCAAAACAGTATAAGGAGCAAATTGTGGGCGTAGACCTGGCGCTGGGCGGAATTGTAGATAACAAAAAAGGAGTAGTACATTGGCCGCAGAAGCACAATTCTTCTTACACCTATATATCGGTGCCTCTCAAAAGTTATCTGGAAAAGAAATTTGGTTTTCC
>JAQTOI010000037.1 GCA_028713415.1 Candidatus Omnitrophota bacterium
TATATGAAATATTTTGTTAATATCCTTGCTGCTCTCGTTGTGCTTCTTATAATACTTTCCGCTATTTCAAGAACACAAAATCCTAAAGACGCGCCCTTCGGAAAGGGATGGAAAAAATTCACGCAATGGGCCGGAGATTTTTTGAAAGCCAAGGAACATAACCTTTCCATGGAAGTTTCTCCTACTCGGCACAGAAAAATAAGTTTTATAGAGCAGGAAGAACGTATGCGCCTCTTCGCTCCGGATTTATTCGCCAATTTCAATGAGAACGACTGGCAGGAATTCTGGGAGCTTATTTATAAGCCCGTTGATGATAAACAGGGAGGCTTTACCGTAAAACGCTACCGCTCTCAAGAAGAAATTCAGGAGATACTGATTCAGAGATATCCGAATCCTTTTAGTTACCTGTCCAAAGAATACTGGAGGATATTTTGGCAGGATATTATCGGCACGAATTTTTCCGCAGAGGCCCAAAGTGAGCAATAAAGAAATTCTTTACGGCCTTATAGGTTATCCGGTAAGCCATAGTTTGTCTCCCGCTATGCATAACGCGGCGTTTAAAGCGCTGGGTATAAATGCAAGTTATAAGCTCTTTGAAATTAAACCCGATGATTTAGAAGATTTTTTACTTAAGCCTGATACGGAAGTCATCGATACCAAAGGCAATCGCGTACGAGCAGGCGATATCGTTGGATTCAATATCACCATTCCGCATAAAGTAAGGGCAAAAGAGATACTTGATAAAGCATACCCTTCATCAGCAGTGTTTGATGAAAAAGATCCAGGCAGGGCATATGCTTTTTTGATAGGTTCGATTAACACAGTTAAGAGAGAACCTTCTCCACCGTTTTATTGGAATTCTGATGTGTCCGGATTCATCAGATCTTTAAAAGAAGATTTAAACTTTGATATTACCGGTAATAAAGAAACACAGGCGTTAGTTATCGGCTGCGGCGGAGCAGGCAGGGCAGTTATTTCTGCTTTAAGCTGGGAGGGGGGAGGAATTGCAAAAATATACGCCTACGATATTAATGCCGATAGCACTAGGGCAATTGAAGAGCATTTTTCCAAATTTCCTCGCATTAAAGATAAACTGGTTTTCGTGTCGAAAGAGCAGATTGCCGTTACCCTTAGGCGTTGTAAGTTATTAGTGAATGCTTCTTCGCTGGGTATGAAAGAAGGAGACGCTTCTCCCATTGCAAAAAACATTCTTCATAAAGATTTACGCGTCTATGATGCGGTGTATAATAGAGATACACAGCTTCTAAAGGATGCACAAGCGTTAAACATACCTGCGCAAGGAGGATCGGGAATGCTGTTATATCAAGGGGTGATAGCGTTTGCTTTATTAACTGGATTGACACCTCCGGGCGATGTAATGAGGAACGCGCTGAACAAGGAACTTAAAAAAATATGATAGAAAGCGTTATTGTTTTTATTCTTGGCGCTTGCTGGGGAAGCTTCTTAAACGTCTGTATTCACCGCCTGCCTAAAGATCTTTCGATAGTAAAACCTTTTTCATTCTGTCCAAAATGCAAAACCCCCATTCTCTGGTACGATAATATTCCTCTGGTGAGTTTCCTAATCTTAAGAGGCAAATGCAGGGCGTGCAAAGAACGCATTGCTCTTAGATACCCTTTGGTTGAGCTTATAACAGCTTTATTAATTTGCGCGCTTTACCGCCACTTTGGCCTGACGCCCAATTTTTTTAAATTTTCCTTCTTCTTCTCGCTTCTTGTAGTAGTTTCTTTTATCGATATTGATTATCACGCTATCCCGGTTTACTTATGTTTTATCGGCATAGCTGTCGGCCTCTCTTGGAGCGTCTGGGAGACGGTGCGCTATATGGAAACAAATATTCCGGACCCCCTGGCTTTACCTTTCGTAAAAACCCTTAAAAATCTTATACTCGGCTTTGGCTTTACTTATCTTTTTAAATTTTTCGGCGATTGTTTCATCAGCCTGTATTTGTCATGGCGTAAAAAAGAATCCATAGAAGGGGAGAAAGAATCACTAGGTTTAGGGGACGTTGATTTTATGGGCATGGTCGCGGTATTTATAGGGATAAAATTGGCGGCACTTGTCTTTTTCCTTGCGCCATTCTTTGCCATTATTTATTCTGTATTTGCCCTTATTTTCAAGCGCTCTCATTTAATACCGTATCTTCCTTATCTGTCTGCTGCGGCATTAACTGCTTTTTTCTGGGGCGATAAGATCTTGGGATTATTTTTTAGATAGCAAAAAAGGAGCAAATTATGCGTATTCTAACCGCAGGCGAATCGCACGGAGAATGCCTTGTGTCAATCATAGAAGGTTTTCCCAAGGGCATGGTCTTAGAGGAAAGCTTTATCAACCAGGAATTAAAAAGGCGCGCAAGCGGTAAGGGGCGAGGAGCCCGCATGTCCATAGAGAGCGATACGGTGGAAATCGTCTCCGGGCTTCGCAATAAAATAACCCTGGGTAGCCCGATTGCGATGTTGGTGCGCAATAAAGACGCGCGGATTTTTTCCCAAAGCAAAGATAATTTAGCCCCACTTTCTTGGCCCCGCCCGGCGCATGCGGATTTAGCCGGAGCGCTTAAGTATAATGAACGCGATGTGCGCAATATTTTAGAGCGGTCTTCTGCGCGTGAAACAGTATCGCGCGTCTGTGTTGGGGCCGTATGCAAGCAGCTGCTTTCTCATTTTAATATCACTATTGCCGGTTTTACCGCGAAGCTTGGCCCCGTCGAAAGCGTTAAGAAACCAGCCAATGTATCAGAAATAAAAGCCTGGACAAAAAATTCACCGCTTAACTGTATCGACAAAGCAAAAGAAAAATTAATGCTTAAGGAAATAGAGAAAGTGCAAAAAGCGAAAGACAGCTTAGGCGGAGTAGTTGAGGTATGGATAGAAGGTGTCTGCCCCGGCCTGGGGAGTTTTATGCATTTTGACAAGAGGCTTGACGGCCGCCTTGCTCAAAGCTTAGTGAGTATCCCATCAGTCAAAGGGGTTGAGTTCGGCTTAGGTTTTGAATATGCCGAAAAAAGAGGCTCTGTTTCCCACGACCCCATTTATTATTCTAAAGCAAGAGGATTTTATCATAAAAGTAATAATTCAGGAGGCATAGAAGGCGGTATTTCTACGGGAGAGCCTATTATTATAAAGATTGCCGCCAAGCCTATACCTACGCTGGGGGTGCCTCTTGACTCCGTGAATTTGTTAACGAAAGAGAAAGGAAAAGCAGTCCTGGAGCGCGCGGATACCTGCGTTGTAAGTTCGTTGGCGGTCATCGCAGAGAGCATGTGCGCGATTACGATAGCGGAGGCGATATTTGAGAAGTTTGGCTATGATCTTTTAAGCGAAATTAAAACTAATTGGCGCGCGTATCTTAAGAAATGCGGCAGTATTTAAATATATTGACATAACTTCAATTTTCCGTATAATTTTTTAAAAATATTCGGTAAACAATTTTTTTACAGGCACATTGAGATTATGGTGTGCCCCATAGCTAAAAAGGAGGTGTAAGAATATTTTTAAGGGGCTTTGCGCCGGGCGCAAAAGGTTCATCTTCATTGCACAGAGAGTTCTGCTTATTGGAAAGGAGAGGGAAATGAATAAAATTATTTTTTCAGTCATTTGTTTGTCTTTCTTTTTAAGTGGTTGCGGAAGGAAAGAAAAAGTAGAAACACCCATAGAATCACAACAGGAAATAATCAATGAAAGCGTTTTGGAGCCTGTCGTGACGAGTCCACAAATATCGAATCCGGCTGAAACTGTCGCACCGGAAGCCGCTAGTCCTGCGACCCTATTACAGGAAGCAATGATTCCGGAAACTCCTACACCGGAAGACATACAGAAAGCGTTAAAGAACGCGGGGCTATATGAAGGTGACGTTGATGGAAAACTTGGCCCAAAAAGCAAGAAAGCGATAGAAGATTTTCAGGCAAAGAGCGATTTAACGGTTGACGGTAAGGTTGGCCCAAAAACATGGAGTAAATTAAAGGAATATCTTAATGCGCCCGCAGAAACTGCTGCGGAAATGCCGTCACCTAAACAATAGTTTTGAGGCCGTATCTTGCCGGAATATTTTTTCGATCTTTGACCAATAAGGAAACGTAAAGTAAATTAAGCCTTTCTTATTTCAAGAGAGGTAGGTATTATGCTAAGAAATTTATTGCTGGCATTTATTCCTATTTTTGTAGCAGTTGACGCACTGGGAGTATTGCCTATTTTTGTTTCTCTTACACAAGGTACAAGCCGCCTTGAGAAAAAACGCATTATCTGGCAATCAATGATTACCGCTATTTGCCTGGCGGTAGTGTTTATGTTCTTAGGCAAAGCTATTTTTAAGTTCTTAGGCATAACTATAGGCGATTTCATGGTTGCCGGAGGTGTTATTCTTTTTTGTATCGCGATTACCGACATCATCAATCACGACAAAAAAAGGCGCGTCCCAAGCAATGAATTAGGGGCGGTTCCATTGGGGGTACCTTTAATAGTAGGCCCGGCGGTATTGACCACAGCGCTTATTATTGTCCAGGAATACGGGTTATACCCGACATTGATTTCTATTATTGTCAATGTTTTTCTGGCAGGGTTGCTCTTTTCATTATCAGGAGCATTGATAAAAGCCATAGGTGATTCTGGCTCAAAGGCGCTCTCGAAAGTGACAAGCCTTCTGCTTGCAGCCATAGCAGTAATGATGATGCGTAAAGGATTAATGCAAATCACTAAAGGCTTCAATATATAAAAGCATACATGAAGGAGGTGTAAAGATGTGGGGTAAATTATTATTAACCGTTCTTTTAGTATTCGGCTTAGCCGGATGCGCGACAACAGGGAAAAGCAAAAGTAATTCACAATGTCAAGAGTTGCAGGACAAATTAACTGAAACGGAATCTCGCCTGCAACAAAAAGATGAAGAAGTTCGTAATCTGGAAGAAGAATTAAATAAAGTAAAAAGCGAAGGGCTCACAGTTTCGCAAGAGTTTTCAAGCGAAGGGGCAAAACCGACAGATAAAAATATCCAGACTGCTCTTAAAAATGCCGGTTTTTATAACGGAGAAATTGACGGAAAAATCGGGAAAATGACTATGGCCGCTATTGAAGAATTTCAAAAATCTAACGGCCTAAAAGCTGACGGCAAAGTAGGGCCACAGACATGGTCAAAGCTGAAAAAGTATCTGGAATAAAAGGCTAAAAAATAGGCTGGTAAAATGAATATCGGAAAAACAGTTTTTTCAGCATTTACGGCGGCTGTAATTCTGGGATCCTTCGCTTTAAACGGATATACAGCCGGAGACGAAGAGAAACGCAAACAAGATATCGAGGCGACGCAGACAAGATTTGACTGGTGGCCTACAGACGCAAAACCCTCTCCGGTTAAGGACGAAGAAGGGGGCTATTGGTGGTGGCCCACAACCCCCGGACAAGCGTCACCCTGGGGTAATCGCGGCTATATTTATGTCAACAAGATTATTTTTGATTATAAAGAGGAGGAGCTTCCACCTGCAAAACCTGCCGAAATGCGCCCTTCCCTTTTGATTAAAAAGATTCTGCGTAACGTCAAGATATATTTTGATTTTGACAGCTCAAGTTTGCGCAGTGATAGCTCACCTATACTAGAGCGCGCGGTGAAGACGCTTAAGAAGAACCCGGAAGCCAATATCCTTATAACCGGAAACTGCGATGCTCGCGGGCCAGAAGCATACAATTTGAAATTAGGCAAACGGCGCGGCGAAACTGTGCAAAACTACATGCGTGAGAACGGAATACCATCCGAGCGCATAAAGATTATAAGCCGCGGAAAACTTGACGCGGTAGCGCCGGTTAGCGATTTAGTCGGGATGCAGAAAGATAGGAACGCGCAATTCATGATCGCAGAAGTAGAAGAAGTAATGATACCCTACGGAGGCTCAATTGCTCCCGAAGGTGAAAATGTGCAGCAAGTTGAAGAGGGAAAATTTGTAGAGGAAATGAAAGAGGAAGTAGAAACACCGGTAAAAGTTTCCACAAAAGAGTATGTAATCAAAAAAGGCGATACTCTTTGGAAAATTGCCGAGAGAGAACTAGGTAAGGGTTACCGTTGGAAATATATTTACGAACTTAACAAAGATAAAATAAAGAACCCTAATAAGCTAAAAGCCGGGAAAACTATTCTTATTCCTGTTGAGTAACGGAAAAACGCTGCTTCTGGTGGCTTTTGGTGCCGCAAAGTATACATAAGCAGTTAATTAAGGGCGAGTAAATTACACTAATTTCCTCGCCCTTATTTTTTTAATGAGCAGATACTTTCCCTGCTTTTACTAAAGCAGGGAAAGTATAGCCTCGACATAACTTCGGGGCGTCTGCGAATTAATCCCGCCGGAGTCAGTGGTAATTTGCAAAGCAAATTACCACTGTATTATAGCGCAGGCGGGATAATGAACACGAAAATATAAATCTTCTCTGCCATGCATAAGACAATTACAGGAGACGAACGCATTTCTAAATCATTGCGTTTTTCTTTCTTTGACGGCGTATTCGCAAGCGCGATGTCCGGATTTACTCTGGATTATTTTACGCCCTTTTTGCTTATATTAGGAGGCACCGTGCGTCAGGTCGCAGCGATGGCAGCGTTACCCAATCTGCTTGCATCGTTGATCCAGATCAAAGCCCCGGATTTTACGGAAAAATTAAAATCGCGCAGAAAGATAATTAATTCGTTTGTGTTTGCTCAAGGATGCGTTCTTTTGCCCATGGCTATAATTGCCGCAAGGCACAGGGCTCATCCTTTCATTTTCATAATGCTTGTCGTCTTTTTTACTTCCTGCGGAACGTTCTTTATGCCCGCCTGGTCCTCATTGATGTCGGATTTGGTAAGCGTCAACAAACGAGGAGACTATTTTGGATGGCGAAATAAAGTATTAGGGCTACTCTCAATTGCAGCTTCATTTATAGCGGGCTTTATCTTGCAGAAAATGCGAAGCTCTCATGTTTTCGAGGGATTTGTAATTATTTTTACATTCGCCTTTATCTTTAGGATGATTTCCTGGTATTTCTTAACACGTATGCATGAGCCGCATCTGGAACACAAAAAAGAAAACCAGTTTACTCTATTTGATTTTTTAGCCAGAATAAAGCAGAGTAATTTTGCGAAATTTTCCGTATTTGTATCATTTATGTACTTTGGAGTTAATTTGGCATCGCCATTTTTTTCTGTCCTTATGCTAAAAGATCTGTCTTTCAATTATATCCTTTATACTTCAATAACAATCACGGCGGCGTTGGCGATGTATTTGACCAGCCGGCGGTGGGGGAAGCTTGCTGATAGAATAGGCAATCTTAGAATTATAAAGTTCACTTCCCCCATTATAGCTATATTGCCTCTTTTATGGGTCATCAATCGTCATCCAATTTTCCTTTTTTTCGCGCAGATAGTTTCCGGATTTGCCTGGGCTGGCTTTAACTTATGCGCTTCGAATTTTATTTATGATGCGGTAATCCCTGAAAAACGGGTGCGTTGCGTAGCGTATTTTAATGCGCTTTGTGGTTTTGCCGCCTGTCTGGGCGCGTTTGCGGGAGGGTTTCTCATCCCGCATCTGGCACCTTTTTTTGGCAATCGTATCTTGACTCTTTTTGCATTGGCCTCTACTTTCAGGCTTTTAGTTGCTTTTATTTTACCGCATAAGCTAAAAGAAGTGCGGCCGGCGCACCCAGCGAACAACCGCCAGATTTTTTTTAATATGATAGGCATGCATTCTTTTGTGCGGCAGCCTTCTCTTTATATTGACACATAAAATACTCTAGTGTAAAATCGAATGAGACTTGGGCTTTTGAGGCTTAAGAATAAACGCATAAAAGCCCTTAGTTGAATTCGACCCAGCACTAATTTTTCATAGATGTCAATTCATACGAATAAAATTAGTGTTGGGTTTCCGCCGGAGGCGGACCCGCCCACATATTAAAAAATATCAGTGGCGGGCAATTCCTACACACAACTTATGTTGCTGACCACTAATGCGGTAATCCATAAGTTGCGTCGTCATTGAAGGAGGGTAAATGAATAAGTTAGGCCTTATTTTTTTGGTAACGTTAATGTTTTTCGCGACATCCTGCGCTCAGGAAAAAGCCTCATCGCCAAAAGAGGCCCTTGAAGGAACGCCTGCAGCTCAAAGCCAGAAACAAGAGCCAGTACCTCTACCAAAAACTACAAAAGTAATTTTACTTATATCAGAGCAAAATATTGAAAGTCCCCAGCGTGCCTGGTGGGCGAGCCAGATTGACCTATCAACCACCGAAGCCGGCATCGCTAGAAAGCTCATAGAAGGCGGTTATGAAATACTCGACCCCTCAAGCCTTTCAGGAATTATTAAACAAAAGCCGGCGTTTCAGGTTATAGAGCTTGGCGAGAGCGAATCAATCAGCTTAGGTACAGCATCAGGAGCTGATTATGTAGTTTTGGGCAAAGCTGTCGCATCAGCAGGAGGAAATGTTCCCCAGTCGAATATGCGCTCCTGCTTTGCTAATGTAACAGCAAAACTTATACATGTCCCCGATGGAAAGGTTGTGCAGTATCTTGAGGCATCAGGGAATTCTATACATACAGACGTTATTACCGGAGGAAGAGAAGCTTTAGCTAAAGCCGCCAGCAACTTAGCTTTACAAATAACTGACGCGCTAAACAAGGAAAAAGCAGGAGGTAACTGATATGAGAAACTGGACATTGATAATCGTTTTTGTGCTTTTTATCGCAGCGCAGACAGGATGCGCGACCGTAGAAGGAATAAATCAACCCACCGCTCGCGTTGATAATGACGCAGGCACACAGCCTCTGCCTCCTTATTCGGGCCCAAAGGCAAGGATTGCAGTTGCAGATTTTGATGTTAAAGCTGCGAAAGCAGGAGGAGAGATAGGAACGGGCCTGCGCGAAATGCTGGTTACCGCGCTTGTCAATAGTAGCCGTTTTAGCGTGGTGGAACGGCAGGTTTTAAACGCTTTAATGCAGGAACAGGAACTAGGTATTTCAGGAGCAGCCGCTGGAGGCAGCGGAGCACAAAGAGGCCAGATTAAAACCGCAGATTTAATTGTTACGGCAGCGGTTACAGAGTTTGAGCCGCAGGCATCAGGTGGGGGCGGAGGCATTGGCGGCGGAGGAAGCGTAGGCAGCGGAGTTTTGGGCGGGCTCATCGGAGCAGCGATGAACAAGTCGCACATGGCAATGGATATTCGTATAATTGACGCTTCCACTTCGGAAGTTTTAGCGGCAACGCGGGTGCAGGGTTCAGCATCTGATGTGGCGGGCGGGTTTATGGCCGGCTTTTTCGGCGGCTGGGGACTGGGAGGAGGATTATCCATGTATGCCAATACTCCCATGGAAAAAGCGATACGTGTCTGCATTATCGAAGCGGTAAAATATATTTCTCAGACCATACCCGCAAATTATTATAAGTATTAACTGAAGGGTCGGTAAGTTTTTATATCTTTCGACCCTTCATACTGAAGGGCTTAAACAGCGAAAATATGACGTTTTTACTTATGGTTCAGGCGCTATGTGTTGCCGCCTTTATAGTACTTTCAGCCGTCTTGCTGAAAATTTTCAGGACAAAGCGTGGCCCTTCCAAGGTACCTTTAAGAAAGGAAACAGCCTTAAGGGCTACTGTTAAAGACGGCCGCTGGCTATGCCCTTCCTGCAATGATACGAATTTAGAGATTAAGGATGATTGTGGAAGCTGCGGACAGAAAGTAACAAAAAGTAAACAATGAAATCAAAGGGAATAATTTTGGTAGTGATTGTAGCGGTTTGCGTAATTTTTTTCACTACCAGCGGCTGTGCCGGGATAGGAGATGCGCAGAACAATCATATAGGCGATACCTTTATCGCTACTAATGGCAGGGATTATAAGATAATAAGGCGCAATAACGACTTATATATCGAAAAATTAGATGGCAGCGACGCAAAAAGAATTACCCTTACGCCCGCTATTTATGAAAGCGCACAGTTTTCCTCAAACGGTAAGAATATTATCTATACCGAGTCAAGCCCAGAGAAACCCATATATGTCCAGGATATAAAGCAGGCTCCTTACGGCAAGCGCCGCATAACGTCCAGAGAATACGAGAATATGGCGCAATAAATTTCCGCCTCTCACCGGTTTTAAAGTAATGCCTGGATGCATTCTCCGCGTGGTATAATGAATTCAAGAAGTTTCCCGATATATATACCAAATTACTTTTTGGCACGCTTAGGTGAAGGTAGTATTTGGCTATAACCAAATATAAAACCTAATCCTTGCAACATTATGGATTTAGCCGTCAAAAAAATTTTGATTATCGATGATGACCTGGATATTTTAGAGCTGGCTAAAGAGCGTCTAAGCTTTCATGGTTATAAGGTTTCAATCGCAAAAGATGGCGAGGAAGGTTTGCGCAAAGCAGGCGCCGAGTCACCCGATTTAATATTACTAGATATCATTATGCCTAGAGTGGACGGCTTTACGGTGTTACGCCGCCTGCAGGCTGACCAGGCTACCCGGAGAATACCGGTGATTATGCTTTCTGCAAAAGGCGAAACAGATTATTTAATGGAAGGGCAAAGTTGCGGAGCCACGGATTATTTTATAAAACCCTGCGATTGGCAGTTGTTACTAAAATATCTCAAGAAGTATCTGGATTAGTAGATGAATAAAAAGGAGTTAATTTTAGCCTGCTCGATAGTTCTTGCGCTAGTCGGCTCAATCCTTGGTTTTGGCTTCCAAAAATATTACGCCTACTCGCAGGGAGAAAATGTATTATTAAATAAAACTTACATAGAAGAGGATTTTTATTCGATTTATCTGGGCCATAAATACGTATTTGACAGGCAGCCCGCCTTGCGTTTATTTGCTTCAATTTTTATTTTAGGCGGATTTTTACTCTATATATTAAAAGGCGAAGAGATACTGTGTCTTATGAAGCCCCCAATACTGAAGATGGCCTTGGAGGGCGGCGTGGTTATAAGGACAGGTAAACCTCATCCTAGATACCCGCAACTCCTGGTAGAAAAGATTAATCATGACGGTAATATCAAAATAAAAGGCCTACGAGGTTTTCGCGATGCGTATATCCCGTTTTTAAAGGGTTTAACTAAGAGGCAAAGCAGAGAATTTGAGGCAGAGCTTAAACAATTGGAAGGGAAAAAAAAGGCGTAGATTATAATCGATTCTGGAGGTGAACATGGGAAGCACAGCTTTGAAGACAGCGGGAGTAATCTTCATTATAGCGGCCTCTGTGCATTTAGCTAGGTTTGTGCTGAGGTTGAAGCTAGCCATAGGGCCTTTGAATGTGCCGCCGTTTTTTAGTGTAGTTGCTGCCGTTAGTTTATTGCTGCTTGCAATGTGGATGTTTAAGTCGGCAAGGTATTATTAAGTATTTTTCCCTTGCCCAAAATTCCTTCTATGCTATAATTCTTTAACGTTTCTGCGTAACTTTCGATAATTATTGTTTTAATCGCCGATTGTCGCAAGACATGAGGCATAGTGCCGAGGTAGCTTCCCGCCGAAAGAGGCGGGACTAATTCGACTATGTAATTTTTCTACGCTTGCAGCTTGAAAAATTACAGTCTCATTGAGCAGGTTCCACCTTCGCTCTTGATAATTTGTCTTAATCGCTGACTGCCGCAAGGCGGTTAGCATAGTGCCGAGGTAGCTCAGGTGGTAGAGCGGCGGACTGAAAATCCGCGCGTCGGGGGCTCAACTCCCTCCCTCGGCACTTTTATTTTGCCTTTAGCAAAATAAAAGTAGAGCAATTGAGCAATAGACAATAGAGCAATAGATCAAAGCTCAATTGCGGTCTATTTTCTATTGCTCTATTGTTCAGCTACCGCGCGAGAGAACTGAATTTAGATTTTTATCTTGCGATGAACCATCAGCTTTCAGTCGCCAGTTCTTAGCTAAAAGATAAAAAAGCTGTAAGCTGATAGCTGTAAGCTGACGGCTGATAGCTCAATTATGATCACCGAAAAACGTTACCAAATTGCCCAGGAAGCAGAGAGAAGCTCGCATATCCGCAAGAAAGACATTAACATTTTGGACAGGCGTCTTTCTTCTGCCCAAAAAATAGTCTTGCCTTACATTCAAGAAATCCAGCGCCAATTTAACGATAACCACTTTTCGGTAATAGATGTGGGAAGCGGGCCAACATGTCTGGCGCGTTTTTTTGAATCTTGCCATAAAACTTACGTGGACCCGCTTATGGATTTCTATCAGGAATACTATCGTGAAAAATTACCGCAAACCCCAGGCAGCGTATTTATTAAGTCAATGGCGGAAAAGATGCCTTTTGCGCCGCAAACTTTCGATGCCGCACTTTGCTATAATATGCTAGATCACACTTTTAATCCGCAAGAGATAATTAATGAGATAAGCAGAATCTTAAAACCACAGGGGTATCTATTGCTTGGAATTTACACGCACGGGCCAATTCTAAAATTCATCCGTTCTTTTGGCGAAAAATTGGTTATTTTTAAAGAAAAGCCGCACCCGTATTCATTTACCATAGCTAATGTCATTAAGATGCTCAAGGGGGATTTTACCATAAAGAAATGTGATAAACTCAAAGGCAAAGAGACCATTTTTAATTTTAAAAGGCGTTTCTATATTTTAGTACTTCAAAAACCCGCTCATGAGAGATAAGTTTAAAGGCCTTTCGGTTTTTTTTCCTGCCTATAACGAACAAGATAATATTGCCAGAACAGTAAAAAATGCGTTTGAAATAATTCCAGAACTGGCGGAAAACTTCGAAATTATGGTAGTCGATGACGGCTCACGCGACAAAACTGCTGATGTGCTCAAACAACTATCAGAAAAATACGAAAATCTCAAAGTATTGACACATCAGAAAAATAAAGGGTACGGCGGCGCGCTTAAAACAGGTTTCTCAAACGCGAAATACGATTATATATTTTTTACTGACGGTGACGGACAGTTTCATCTTCAAGAGTTAGAAAAACTTCTGCCCCTTATAGCCATATGCGATATCGCGGCGGGTTTTAGAATAAAGCGCCAGGATCCAATTTATCGCATTTTGAACGCCCACGCATACAACCTTCTGATACGTATATTGTTTGGTTTAAATGCAAAAGATATTGACTGCGCATTCAAATTGATAAAAAAACGGGCAATAGAGCCACGGAAATTAAAAAGTAACGCCGGCTTCATAAGCGCGGAATTTTTAATCAGAGCGAAAAAAAGAGGATTTGTTATAAAGCAGGTGGGAGTAACGCATCTTGCACGAAAGTCCGGCAGGGCTACCGGGGCTAGTTTTAAGGTTATTTTTAATTCGTTTTATGAGCTTTTCAAATTATGGAAAGAATTGCGTTAACCCAAAAAGTGCATTTTTAAATGCACTTTTTGCCCCTTAGGTTCGGCCAACTGAAATTGGCAATGCGACAATTTCAGTTAAGCTTGCGCAAGGTACCCGAAAAATGTACCTTAAACCATTTTAGTGATTATTTTCTTGTATAACTGTTGAGATAACGATAACCATCTGTATCTATGGTATATCCAAAAGCATTTTTCGGGGCAAAAAGAGACATAATCGTCCTTCTTATTTTATCGGGAATTATTCTTTTTTGGAATTTAGGTTCAGGTAGCCTTACTTCCTGGGACGAAGGCGTTTACGCTCAAGTGGCTAAAGAGATGTACTTATCAGGCAACTGGATTGACTTAACCTGGAGAGGGGAGCCTTGGAGCGATAAACCGCCCTTCTACATGTGGTTGACAGTGCTGTTTTATAAATTGTCTGGTGTTAATGAATTTTCAGCTCGGGCTCCTTCAGCCATTTTTGGAACAGGAACTGTTCTTCTGGTTTACGCCTTGGCAAGTTCGCTTTATTGCCGCAAGATAGCTTTCGCTTCAAGCCTTCTGCTTCTTTCAACTTGGCATTTTATCTGGTCGGCAAAAATGGGCATGCTCGATGCGACATTTAGCTTTTTTATCGCTCTTTCTCTTCTTTTTTTAAAATTTGGCGAGAATAAGAAGCTATATTTATTTCTTTTTTGGCTTAGCTTTACCCTCGCCTTCCTGACTAAGGGGGTAGGGGCTTTATTAATTCCTACTATAGTATTAGCGTATCTATTCAGCGTTAAGAAGATGGCTCTTTTGCGCCAGCCGTCTTTTATTGCCGGAGCGATATGCTCTTTTATTCTGCTGGCCTTCTGGCACTACTTTGCTTTTCTGCATTACAGAGGAGATTTTATCTCCGGATATTTCACTAAGCACTTATTTATCCGGACTACCCAGACGGTTGAGGGCCATGTCGGAGGAGTATTCAGTTACTTTAAAGTTTTACCGAACAAGGGCAGGCCCTGGGGGGCTTTTTTTTTATTGGCTGTGCCTATTATTTTCTGGAGAGTAGTATTCAAGAAAGAAAAAGAGCATATTCTTCCGCTTACTTGGGCTATATGCGTATTCTTAGTTGCAACGCTCGTAAAAACAAAACTGCACTGGTATATTATTGCGATATATCCTGCCGCATCCCTGCTGGTTGCCTGGCTCCTGAGCCGGGTATTTAAAAAAAGAACAATTATCGCTGTCGCTCTGCTTGCCTTAAGCTCGCTAATTTATCTCTCGCTTGAGAAGAAGATATTTGATCTTGACTATTCGCATGACAGTAAATACATTGCAGGGAAAATCCGTGCCGCTCTGCCTAATAAAGAGAAAATTTATTCCTATAATATAATTGATCCCGCGTTTCATTTTTATTGCTCCGATTTAGAAATAAATATTAGCGATAAAGGCCTTCCGGAAGTGCTTCAGAAAAAAGATAGCTATATCCTTTTTGAAAAAAAAGTATTTAGTACTTTTGATAAATCTAAATTTACAGTTATCGCCGAAAACCATTCCTTCGTTGCCGCTAAAACCCGCTAAACACGAATTGTTACGAATCTTAAGACGAATAACACGAATAAGCATCCTGTCTTTGCGTGCGACTTCACAACAACGGCAGCGGGTTACGGTTACGATGCCCGTATCGTCTTGGGGTTATGTTGTTCGTCCTGATATTTTATATATTTAAGCCGTAGCCCCTAAACGTAACCGAAACGGGTATCGTTACCTTAACCGTTACTGAAATACTTAAGAACAACATTTTACGGAAATTAGTACTAATTCGTGATAGAAAATAAAAATAGTAACCCCACGAAAGATATATTGCGCAAATCAAAAAAAGAGATTATAATAAAAAAATAGTATGAAGAAGTTGTTACTTTTTTCCTGCCTTTTTTTAATCCTGCCATTTAATTCCGCCTTTTGCCTTTTTAACCGCGTTTCTGGGATAGAGGATAGCCTGATTAAGAGAATAGTTATTTCTTCTTTTCTGCCTACACGTATGTACGCCGCTTCTAAAAATTCTCTCTACTCAAGCGACGCAAGCGGAAAACAGTTTATCAAAACAGCAGTTTTCAAGGATGAAGAGATTCAGCATATATTTTTTGACCCATCTTTGGCAAATACACTTTTCTGCGCGACTACCCGCCATCTTTATAAAATAGCCGATAAACAGGAAAGTCTGTTCGCTTGCCCGGAAGAGGCAATTATAATGACCGCCCAAAATTATAAGGGAGAAATTTTTATTGGGACCACCTCTGGGCTTTATGTTGCCAATGAAGAGCTTTTAAAATGGGAAAAAATTAAAATCTTGAGCGATACCGCCGTTTATTATATGGCTCCGGCTAAGGATTGCCTATACCTGGCAACAGGAAAAGGAGTGTACTGCTTTAAAAATAGAGACAATATTGAAAGGCTGCTTGTTATAAGAGAGAAAGAACAGATTAACGAGGAGGAAAGCGGTATTGTCCCCAGGGTTATTGCAGTTGACGTATTTAACTCCGGGCGTTTATGGCTTGGGACCAATAAAGGTATTTTTGCCTCTAGTGACAGCGGAAAAAATTGGAAAAAATTATATATTGAAGGTATCAATAGCCTTTCCATAAATTACCTTATGCAAGCGCAAGAAGAAGAAGGCGCCCTTTTTGCTGCAACCGCAAAAGGTTTTTTTAAAATTAACCTTGAGGCAATGTCATCTAAACAGATTTTCGAAGGTATCGAGGCTTCTGAAATTTTCTGGATAGCTTTTAATGAAGAAGGAGAAATATATCTCGCAACGGAGTTAGGCCTCTTTAAGGGAGGTTATTTTACTCAACTGTCTTACAACAAGGACGTAGAAGCATTAATTTCCGGAGAACCACCTATCGAAGAGATCCAGGAGGCTTCCATACGCTATAACGAGGTGCATCCTGATAAAATCAGAAAATGGCGCAATCAGCTTAAAGCGCGCGCTCTTTTTCCTACGATTAACTGGAGTTACGATAAAACAATTTACGGTTCATCAAGCGGCACTTTTGCGGTGGGCCCGCGCGATTGGGGTCTGTCTTTTGGCTGGGATTTGGGCGATTTTGTCTGGAATTCATACGAGGATGACGTTGACACGCGCAGCCGGCTTAATACGCAATTACGCTTGGATATTCTTGATGAAATTAACAGGGTATATTTTGAACGCTTGCGGATAAAACGCGAGGTACTGGCTGCCTCGCCAAATCAGGAAGAATTATTTCAAAAACAATTGCGGCTTAAAGAATTAACCGCCATTCTTGATGGCTATACCGGCGGATATTTCTCTCACCGCGCAGAGGAGCTTGATGAGGACTGATAAACCTATAGTTTTGATAATGTGCGGAGGAAAATCTTTAAGGCTTTGGCCGCTTTCCGAATATAAAAGCAAAAACTTCCTGGATATTTTTGGTTTTTCTCCGCTAGAGCTGACCATAAAAAGATTTTTAAAAGTTACGCCTATAGAAAATATTTTTTTAGTCGCTAATTATAAAGAAAGAGAGACGCTGCGCAGGATAAAAATTGTCAGAAAAGAAAATATATTTTTGGAGCCGGAAAGTAAAAATACCGCTGCGGCGATTTTGCTCTCTATTTTTTGCCTGCGCAAGAAAATTAAAGGCGATAACGCATTGATTGTTTCTCCGGTTGACCACCTCATAAAAGAAGAAAAAAACTTCCTTTGCGCTTTAAGCGGCGCACTTGTGCAAGCGGAGGAGGGCTGGATATGTACTCTCGGCATAAAACCCGCTCAACCTACGCCTAATTTCGGCTATATCGAGGTAGATGGCCAGATACAGAAAGGAGTATTTGCGATAAAACGCTTTATTGAAAAACCTACGCGTATGATGGCTGCCGAACTTATTAACAAGGGAGATTCCTTCTATAATAGCGGCATGTTTATCTCTTCCCTTTCAACTCTTGATAAAGAATATAAAAAATATTACCTCTATTACCGGGATTTCGCGCAGGTTTTTGAAAAATCGAGCAATCTGGATAGGAACATAAAAAAGCTGTACCGCAAAATCGAGGATACCCCCTTTGATAAAGCCATAATGGAAAAGACAAAAAAGTGTAGGCTTATAAAGAGCGATTTTTTCTGGAAAGATTTCGGGTCATGGCATGCGATTTATGATGTTTTACCTAAAGATGCACGCGGCAACGTGAAGAAAGGAGCGGCTTTTGTCTATAATGGCGAAAATAACCTTATTTATCTGGATAATACAAAGAAGAAGATTCTCGTTATAGGCTTAGAAGGCATTGTTTTTGTGGATACTGAAAAATATACCCTGCTTACTCACCGCAATCAGCTTGATGATTTAAAATCCGCCTTAAAAGAAATGAGGAAAACTCCCTAGAGATTACTTATTTGTTTTAGATATTCTTTAAATAATCTCACCGCAAATTCTAGTTCTAATCCTGAAAGTTTTTGGCTATGAGATTTCTCTATAAGGTAACGAATAGACAGGGGGAGGCTGACGGATAAATCAGCCAATTCTTTTACGCAA
Source organism: Candidatus Omnitrophota bacterium (assembly GCA_028713415.1). Classification (GTDB taxonomy): domain Bacteria; phylum Omnitrophota; class Gorgyraeia; order Duberdicusellales; family 4484-171; genus JAQTOI01. Next base: position 17,833 of record JAQTOI010000037.1, read on the forward strand.
TTATCAAATTCATTTTTATTTTTAAAATCATCATATTCTCCGGAAAGAAACTTTTTGGCTTCTGCCTCAGGCACAGTAAAAGCATTCTGATATTTTTCCATTAGTTCTGTACTTGCGCTATATGCCATTAATTTTAAGTGATTTTCCGGTAATTCTTCACCATGCTCCTTTGCCATATTATTTTGTTCTACCATTATATCCCAACAGAGCTTGTCGGAAATAGCTTTGAATTTATTCTGTAATTCTTTAGAAAAAGAGCCCCCGCTTTGAGCAAAGCAATATATAGCAAGAGACAAAGTAAAAATAGTTATAAATATTTTCTTCATAAAACTTTTTACAGTATCATTCTTGCATCTCACGCCGGCTTTAGCGCCAATGCGCAGCTCCGTCCGCCGAATGGCAGTTGTTAGGCGCTGATATGTTTACTGATTTCGGCTTGCGCCTTCCTTTTTTCAAGCTCATCGGCCACTGCTTGGTGAACGCACTTCTTGTTAACCGGGTTAAAGAATGTACCAAGAGATTTGGCGACAACAATTGCTGCCGGAATTCCGATGATGCTGACAAAAAGCCCCGCAACTTGAAGCACGGCCAGAAGGCTTAAGAGGATGCCGACGGGGATGTACAGAATCATGATGATGGTTGAATAGGCCTTCCAAACCTTATTCTGCTCGACGTTAATTTCCGATTTGTTCACCATGGCGCGCCCGAAGGGCAGGAAGAGGAACTTGCCCAACTCCATTAGGCCCAAGCCAATGGGCGCCGCAATCACCGTCGCGGTCAGGATAAGACCTAAGAGG
>JAQTOI010000038.1 GCA_028713415.1 Candidatus Omnitrophota bacterium
TCTCCAGCCCCAGGATGAGATGAGCCGACATCGAGGTGCCAAACCGGGTCGTCGATGTGAACTCTCGGACCCGATAAGCCTGTTATCCCCGGAGTACCTTTTATCCGTTGAGCGATGGCGCTTCCACTTGCAACCACCGGATCATTAAGTCCCGCTTTCGCGCCTGCTCGGCTTGTCAGCCTTGCAGTCAAGCACCCATATGCCTTTACACTCGCCGTCCGATTTCTAAACGGACTGAGGGTACCTTTGAACCCCTCCGTTACCTTTTAGGAGGGAACCGCCCCAGTTAAACTGCCCGACTGGAATTGTCCCTTGACTTAACAAGGTTAGAACCTTAGAGAAGTAAGAGTGGTATTTCACCGTTGGCTCTGCCCTGACTAGCGCCAGGGCTTCAAAGCCTCCCACCTATCCTACACATACTGCGCCAAAATCCAATACCAGCGTACAGTGAAGGTTCCGGGGTCTTTTCGTCCGACTGCGGGTAGACGGCATCTTCACCGCCACTACAATTTCGCCGAGACTCTCGCTGAGACAGCGCTGCTATAGTTATACCATTCGTGCGGGTCGGAACTTCAATCCTTCAATATACTCAGGAAAACCTGATCGTATTCGAAGGGTCTTAGACTATACATTCATCAGTTCTTGGAGCTTCTTTCGATCGTAAATTTTTTTGCATTTAGGATTTAACTTCTCAAGTAACAGCACAATTTCGCGCAATCCGTCTTTCGTGAGGTGCTTACCCCCTAACATTAACTTGACAATAGCCACGAAAATTTCGAAATTCTTCTGTTTTTCAGTATACAAAGAGTGCTTTTGAAAATGCGGGATGATTTTGTCTCGCAATTCAGGCAGACTGCGTATTTCATATTTATACGTATTGTCACTGCGTGAAGGACGAACATACCCGCATCCAAAAAAGTGCTGTAATTTATACAACACATCTTTCGATGCCTCATTCTGAGAAACAGAAAAACTCGGACGTATCTCCCAAGAACTTCCCCGGGGAGAGACGGTAACGCTGAAACTCGCTTCTCCGTCGCAAAAACCTGTAACATATTCTGGGTGCATCATAACTCCTCCTCACCCAAAAACTGATGGCTGGCGTGTTGCCCTCGCGAATACCGCGAAAGCCCTCCGCGTAAAGCGGAAAGTCGTTACGGGGTCAATCCCGCTTTCGAGCGAGACGACTTCCCACGGTATTGGAATTTTTCGTTTAACCTTATCCTAGTGAATAATAAGGTATAAAAAAATCCTTTCACCGTTATGAGCCAGCTTACGGGCAAGTCCGACTGTTTTACCCGACTAGGAATTTCGCTACCTTAGGACCGTTATAGTTACGGCCGCCGTTTACTGGGGCTTCGGCTCGAAGCTTCTCTCCCTTACGGGAAATAACCTCTCCACTTAACCTTCCAGCACTGGGCAGGTCTCAGTCCCTATACATCCTCTTGCGAGTTTAGCAGGGACCTGTGTTTTTGCTAAACAGTCTCAGCAGCCCTTTCACTGCGGCCCTTGATATCGCTACCAAGGGCACCCCTTCTTGCAAACGTACGGGGCTAAATTGCCGAGTTCCTTAGCGAGAGTTCTCTCGAGCGCCTTACCATTTTCAGGTAGCCTACCTGTGTCGGTTTGCGGTACGGTCACCTATAAACAACGCAAGAAGCTATTTCTTGGCACTTAGTTCTAGTGGGTTCGCCCGCGCCGTAGCTTGGGCTCCCCTCTCAACTTGCGTCAAGAGGACAGACACATCCAACAGTCTGACCACTCTACCTCATGCGTCACTTCTTGCGTTAACGCCTATAGATGGGGGGCGAATATTAACGCCCTTCTCCATTACCTACCCTCGGCGAACCGAGGTTCGGCTTAGGGGCCGCCTAACCTCCGTCTGACGAACATTGACGGAGAAACCTGAGGCTTGCGGCGAACCGGTTTTTCACCGGTCTTTTCGCTACTCATTCCAAGATAATCTCTTCTGTACGCTCCAGCCAGGCTTACACCGTGACCTTCAATGCATACAGAATGCTCCCCTACCACTTACCCTCACTTAAAGTGAGGATAAATCCGTAGCTTCGGTAGCAGACTTAAGCCCCGATCATTTTCGGCGCAGGGTCACTCGACCGGTGAGCTATTACGCACTCTTTAAATGATGGCTGCCTCTAAGCCAACATCCCGGCTGTTTTAGTGACTCTACATCCTTTTCCACTTAGCCTGCGTTTAAGGACCTTAACTGACGGTCTGGGCTGTTTCCCTCTCGACTATGCAGCTTAGCCCGCACAGTCTAGCTCCCCAGATACAGATTTAAAAGATTCGGAGTTAGCTTGGGGTCGGTATGGACACAGTCCACCCTAGCCCATCCTGTGCTCTACCCTTCTAAACCCAAAATTCTGGAGGTCGACCCTAAAGTCGTTTCGGGGAGAACCAGCTATCACCAGCCTTGATTAGCCTTTCACTCCAACCCATAGCTCATCCAAGAATTTTTCAACATTCACTGGTTCGAACCTCCCCCCGACTTTCGTCGAGGTTCACTCTGGCCATGGGTAGATCGACTGGCTTCGGGTCTATTACCTACCGCTAGAACGCCCTATTAGGACTCGGTTTCCCTACGCCTTCCTGCGCTCACCGCAGTTAGACTTGCGATAAACAATAACTCCCTGGACCATTGTGCAAAAGGTACGCCATTGTCCCGATTTGCATCGAGACTATGACCGCTGTGTAAACTTATGGTTTCAGGTTCTATTTCACTCCCCTCACCGGGGTTCTTTTCGGCTTTCCCTCACGGTACTAGTTCACTATCGGTCTGGTGCGAGTATTTAGCCTTAGACCGTGGTCGGCCCAAATTCTCACAGAGTTTCCCGTGCTCCGTGGTACTTGGAAACATTACCCAGGAAGCCTTACCCGTTTTGTTTACAGGACTATCACCCTCTATGGTTCCGTTTTCCAACGGATTCAACTACGAGTAAAGTTTGTAACTTCCCGAAAGCTCTGCCACGCCTTCCGGTAATGCCCCGTGACCCCCAACAAGCAACGCCAGCAGGCTTTAACACTTGTCGAGTTTAGGCTATTCCCTTTTCGCTCGCCGCTACTGGGAGAATATCTTTCGATTTCTTTTCCGCCGGGTACTGAAATGTTTTACTTCCCCGGGTTAGCTTCTCGATCACTCGAGATTTGCGGGTATTACCCCGCAAGGGTTTCCCCATTCGGGCATCTGCGGGTCAAAGATCACTTGCATCTCACCGCAGCTTATCGCAGCTTGCCACGCCCTTCATCGCCTGCACCAACCAAGCCATTCACCATAAGCCGTTAGTAGCTTGATACTCAACCAAATTTTCAAAGACCCGTTTTATCGTCATCAATCGTAAGCACGCGCGTTGAAACGCGCAGGCTTCACGACATAAACTTCAAAGATAATTTAATGAGGCAGCAACTTTTCAAGTTTCTCACGAAGAAAAGTTGCGTTGCCGAATTATCCCGATGAAGCACAGCTTCTATCGGGAAACTCCCTAACGTTAATATCTTAAAAAGAACGAATGTTTTTCAATGGACCTGAGGAGAATTGTCCGCCAAAAGTTGAAAACTTTTGGCGAGATCTCGCTTCGCCGCTTTGCGGCGAGCGGAAACTCCTTTCGGTCTGTTTAAAAAAACAAGTATGTTCTCTTTAAATGGACCTGGTCGGAATTTTCGCCTAAGGCGAATCCGCCTGGATTAATAAATTCAATGTGGCGGAGAACCGGCCTCTCTTCACAGTCCAACAATCTCATAAGTTAACATGGACCTGAGGAGAATTGAACTCCTGACCCCCTGCTTGCAAAGCAGGTGCTCTCCCAGCTGAGCTACAGGCCCTTAATAGCTAATAGCGCATAGCTAATGGCAAATAGTAAATAAATTAAACCATTTGCTATGAGCCGCCTGCCATATGCCATTTAATGGGCCCATCTGGGATCGAACCAGACACCCCCGCGTTATCAGCACGGTGCTCTACCAACTGAGCTATGGGCCCAGCCGTGCTTCGCACGGAGTAAAGAGCAAAAAGTAGCAAGTAGCGAGAAAAAAGATTTCATCTCTCTACTCTCTACTTGCTACTCTCTACTTTATACAAAGACAAAAGCCTTTGGAGGTAAATCTCAGTTGCTAGATGAGATTTGAAAATGAAATTTTTCCACTTAATTATTCGAAACAAGTTCGAATAAAAAATGAAAGGAGGTGATCCAGCCGCACGTTCCCGTACGGCTACCTTGTTACGACTTAGCGCCAATCATGAAATTCACCGTGATCTCAACTTACGTCGGGACTTCAGGTGCCTCCCACTTTCAGCGCTTGACGGGCGGTGTGTACAAGGCCCGGGAACGTATTCACGGCGCCATAGCTGATGCGCCATTACTAGCGATTCCAGCTTCATGAGGGCGAGTTGCAGCCCTCAATCTGAACTGAGCCAGCTTTTTAGGGATTTGCTCCATCTTACGACTTCGCCTCCCGTTGTAACCGGCATTGTAACACGTGTGTAGCCCAGGATATAAAGGCCATGCGGACTTGACGTCGTCCCCGCCTTCCTCCCACTTAACGCGGGCAGTCCCATTAGAGTGCGCTTCGATTAAAAACCGAAACTAGCAACTAAGGGCGAGGGTTGCGCTCGTTCTTCCACTTAAGGAAACACCTCACGGCACGAGCTGACGACAGCCATGCAGCACCTGTGCAAGCAACTGACTGGTTACAGTTCACCCACCGTTTCCGGCGATTACTACAAGCATGTCAAACCCTGGTAAGGTTCCTCGCGTAGCATCGAATTAAACCACGTGTTCCACCGCTTGTGCGGGCCCCCGTCAATTCCTTTGAGTTTTAGCCTTGCGGCCGTAGTCCCCAGGTGAGACACTTAATGTGTTAACTTCGGCACCCATCCTTACGGACAAACACCTAGTGTCCATCGTTTACGGCTAGGACTACCAGAGTATCTAATTCTGTTTGCTCCCCTAGCTTTCGTCCCTGAGCGTCAGGAATGGACCAGAGAGCCGACTTCTCTACAGGCGTTCCTGCCGATATCCACAGATTTCACCCTTACACCGGCAGTTCCGCTCTCCTCTCCCATCCTCAAGCACAATAGTTTGAAAGGCCATTCTTTCGTTAAGCAAAAGGATTTCACCTTTCACACATTGAGCCGCCTGCGGACCCTTTACACCCAGTCAAACCGAGTAACGCCTGCCACCTCCGTATTACCGCGGCTGCTGGCACGGAGTTAGCCGTGGCTTATTCATCAGGTACAGTCAACCCCAAGGATTGTTCACCCTTGGTAATTCCTCCCTAATAAAAGAGGTTTACGACCCGAAGGCCTTCATCCCTCACGCGGCGTCGCATTCTCAGACTTTCGTCCATTGGAAAAGATTCTCGACTGCAGCCTCCCGTAGGAGTCCGGACAGTGTCTCAGTTCCGGTGTGGCTGACCACTCTCTCAAGCCAGCTACCCGTCTTAGGCTTGGTGAGCCATTACCTCACCAACTACCTGATAGGACGTGGGCCGCTCTTGTGGTGATAGCTTACAAGTAGAGGCCATCTTTTTCCCGGTGCCAATTTCAGACTCCGGGAAGTATGGGGTATTACTCCCGCTTTCGCGAGGCTATCCCCCTCCTCAAGGCACGTTACCCACGTATTCCTCACCCGTTTGCCGCTAACAAATTTTCTCTGCTACCACGAGTTACCCCGCAATAACAGAAAAAATAAGTTCGCTCGACTTGCATGCCTAATCCACGCCGCCAGCGTTCACTCTGAGCCAGGATCAAACCCTCCAAAGGCTTTTAAAATTATCGGGCTTTTTGTCAATGAACGAAGCGATAAAAAAAGCATCCTTTTAGGATGCTTGTTTGCTTGTCCTATGTATAATTATGCCTAATTCTTACGTACTTTTCAACTCCAGAAATTCCTTATTTTACTTGCGTTTTTGCTTATCTAAATAAATGCAGGAATTTTCTTTTATATTGTCAGGAGAACGCAAATGTGGTGATAATGTTACCGTAAATAAAAACTTTGTCAAGTATTTTTTTCCGGTTGAAGCCGTTTTTTATTAAATCTGCCAGCCGATTTCAATCAGCCCGTTATCAGGGGTAAAAAAACGCTTTTTTTAAAGGTATTTTTTGGGCTAAGTATTGCGTATAAATGTCCTGCGCAGCGAATCGATAAACCGGCCCTTCTTTATGTCTTTGGCAATCAAAGAAGCCAGTACCCTTGGTAATATCGCAAATAAAGAAAGGATTTCACCGAGAGTAAAGAATTTAATACGTATGAAACATTTGTTGAACATGTGCATAAAACGCGCCGGAGTATAAAATGTAAATTTTATTTTTCGCCCGATCTTTTTCAAATCGCCAAAGCTATACTTATCGGAATAGACCACCCCGTTACTGGCAATATGATAACCTGGAGTTTTCTCGACTACTTCGCGCAAACTTGAAAATTTTTCTATCCTTAGTTTAAGATACGTTATCGAATCAACTCCTATCTCCCGGGCGAACATGGCGATATAAAGCATCTCCTCTTCGGTTTCATTGATGTTGCCATAAATAAAATATCCGTGGTAATACAATGGGTAGCGCACAAACGTTTTAAAATATTTTCTTATCGTTTCCTGATTGAACCCTTTATTAAGCAGGGCAAGCGTCTTATCATGCGGCGATTCTATGCCTAAGAGCAATGTCTTAAAGCCACATGCCACCATCTTTTCTAATAACCTGGGATACTGCGCAAGTTCTATGCGGCATTGGGCGATATAACGTTTCTTGATTTTGCGCTCAATAAGCAAATCGCATAATTTTTCAGCCCTTTTTGCATCGAAAGAGAAATTTTCATCGCTAAAAAGTATGATTTTTGCCGGGATCTTTTCTATCTCTTCAACCACCGATTCAACGCTTCGCGCGGAATATTCTCTTTTCTGGCCAAGCGGATTTAGCGTGAAAGTGCAGAATTTGCACTTATAGGGGCAGCCACGTGAGCTCAAAACCGTGTCAAATGAAAGATCCCCGGCCTTAATCCCCTGAAAGGTCAAGCGGTATTCGTTGCGACGAAGCGAGCGGTCAGGATACGGAAAATTATCTACCGGGATAAGTGGCCTGTGCGCGTTATGGATAATCTTGCCGTTACTCCTGTATGATAAACCTGAAATCTCCTCGACAGGCTCGCCCTTCAGGATATCCTTTATGGTCTCCTCTCCTTCGCCGCGCACGATAATGTCGATTCTGGGGCAATTCAGAAAAAGTTCCTCTACTTTTTCCGTCGCGGTATATCCGCCGACAACAAGTAATTTATTTTTTGGAATATTGTTCAGGAGTTCGCAGATTTCTTTTATCTGCCTGTCCCATCCGATGCTCACGCCTATGATATCGATATTCTCTTCGATGAATTGATAGAGTTTTTCAGGATTTGCGTAATCAACTTCATAGCGCAAATCGAATAAGGTAAGCTCCTCGACGCAGTCTTTTGCACTTGCAGCCACATATTCAAGGCCGGTGGGAGGAAAAAGCATCATCGCGCTCGTATTGGAGCGCTCTATGTAAGGGTTAATAAAAAGGGCGTGTTTGTATTTCATAATTTCTGGAGTAATTTTTGCGCCTATTAATGTGCCGACTTGTCAAAACCGGATATTAAGGCTGCTTGGCAAGAAGGTGATTTTTTACGTAATCGCTAATCCCGTCTTCCAGGCTATATTGGGGTGGATTTTTAATAACCTTTTTAAGATGGGTAATATCAGCTTCAGTAAGATTTTGATACGCGCTTACGTAGGGATTATCAAAATAATCAGGTTCTAAGTTTGTTTTCATGCTGGTGTTGATGGCGGAGATTATGTCATTGAAACTGCGCGCCTTGCCTGTCCCAACATTTACGATAGTATTTGTTTTAGCAACCAGGGCATCAACTGTGATGCGCGCGGCATCCAAAACATAAATAAAATCCCTTTTTTGCTCACCAAACTTAAACACGCAGGGACGCTTTCCCGCTTTCATCTGTAAATACAGCTGGTAGATCATGCTTGCGGCCGCACCCTTGTGATGCTCGCCGGGGCCGTATACGTTGAAATAACGGATGCCCAAAAGCAGGGGCAAAATCTTTTTTTTCATGATTGGCATAGAAAAACAATCGCATAAATATTTGGAATACGCATAGGCGTTAAGCGGCTGCGGTTTTTGCGTCTCTTTCATGGGGCTAGGACCTGAGCCATAGACGGCTGCGCTTGAAATGTAAACGAGCTTCGCTTTTTTCCTTGCAGCAAAATTAAAAATATTTTTGAAGCCTTCGAAGTTAACCATTATCATCTTTTTATCATCTTTAAATGTGGTGTCAGTGATAGCGGCTTCATGGATTACGGCGTCAACAGCCGGTAATTTGGCAATTGCCTTTTCATCGCATACGTCAGCGCATACTACTTCAGCTTTTGCGCCTTCAAGATTCTTAAAATTAGCGCTTGAAAAATCATCGAGCGCGTAAACCTGCGCGCCTTTATTCTCTAATATTTTAACCACATTGGCACCGATAAAACCGGCCGCTCCGGTAACAAGGACTTTCATCGTTATTTACTCCTTTATTATTCCTATAATCGATAACTAATAATTGATAACTAAAATTCGTAATTATCAATTATTAATTATCAGTTATTAGCTTTTAGCTACAAGCTAAAAGCTAATCGTCATCGCTCCATACGGGCATGCCTTTATGCAAATCCCGCAGGCAATACACTCATCCTTAATAAATTTTACTTCGCAGGAAGCAGCATCTTTCACCAGAGCCTTTGTAGGGCACAGGGGAACACAAATAGTGCAGTCCACGCACTTTGTTCTGTCCATGGAAATATCTTTTGAAAGAAGCTGCAGCTTCAGGCCTGATTTTTTTAAGTATTCAATGCCTTTTTTATAATCCTTCTCATCGCCTTCCAGCTCTAATACGAGCAGGCCGCCCTGGCCTTCCTGCGGATTTATCTCTGCCTTAAGGATATTAAAAGAAAGATTAAAGTCTTTAACCAGCCGATATACAATCGGTTTATCGACCAAGTCTTTGGGAAAGTGTAAAACTATGCTAACTTTTGTCATCGTCAACCTTGCGTTCGTTTAAGGGTTTCAACTTATAATTAGAATCAGATGAAGGGATAGCCTCAACTGCCTCGCTTAAGAAAAATTTTCCCTTCTTAATTTGCTCTTTTAAAATTTTGGTGATTTCCCGCGCCTTTCGGATGCTGGATAAGGAACCTGTAGGCACATCTTTGCCTTTTATTTTTATAGTGCCGGTTTTTAGTTCCGCATAGCTGACAAATCCCAGGTTGCCCGGGACTCCTTGCGGGTAGTCTTTGGAATAATCGACAATCGGCGCCAAAATATCCTTATCCCTTATCGCGCAGCGCGAAATGACTTCCTCATTCAGCACCGGAATAGGAATGCCTATGCCGATGCTTAAGGTGGCTCCATAACCAATCATGGAAGTACCCTGGAGCCATTCAGGTGACATTTTTTTCAAATCTCCTATGAAAGCTAACGTGCCGGAAGGATATTTGGGCAACCCCTTCTCTGTTCTTTCTACGGACGGGTTATGCTGCGTGCCCCACCAGGCTACATAGCCCTGGGCTCCGGCTAAAAACACCCTTGTGCCTATACCGATTGTTTTATACAACGGGTCATTTAATAAAGGTGAGAGTTCAGCCGCAGAGCAATAGTTTGCATTTCCTAAATTGGGCTGCAAAATCCCCATATAAGTGTAAATTGCCTTATCCGAAGTATTGACTGCTACGTTATAATTTTGATAGCAATTCCTCATATTAAATAAAACGGCTTCATTTAAATCGCTTATGTTAATGAGCGTTTTTAAATTTTTACGGGGGTAGCAGTCCGTCCCGTAGGCCGTAGCCTCAAGTACCACATTCTTGCCGGAGACTAATTCCTGGATGACGTGGCCTCCGCCATATTTAAACTCACCGGGATAAATTTTGTTTCTGGGGTCATCCTCGGGCAGGGCAGTAGCGCCTAAGAATAAATCAACCGCGGCAAACCCTGTGTAGCAGGGGACTCCGTTAAGGGTAGTTTTACCCGCGCCTAATTTTATGCGGGGCTTACTGTGGCCGATATTAAAATATATTCCGCTTGAGCACATTGGGCCAAAAGTAGCGGTAGTGACCACATCAACAGTATCGGCCGCGCTCTTTACACCCTTTTCTTCAACAAAGGATTTCAACTCCTCTGCGGTCAGTACTACTACATTGCCTTTTCTTATTTTTTCGTTAATTTCTGCGATTGTCTTCATGATATATCGCGGATTGCCGCGGATCTAAATGCGGATACACGCTGAAAAATCCGCGTCATTCCGCGTAACTATCCGCGTGTTTCCGCTTCTATGGATTTTTACAATTTATGAAACTTATTGTGTTCTTTTTCTAAATCTTCGATTCGTTTTTCAAGGCGGTGCAATACTTCAATAACCGGATCAGGCAGTTTATTGTGATCAAGTTCTACTCCGCTGATATGCTTCGGAACTCCTTCGGTAATCAGTCGTCCGGGAACGCCCACAACAGTACCTCCCTCTGGAACATCTTTAACTACGACAGAACCAGCGCCTACTCTGGCTTCATTGCCGATAACTATCGGTCCAAGCAGTATTGCTCCGGCGCCGATAACCACGTTATTTCCGATAGTGGGGTGGCGCTTTTGTTTTTCATGCGATACGCCGCCAAGCACAACACCTTGATAAATCAGCACGTCATCGCCAATCTCGGTAGTTTCTCCGATGACTACTCCCATGCCATGATCTATAAAGAATCGCCTGCCGATAGCAGCTCCGGGATGAATTTCTATGCCGGTTAAGAAACGCACGGCCTGCGAAACGATTCTCGCTTCAATCTTAAAGCTTTTTTTCCAGAGCCAATGCGTAAAGCGATATACCCAGATAGCATGCATGCCCGAATAGCACAATATCACCTCAGCAGCATTGCGCGCAGCCGGATCTTCACGGAATACGGTTTGAATGTCTTCTTTGATACGGGCTATGATATTCATGATTAGCTTTCAGTCGTCAGCTGTCAGCTTTCAGCTTTAAAAAAAGAAACAAAAAGTCCTTCCCTCAGTTTTAAAAAGCTGATAGCTGAAGGCTGATAGCTGATAGCTTATCCCCTACAGGGCTTTCTGCCTTTATTTTTTCTTTTCCTGCGGCTCCAGGATAATTTTGCGCGTCTTGAACGTTTTGACATAGTATCTAAGATAATAAGCTATTTGGGGGAAAAAGTCAAGCTGCAGGCTTCAAGCTGCAGGATGCAGGCTCCAAGACTTAGAAGCGGATATACGCGGAAGGAAGCGAAAAAAACAACATCAAGTAAGAGCTAACAAAAGTTACCGGCTCTTAATTATCGACATTATCGCAGATAACAATCCTATAAATATGAATAATATTCCAGCAAATCTTATAAAAGCAGCCTTATTCCCAAGTTTTTCTCTTTTTTTTATGGATAAAACTATGAAATATATGCCAAACCCAAACCAGATAAGCTTATCCATGACCGCTCCTATACTTTGATGCATAGCCTAAGCCTCCTTTATTTTTAACCTATTATAATAATAGCTGAAAGAAATATTAAGAGACTGACCAGCAATTTAACGATAAAAATAATTTTAAAATTTAGCTTCTTTAAAATAATATTTTCAAGCCAGGGACACCAAATAATGCCTAAAGATAGCATTAAAATTTTACTAAACAAAGTATCATTCCTAAAAAATACTGTTACTGTTCCAAAAGCAAATATCCCAAAAAACGCCCATTTAAATATGTAACCCGTAACAACTATAAATCTTAGGATATCGCCCATTCCCATATTTGAAAATATATATTGTTTGGCTACCTTCGTAATTTTAGAATGCTCTAAATCATCAATATATAAACGTTCCACTTCAGATAAGCCAGCTTCATTACGAATTTTTTTTATACTAACCAAAATCATCCAGGATATTAAAACAATTCCTCCGGACGCGCCAACAACAATACCTATAATATCTCGTAAATTTGTGCCTGTCTTCGACAAAACATAGCTAAGGAAAAACAATCCCATGAACGAAAACAAGACGATAAAAATTTTGAATGACTTGGAAACTTTAAAAGGCGCAGAAAATTCATTCTGATTATTATTCATCTTCACCTAATTTTTTGCTTACCCACAACGTAAACTATTACTTGGTTGAGGGTTCTATGCAACTAAAGCTTTAGGCCATTCTATTTATCATGCGTTGACGACCCAAGTGCCGGCCAAATAGTCATGGATACAGCGCCTCTCTTTGCCAAAAATGAACAAAGCATTGGCTAAGCACACCAAACCCCCGACAAATGGGATCTGCGCTACTATTCCAAGAATTAGATAGCGATAAATCAATAGTTTACCAAAATTAGGGATACTTCCTTTTACGTCAACGATTTTGGTCTTTACAACTACCTTGCCGATAGTCTGCCCACGCTTAGAAAGCAGATATCCGTTAAGGATCAAAAAAATCCCCCATCCGATAATTGCAAATGTTACCTGCTCGCGCATTGTCATGGGTTGCCCCTTGGATATTCTCTCAAATACTCCGGTTACCAGCATAATAGGAGTCATAATGCCCATAGAAATTAAAGAATCAATTATTGCTCCACCCAAACGTTTCCAGCGGCTTGCCAGATCCGATGCTGCTTCAGCCATTTTCCCCTCCTTTTTTGTACTATTTGAATAGATAGATTTTAAGCTTTCGAAAAGTAATCGCGCGCAGATTTATTTTTCTTTTCTTAATTTTTTTAGATACTTAAGATCTTCTAAATCCTGGGGCCTTGCTGCAGCGCGTTTCATTTTTATGAGGTCATTTAAGGAGGCGAAGTAAACAAAAGTTTCGCCAAATTTTGCTTTCACTTTATTTTTCCAGATATCTTCAAACTGCACACCTTTTACAAATGGGTGAATATCTGTTTCCACTGCATATTGACGTATAAGTAATTTCTTCTCGAGCAAATCTTCAAGTGAAATATCACTTACATCATATCCAAAAGCTTTCAGGGCTTGCAGTGTTTTTGCGGCGTTATCCTGGGTTGGACGTATGAAAATATCAATATCTAAGGTAGCACGAGCGTATCCATAAACCGGAAAAGCAGTTGCGCCAATGATTACAAAATCGGCCTTATGATCTTTTAATAATTTTAAAAGCCCTTCTGTGTCCATGTCTCTCCAATAAACTAATCATTTCTTTTGTTTTCTTAAACATGAGCGTAAAGCGCTGTCTAACCGAAAGAGAACCAAGGTATTGTAATTCAAATTCTATTTCCTTATTTTTATTATGCCTGGATAGTTTCAGGATAGTTCTATTTTTCATATTTTTATTTTAGCATTATAATAGAAATTTCAAAGATTTTTCTGCAAGCCGCAGGCCGCAAGCTTCAAGCCACAGGATGCAGGCTTCAGGCTACAGAATTTAGATAAGCTTTCAGCCTTTGGCTTTAGCTTAACGGAAGCTAAACCACGGCCTTCCTGGCCAGCAGCTGTCAGTCGTCAGCTTTCAGCGAAAACATTAAAGGTATCAAGTGTCAGGTAACAAGTAACAGGTCTTTGGGGAAAGCTGCAAGCTATAGAAGCGGATACACGCGGAAGATACAGGATGCAAATCTTAAAGGTATCACGTCACACGTAACATGTCAAGGGGGAAGGATACAAGTATTCTAAAACGAGACTTTGAAAAGGAAGAGTTGATACGGAAGAAATGGAGATTATGAAATTACCCACCTACTCTATCTGCCGTTGTGCCTCGTAATGGATATATGCGTTCGCTTTAATCCATACCACTATAAATAGGATGAGTGTTAAGAACCAATAACTATAGGCAGCGATAGCTGCTAAGATGACAATAAGGGATGGTCTTATCGCAAGCACCTTGCTGACTTTCAATATTTTCGCCACTCTATATAGTTGAAACAACACCGTTACCCACAGTATTAATAATCCATATATAACGTAACTTATCAATGGTTCCACGGACCTGTTGACATTACCAGAAGCTCGCATCATAAGGACAATTATTAAGGTTAAACCGATAGAAATGACATAAGTAATGCTTAATCCCTTGAACATCGAGATATGGAAAATGGGAGTGCCTATTTCTACACTTCGTTTTTTCATTCGCCTTTTTACAAAGAACTCTACGAGTTTATAAAAACCAGTTGCCACTATAAACGAGATGCCCAATAAGAAAATTATTCCCAACAAAACAGGGAAACCGCCTTCGACATTTTGTTTTATGTCTTCCGCCCGTGTTCCATATTTCTGGACAAAGTAAAACATAAACGAAAATAAGGGGATAAACTCAAATAAAACAGTAAGGAATAATGATAATGGCATGCTAATTGTCGCCCCAACATTAGATTCAATATCGGTAAAACGTGAAATAATATAGAGTATGCCCATTGTTAAAAATCTTCCCAGTGTAACTATGAGGAAAGAAAATAGTGTAAATAGAAACATAACAAAAATGTTATTCCAAAAGAACGAATAGGCAAGCCCAAGTGTTCCCCAAAATCCTGTGCGCGCAAAATTCGATATAACAATAGGTATTGCTATCCAAAAAATTCCTGCGTCTTGGCTGCCAATAAGGATGTTAATAAAAGGTATTATTGACAAAATAAGCAATAGCACTATGCCTGCCAAACCCGCTACCCAAAGCGTTGACAAATTGGAAAGCGCATAATGTATATCAATGGAGTTGCTATAACCCATCGCGATAGGAGTAATAGCTCCAACGAGAAAAGCTAATAGTAACGCTTGCCATAGTGGGCCGAGTATTTGCCATAGACAACCTATACCGAATTGCATCCCGGTTCGATTTTTGTTTTCCGCTATCAAACCTATTGCCCCGAGTAAAAAGGTAAAACCAATTGCCAGTGCCCCATACAATAAGACGGCAATGATAACCTGCCAATTAGCAAGCAATGCGATACCTTTTAGAAATGACTGGATTAGCATACCACTCCTCTAATAAAAAAAACACTAGTGGTTACCAATGCCTCAACAAACCTACCATATTTGTCTATCCATCATAATAACGCCCTCACAATAGGTATTATAACAAAACCATATTGCTATGCAATCACCCCCCTGACCTGCAAGCTTCAAGAGATAGAAGCGAATACGCATTGCTATCCGCATAGATCCGCTTCTATGCTACTCACCATGGAATCCTATATTTCGTTTTGGCTTTTCCTCGATAGCCATAAGTTGTTTCACTACATCAAATATTGAGTGGATTTGCTCGCCTTGCTTTTCAACGGTATGTTCTAGCTGCTCTAAACGTAATGCAAGATCTTTGTTAGCTATCATTATTTTCCTAAGCTTAACAAAAACTCTCATTATGGCGATATTCACAGCTATAGCTTTTTCGCTATTGAGTACACTGGAAAGCATCAAAATGCCATGTTCGGTAAAAACATGCGACTTATATTTTGAATGTTTCCCTCTGCCTTTTTCTAAGGTCACAAATTGTGACCTTAGAGCTTCAGCTTCTTGCTCATTCAAAGTAAACATGAAATCTTCTGGAAAACGTTGAATGTTACGTTTAACCGCCTGATTTAAAACTTTGACTGGCACAGCATACAGTTCAGCTAAATCACGGTCAAGCATTACCTTGTGCCTACGGATTATATAAATTTTATTTTCAATCAATTCACTCGGTACTACAACCACATCCTGCCTCATATTCATCTCCTCTCGTCTCGCTAAATTGAAAATAGCGACTATAAAATAAAAACCTTCGCACAAAATTATTGCGAAGGTTTTACTTTTTTAACGTCCAGGTTCCCCCATTCAAACTCAGGACATGTACCAGTATTTATGTTTTTATTTTATAACTGACAAACCCTTTGTCAAGTCTAAAAATTTTACTCTGGTTTTTTTCTAGTAAAAATTTTCCTCATCTTAACGAGCATTAACGCGCTAACGTCCTAGCAGAGCGGACATCCTACGTCCCACGTTTTACACTCCGCGTTTTTCCGCGTTACTATCCGCGGCAATCCGCCCCTATCCTTCTAAGGTAAGCTTTAAGCTTCCGAAACGCCAACGCCCTGTGGCTTATTTTGTTCTTCACGCTTGCGGAAAGTTGCGCCACGGTCTTGCGGTATTTGGGGATGTAGAGAATCGGGTCGTAGCCGAAGCCTGCCGTTCCTTTTGGCTTAAGGCTTATGAACCCGTTGAGCCTGCCTCCTATTTTTTTAACCAGGCGGCCATTTTTCATAAGCGCAAGGCAGGCGATAAAATGGGCTTTACGCCTTTTCCAGGCAACGCCTTCGAGTTCTTTGAGAATTTTTAGGTTATTTTTTTCATAGGTCCAGTTCTTGCCGGAGTAGCGTTTGGAATATACTCCGGGTCTTCCTTTAAGATAATCGACAGAAAGACCTGAATCCTCTCCTGCAACCAAGTCATCAGGATAGGCAAAAGAAACAGGTTTAGTTTTTTTAATCGCGTTTGCCAGAAAGTTTTTTCCGTTCTCTTTGATATGAAATTTTTTATCGAGATCATTCAGAGAAATAATTGGCATGTTAACTCTACCAAGAATTGCTTTTATTTCCTTTAACTTCGATTTGTTATTTGTGGCGATAATTAATTTCATATCCTTAAATCTGCGTGAATCTGCGGTTCCTCCAATCTGCGATTATCTGCGTTTTTATGAGGATGGGTTTGATTTCCCGAAGTTTATCTTGGTTTTGGGTGGCGATGATTAGGCGCATAATAGATATAGCTATCAGCCTTCAGTCATCAACTATCAGCTAAAGAAACTTTAAAAAAAGCTGAAAGCTGAGAGCTGACAGCTGAAAGCTTGAATTATATTTTCAATACGTCTTTCAATAAATTCTTCTCTATATCGATAATCTCAGCAATTCCTTTCTTCGCCAGCTCAAGCATTTTGTTTAGGTCATCATGTGAAAAAGAAAGATGCTCTCCGGTCCCCTGCACTTCTATGAATTCTCCGTCACCCTTCATTACCACATTCATATCCACATCGGCGTTTGAGTCTTCCTGAAAATTTAAATCAAGGATAAACTGGCCCTTCCACATGCCTACGCTTACCGCGCCTAAATAATTGGTGACGCACAGAGGTATTAAGCCTTCTTTCGATATTTTGGCTACGCTATCTGCTAAAGCGATAAATCCTCCGATAATTGAGGCTATTCTGGTTCCTCCGTCTGCCTGGATAACATCGCAATCAATAACAATAGTTCTCTCGCCTAATTCCTTCAGGCTGATAACACTGCGCAAAGATCTGCCGATTAAACGCTGAATCTCCTGTGTCCTGCCGGAATTTTTCTCACGAGGCACTCGGGTATTCGTTGCGCGCGGCAGCATACCGTATTCGGCGGTAACCCAGCCGGTGCCGCTGTTGCGCAAAAAAGGCGGCACTACTTTTTCTACGCTTGCGGTACAAATAACTTTAGTATTGCCTACTTCAATTAAGCAAGAGCCTTCAGCGTACCTGTTGAAATTACGTTCAATATTAATCTTGCGTAATTGGTCAAAACCTCGGTTGTCGATTCGTTTCACTTTAAACCTCCATTTTCAAGCTGTCAGTCTTCAGCTTTCAGTCTTCAGCTTTTTTAAAGCTGATAGTTGCTGGCTGATAGCTGAGAGCTACAAGTCTTCATAAATACTTTTCCCCGTCGAATCTATCGCCGCGATTAACGGAAAGTCTCTGACTTCTAACCGATATATTGCTTCAGGGCCCAATTCTTTAAATGCTACAAGTTTTTTTGAAATAACCTTTTTGGCTAAAAGCGCGCCGCAGCCTGCCGAGGTGACAAAATATACCGCTTTGTATTTTTTAATAAGTTGCCGGGCACGTCTTGAACGCCTGCCTTTGCCAATCATACCAAGCAGGCCTTTTTTTAAAAGCGCCTGGACAAATTCATCCATGCGGCTGGAAGTTGTGGGCCCGCAGGAACCGATGACTTTTCCTTTGGGCGTTGCTGTCGGACCGCAATAATAAATAATCTTACCCTTTAAATCAAACGGCAATTTCCTGGCGCTTTTTATCAGTTCTATGAGTTTTTTATGCGCCTGATCCCGGACGGTATATAGCAGCCCTGAAAAAAGAACACTCTCGCCACAGATGAGTTCTTTCCGGGCGGCGCGAAAAGAAATATTTGTGATTTTTCTCATTGGATAACTCCAGAATTTTCTTCGCCAGCTAAAAATTTGCTTTTCTCAAAACTTACCTTTGGCAGAAGCGTTATCTCGATGGCATTTGATTCAAATCGCTCTGTAGCGCTGCCGGTTCTTTTACGTATTTCAAACATAAGCGTATATATGCCTGGAACAGCTACGGAAGAGAAAAGCCGCGTAGGCCATACCGATGAATAAACTGAATCCCAGCGAATTTTAGCTAGATTATACTCAAAGGTTTTTTCTTCGAAAGGCTCAAGCTGCAGATACATTTCTTCTCCCCTTTTAAGTTCGCGTGCCTCTGCCTCAAAAGCCACAGGGGCCCAAATATGTAAATCTCCTGAACGCATCGTAAACGCCGGCCCCACATAGGTTGAAATCAGTTGTGAC
>JAQTOI010000039.1 GCA_028713415.1 Candidatus Omnitrophota bacterium
AGAAAGCACTTGAGGCGGGCATGCGTGAGCTGGCTAAAAAAGTGAACTTCGGGATTATTTACGGTATGAGCCCTTACGGACTTGCCTCAGAATTGTATGTGCGCACAGAGGAAGCCCAAAATTTTATAGATAATTATTTTATGCGCTACCCAAAGGTAAAAGAATATATAGAAAAAACTTGCAGTGAGGCGGAAACATTGGGATACGTAAAAACTATCCTGGGCAGGCGCAGGAACTTACCGGATATAAAGAGCCCTAATATGGCGCTGCGTGAATTTGCAGCCAGGCAGGCAGTCAACACCCCAATCCAGGGTTCCTGCGCAGACATCATCAAGCTGGCTATGGTCAATATCCACCGCGAGACCAGTGAAAAGAAAATGCGCGCCAGGCTGATTATGCAAATTCATGATGAGCTGGTATTTGATGTGCCTCCTGGTGAAATCAAAGAAGTAAGCGAAATCGTGCGACGCTTAATGGAAGAAAGCATTGCTTTAAGTGTTCCCATAAAGGTCAATCTTGCGCTAGGAAAAAATTGGGGAGAATTGCAGGATATTAGGATATAGAAGCGGATTGACGCGGAAAGACGCGGATGGCGTTTATCCGCGTTAATATCTGCGTGTATCCGCATCTATTAATCAAAAGGGGGTAATTATATGAAAATAGCATTTTGTTCTTCGGAAGTATTTCCTTATGCTAAAACCGGTGGTTTAGCGGATGTAAGCGGAGCGCTGCCGCATGCGCTGGCCTGTGAAGGGGCACAGGTAAAAGTATTTATGCCTTTGTATAAAAATATAAAACCCCAGAAAAATTTTCCAGGATATGGTTTCACAAAAAAGGGAGATGTTGAGTTTTTTTTCATTAAGAATGATAACTATTTTCTGCGCGATGCACTCTACGGGACTCCCCAGGGCGACTATCCGGACAATCTGGAACGTTTTTCGTTCTTCAGTAAACAGGTTCTGGAAATTTTAAAAAAATTAAAGTTTTCGCCTGATGTAATACACTCCAACGACTGGCAGTCTTCACTGGTTAATATGTATTGTAAAACTATCTACAAAAATGATAATTTTTTCAAAAACACAAAGTGTGTTTTAACCATTCACAACCTTGCCTATCAGGGCATTTTTGAAAAAGAAAAATATCCTCTTTTAGGCCTTAGTTGGGATTGCTTCAATATGCAGTGTCTTGAGTTCTACGGAAAAATTAACCTCTTAAAAGGTGGCATAGTTTTTTCCGATATGGTCAACACCGTTTCGCCCACTTACGCTAAACAGATTCAGACTCCTGATTACGGTTGCGGATTAGAAGGGGTGTTGCGGGAAAAACGGGAACGGCTCTGCGGGATACTGAATGCTATCGACTATCAAGTCTGGAACCCTAAAATAGATACTCTGATTTATAAAAAATTTTCCTCGCAGGATTTGGAAAATAAAGCGGTAAATAAAAAAATGTTTCAGAAAGAACTGGGTTTAAAGGTCGATGGCAATGCGCTGCTTCTTGGTATGGTAACACGCTTGGCGGAGCAAAAAGGCATTGATATTGTTTCTGAAAGCCTGGATTACCTATTAAAAAAACACCAGGTTGTGATTCTGGGTGTTGGCGATGAGAAATACCATAAAATCTTGAAAAAACTGGCCGGAAAATACAAAAAATCATTTTCGCTTAATTTAAAATTTGACGAAGCAATCGCCCACCGTATTTACGCAGCGTGCGATTGTTTCCTTATGCCTTCGAGATTTGAGCCTTGCGGCCTGTCGCAGATGATCAGCTATAAATATGCGACAATCCCGATAGTACACCATACTGGCGGACTTGTTGATACAGTTATTGATGTGCACTTAAAAGGCGGTGGATTTGTATTTTACAAATACTCAAGCGATGATTTGATTACATCAATAGAGCGCAGCCATTCCCTGTTTAAAAATAAAAAAGAGTGGGATTTGCTGCTTAAGAAAGTAAGCCGTTACAATTTTTCCTGGGAAGCGACGGCGGAAAAGTATATGGAGATGTATAAAAAATCCTAAACTCTAAATCCTAAACCCTAAACAAACTCAAAATTTCCAAATCCAAAATATTTGTTTTGAGTTTTAGGTTTTATATTCTGGATTTATTTAGGATTTAGGGTTTTGTGTTTAGAGTTTAATATCTATGCCTGTATTCGGTTTAACGGGAAATTTAGCCAGCGGTAAAAGCACGGTTCTTGGGCTTCTAGCTAAAAAGGGTGCGGCAATCTTTGATGCTGACCGCCTTATACATAATTGGTACCGAGACAGCTCCACTGGAATTTATAAAAAAGTGGCTGCAGTTTTTCCGCAAGTCTGTCGCGATGGATTTATCTCCCGTAAAGATTTAGGGAGCATTGTTTTCCATGATATTAGAAAACTGCGGCGTTTAGAAAAAATTGTCCATCCGTCAATCATCAATGAATTAAAGAACTGGGCAACTAATATGCGAAAACGTAAAGTCATCGCGGTTGCCGAAACGCCTCTTCTATTTGAGAAGAAGCTGGAAAATATTTTTGACGCAGTAATTCTGGTTTATGTCAAAAAAGATATACTCATCGGGCGCATTGCAAGACATCATCGTTGCTCAAAACATTACGCACTAAAACGCCTTGAGTTTTATCTGCCGATAAAAGAAAAAGCGAAAAAGGCTGATTTTATTATCGATAATAGCGCAAACCGCGCAAGTCTGATAAAAAAAGTAGATACGCTCTGGAAGGTATTAAAAAAAGCCAAATGAAGTAGCATCTTTTCAAGCTCAAAGAGCGCAGAAAAAATGCTAGGTCGAATTTTCAGCCCGAGGCTGATCCGCCGATAAACTTTAAGGTGGCGGAGACCGCCCACCACTTTTAGAAACCGTCTTGTTGTAAGGTATGGTGGGTTTGAAAGAAAATAAATTGTTTAATCGGAAACCACTTGTTGCTAAAAGTGGTGGGGGGTTCAATTCGCAGACGCCTAGATAGGCCGAAACTAAATTATAAATTCTGTGTATAGGGCTATGACTTACGTTCACTCGCTTCGCTCGTTCGGTAAGTCATCTGCTCATTGAAGGAGGTTATTATGGATGCAAGCGTTGATATTGCGGTATTAAAGGAAATGAAGATTTCTGAACTGAACAAAATCGCCAAAGACCTTGATCTTAACGGCGTCAGCGGCTTAAAGAAGCAGGACCTTATCTTTAAAATCCTGCAGGCTAAGGCTGAAAAGGAAGGGTTGATGTTCGGCAGCGGTGTCTTAGAAATACTCCCGGAAGGCTTTGGCTTTTTGCGCTCGACAAACTACAATTACCTTCCTTCTCCGGATGATATTTACGTTTCTCCTTCTCAAATAAGGAAATTCGCTCTGCGCACAGGAGATACCGTAAGCGGCCAGATACGCCCGCCCAAGGAAAATGAAAAATATTTCGCGCTGCTTAAAGTTGAGGCGGTAAATTTTGAGGATCCTGAAGAAGCGCGCAACAGGGTTCTCTTCGATAATTTAACGCCCATTTACCCTAAAGAAAGGCTGATTTTAGAAAGCGTTCCGGATGAGCTTTCCACGCGGATTTTAGACCTTCTCTGCCCCATCGGCAAGGGCCAGCGTGGCTTAATCGTGGCTCCTCCTTACAGCGGCAAGACCGTGCTGCTGCAAAAAGTAGCCAACGCTATTATGAAAAACTTTCCCGACACTATACTGATGGTGCTTTTGATTGACGAGCGGCCCGAAGAGGTAACCGAGATGAAAACCATGGTAAAAGGGGAAGTGATAAGCTCAACTTTTGATGAGCCGGCGCAGCGCCACGTTCAGGTAGCTGAAATAGTGCTGGAAAAAGCGAAAAGGCTCGTTGAGCATAAAAAAGATGTGATCATACTCCTTGACAGTATAACCAGGCTTGCGCGCGCTTATAATATCGTAGAACCGCATTCAGGCAGGATCCTTTCAGGCGGTATAGATTCTAATGCCCTTCACAAGCCCAAACGCTTCTTTGGCGCAGCCAGGGCCCTTGAAGAAGGAGGTTCTCTAACCATAATCGCTACTTCTCTTGTCGATACAGGCTCGCGCATGGATGATGTTATTTTTGAAGAGTTTAAGGGTACGGGCAATATGGAAATTAACTTAGACCGGAACATTTTCCAACGCAGATTATACCCCTCTATCGACATCAAACGTTCCAATACCAGAAGAGAAGAGCTGCTTATACATCCCGATGAGCTGCAAAGGATTTGGATACTGCGTAAAGCTTTGAATGAATTAAGCTCTGCCGAAGCGCTGGAACTACTTATTGAGAGGCTATCTAAGACCAAAAACAACGTGGAATTTCTCCTTACGCTTAATAAATGAGGTAGCCCTCGAAGGGGGTACGTAGCTGCCCGCGTTTGACTGCGCTTTAGGGTCAGGCCTGAGCTTTATCGAAGGACTGAATTTATCCTGCTCTGTTGGTGGTGGTAAAACAGAAATGAAAGTTTAAGTTTACAAATTTTAAAATTAGGATATAGTTGAGAAATGAAATAATCCCGCCAAGGGGGCGGGGTTTCCGCCAGAAGCGAGACCTTGCCAGCTATTGCTGGCGGGAAATTCCGACATACGCCTTATGTTTACTCGCTTTTGCTCGTTCCATAAGTCGTGTTGTCATTTAAGGAGGTGCTAAAAACATGAAAGACAAAATTCACCCTAAATACGAGTTTGCCACGATTATGTGCGCATGTGGCAACGTCGTGCACACGCGCTCGACAAAAAAAACTCTTAATGTCGAAATTTGCTCGAAATGCCATCCTTTTTTTACTGGAAAGCATAAATTTGTCGATTCAGAAGGAAGAGTCGACAAATTCTTGAAAAAATACGGAAAGAAGAAATAAAACTCATGGCTACAGGCTGCAAGTGCTTCGACAAGCTCACCATCCCTCGTCAAACCATCCCGAGCGTAGTCGAGGGGCTACAAGCTGCGGGATTTTCAAAGCTTGAGTCTTGCGGACTACTCCGTTTCCTATAATATTTTTAAGGTGCGGGACGCCCCGAACCTTAACGTAATTATTAAGGGTAACGGGGCTAAAGATTGCAACATAGAAATGATCGACTACAGTAAATTAAAAGAAGAGTATGGCAAAATATCGGAACAGCTTGCGGTTGAAAGTGCCCTGAAAGACAGGGGAAAATATCAAAAGCTGGCTAAGAGATTTTCTTTTCTTGAGAAAATAATCAATCTTCTAAATTCGCGCGATGATTATTTGAAAGAAAAAGAGCATCTCGACGATGTTTTGGCAAACCCCAAAGAAGTAGAAGAATTCAAGAATCTGGCGCGCGAGGAACTCGTCAAAGTTAAAGATCAAATTAATAGCTTAGAAGAAGAAGTAGAAGACCGGTTATTTGAACAAGACGAACCCGAAGGAGATGTGCTCATCGAAATAAGAGCCGCGGCCGGAGGTGAGGAGTCGGCGCTTTTTGCAGCCAGCCTCTTTAAAATGTATTCTAAATATATTGAAAAAAAGGGCTGGTCTCTTGAGGTATTAAGTTCACATGCTACCGACATTAAGGGTTTTAAGGAAATAATCTTTTCGGTCAAAGGGCAAGGCGCTTATTCTAATCTTAAATTTGAAAGCGGCGTGCATCGCGTACAGCGGGTCCCTGACACCGAGGCAAGCGGAAGGATTCATACCTCAACGGTTACAGTCGCGGTATTAATCGAGCCAAAAGAAGTAGAGCTTAAACTCGGTCCTGAAGATTTGAAAATCGATACTTATCGAGCTGGCGGAGCAGGGGGCCAACACGTAAACCGTACCGACTCTGCGGTGCGCATGACGCATTTACCTACGGGTATAGTGGTTTGCTGCCAGGATGAACGCTCACAGCTTAAAAACAGGGAAAAGGCCTTAAAAATCTTGAAACTAAGGATTTTGGATAAAATGGAGCGGGAACAGAGCAATAAAATTACAAATGCGCGGCGCGTCCAGATAGGCACGGGTGAGCGTAGCGAAAAGATACGCACCTATAACTTCCCTGAACGCAGGATTACCGATCACAGGATAAACTTCACTCTCTACCGTCTGGAGCAAGTCTTAGAGGGAGATTTGGATGAGCTCATCAAAACCCTTATCCATGAAGAAAGAAAAAAGTTATATGAGCTCAAAGGGCTGGTTTGATATTAAGTTGTAATGTAAAGGTTACATGACGTTACATAAGGTTAATTACCAATGCCCAAATCCGAATGACAAATGAATGCTCCAAATCAGAATTCCCAATTGGGTATTGGGTAATTGTATTTTCATTCGTCATTGTGGCATTCGACATTGGACATTTACCCGCATATGTTATTACAAGATTGGCTGAATGATAATAAGAGCGTCTTCGCGGAAAGGGATTTGCGTTTCCTTTTGAAAAATACAATTTCCGAAAGCGCCTCTAGCCTGACGCAAGAAACATATTTAGACACAAACCGGCTGCACTATTTAGAGGAAATAAAAAAATTATACGTGCAAGGCAAACCTATGGCTTATATTTTAGAAAAGGAAGAATTTTACGGATACAGTTTCGCGGTTAACTGCCACACCCTAATCCCTCGTCCGGAAACCGAAATAATCGTCGAGCGCGCCATTGAAATCATCAACAAAGAAAACTTAAAATGCGTGCTTGATTTATGCTGCGGCTGCGCGAATATCGCCATAAGCATACGCAAACAGGTCGCAAGAAAATTACTGGTTGTGGCTTCAGACATTAGCCTTAAAGCGCTTATGGTAAGCAAAATGAATATCAGCGATAATGGAGCAGAGGTTAGCCTCATCAACGCAAACCTCTTTTCTCCTTTTAAAAAAGGCGCTTTTGATATAATCATTACTAATCCCCCTTACGTTGAGAAAGAGTTTTTGGAAAAAAACCGCCAGCTTTCCTATGAGCCAAGACTTGCGCTTTTTGGCGGTATGGATGGCCTAGACTTTATAAGAAAAATAATCTACTCAAGCCACCACTACTTGCGCGCAGGAGGATACGTGTTGATAGAGGTAGGGCAAAAACAAAAAAATGCCATTGAAGCGTTGCTTGATAAAATGAATGCGTATGAACATGGGCAATGGATAATAGATTATGGAGGAAACTTTAGGGGAGTAATACTTAAGAAAAAATGTTATTCCTAAACTCTAAATCACAAATCCTAAACTCTAAATAAACTCAAAACTCAAATTCCCAAAACCCAAAACATATGTTTTGAATTTTGGGTTTTAGGTTTTAGATTTATTTGGGATTTAGAGTTTTGTGTTTAGAGTTTAAATTTAATTTTTCGGTTTTGCGGTGTAGAATAAGAAAGAGAAATTATGGATAAATTTGTGCTTTATAAGTCTGCATTAAAAGGTGCGGTTACGGTTAGTGGCTCAAAAAATGCGGCGCTACCACTTCTAGCAGCTACGTTGCTTACCGATGAAGAATGCATTATCCACCACGTCCCTGATCTTGCGGATATACGCACCATGCTTAAGATAATTGAGGTGCTGGGAAAGGAAGTAAAATTTGAAGATGGGACTGTAACTATTAAGGCGGGTAAGAAGCAGGGTTATGTTGCGCCCTATCGGCTTGTGCGCACCATGAGAGCCTCTTTCTGCTGCCTTGGCCCTTTGCTTGCAAAAAAGAAAAAAGCGAAAGTAAGCCTTCCCGGGGGATGCATTATCGGCGTGCGCCCGGTTGACCTGCACATAAAAGGGTTGGAGGAGCTGGGCGCAAAGATAGCTATAGAAAAAGGTTATTGTATCGGTGACGGAAAAAATTTAAAAGGTAAGCATATTTATTTGGGAGGGGCGTTTGGTTCTTCAGTGCTTGCTACCGCCAATGTAATGATGGCGGCTACTCTGGCTGAAGGTGAGACCACCATCGAATATGCGGCATGCGAACCGGAGATAGAAAGTCTAGCCGTTTTTTTAAAAAGGATGGGCGCTGACATAGCAGGCGAGGGCACGCCCATGCTAAGGGTGCGTGGCGTCAAGAAACTGGGCGGCTGCAGCTTTGAAAACATCGCTGACCGTATTGAAGCAGGCACATATATCGCTTGTGCGCTCGCCACAAATTCTACGCTACAGATAAACGGCGCAAACCCCTATCATCTGACTTCAGTCCTTGAAACTGCTAAGAAGATGGGCGCGCAAATAAATATAATCGGCGCTGACTCTATGCTTATTGAGCCAAAATCCGTGTTAAAACCGGTTAATATAGTTACGCTGCCTTATCCGGGGTTTCCCACGGATCTGCAGGCGCAATTTATGGTAGCTTTATGTTATGCTAGAGGAATTTCGCTGATTACCGAGAAAATATACCCTGATAGATTTATGCATGTAGCGGAACTCAACCGCATGGGCGCTCATATACAGCGTAGCGGCCCTTACGCCATAGTCGAAGGGGGAGGCGCGCTTTACGGAGCGGAAGTCATGGCTTCCGACCTAAGAGCATCTGCAGCCCTGGTTATAGCTGGGCTTTCAGCCGAAGAAAAAACTCAGGTTTTTCGCGTATATCATATTGACCGGGGCTATGAAAAAATAGAGGAGAAGCTTCGCTCTTTAGGCGCGAAGATTAAACGGGAAAAACAGTAAAAAGCTGATGAGCTCATC
Source organism: Candidatus Omnitrophota bacterium (assembly GCA_028713415.1). Taxonomy (GTDB): domain Bacteria; phylum Omnitrophota; class Gorgyraeia; order Duberdicusellales; family 4484-171; genus JAQTOI01. The sequence continues at coordinate 8,564 of JAQTOI010000039.1, forward strand.
AGCTCATGAGCTTAAGAGCTAATGCATTATGATACTCGTCATCGATAACTACGATTCCTTCACCTATAATCTCGTGCAATACCTGCAGGAACTCGGGGCAAAAACCATAGTCTTGCGTAACGATAAAATCACTCTGGATAAGCTAAAACAGATGAAAATCGAAAAAGCGGTTATTTCTCCCGGTCCGGGGAACCCGAGTGAAAGCGGCATAAGCTGTGACTTTATCAAGGAGTTTTATAAAAAGATACCTATTTTGGGAGTATGCCTGGGGCATCAGTGTATAGGATATGCTTTTGGCGGTAAAATCGTAAGGGCGCCTGAAATCATGCACGGTAAAACTTCATTTATTTATCATAACGCTAAAGGGATATTCAAAGGAATTAAAAATCCTTTTTTAGCCACGCGCTACCATTCGCTTGTCATTGACCCCAAAACACTTCCCCGAAATATCCTGGTTGTTGCCAAGACTAAAAATAACGTAATTATGGCCCTTAAGGAAAAAAAATACCCCTTATGGGGCGTTCAGTTCCACCCTGAATCTATACTTACCGAAGAAGGTAAAAAAATTCTAAAAAACTTTCTGAAAATATGATAAAAGAAGCCATAGCAAAGATAGTCAAAAAAGAAAATCTTTCTTTTAAGGAGGCGCTTGTTGTTTTTGAAGAAATCTTTGACGGGATGGCAAGCTCAATCCAAGTGGCAGCCTTCCTGGCCGCGCTTAGCGCAAAGGGCGAAACCGAAGATGAAATTGCTGCCGCCGCACAGCTTGTCCGTGAAAAAGCAATAAAAATTAAAGCGCGGGGAAATTTTTTAGGGATAGAGGAGGCTAGCGAGCAGATCCTTGATACCTGCGGCACCGGCGGCTCTGGCGTAAATAAATTCAACATTTCAACAGCAGTCGCTTTTATTGTGGCTGCAGCGGGCGTCAAGGTCGCCAAGCACGGCAATCGGGCAATGAGCTCAAACTGCGGAAGCGCAGACGTCCTGGAAGCAATGGGCGTAAAGATTGAGGCCCATCCATCTGTTATGGAGGCTGCCATAAAATCAGTAGGCGTAGGATTTCTTTATGCTCCGCTTTATCATCCGGCTTTAAAAGCGGTTGCGCAAATACGCAAGGAGCTGGGCATACGCACAATTTTTAATATCCTAGGCCCTTTATCTAACCCCGCATTGGCTACACACCAACTTTTGGGGGTTTATAAGAAAGATTTGGTGGGGGTATTAGCAAAAGTATTAAGAAAACTTTCCCTGCGGCGCGCTTTTGTAGTTAACAGTGAAGACCTTAAAGATGAGATTTCGCTCTCCGCAAAAACTACCGTGGCTTTTCTTAATAACAAAAAAATAGAACATTTCTCATTAACACCGGGGAGCTTCGGCCTTAAAAGGATCCGGATAAAAAACATTGAGGTGCGCAACGCCGGAGAAAGCGCGCAAATGATTGAAGCTGTTTTAAATGGGGCAAAGGGCGCACCCAGGGACATTGTTTGCGCCAATGCCAGTGCTTGCTTTTTTATTTTAGGCAAGGTTCATACCTTAAAAGAAGGTGTACGGTTATCAGGGCAGTTGCTCGATGAAGGAAAAGCCAAAAACAAATTTTTAGCTTTTAAGGAGTTTGTCGCACAAAATGCATAACGTCCTTTCGCTTATTATTGAAGCGGCAAAGAAAAAGGCGGTAGTGTTGAAGAAAAACCGTGAGGCTTTGTTGTCCCTGGTAAAGAATACCCGCGAGCCCTTGGCTTTTAATAAAGCGATAAAGAGGCAGGGAAAAATTTCCATTATCGGGGAAATAAAACAGGCTTCCCCGGCTAACGGGGTTTTGCGTAAAGACTTTTCAGCAGTAAAAATCGCAAAAATATTCGAAAATCTAAAAATCAATGCCCTATCCGTATTGACGGAGGAAGAATTTTTTCTTGGAAAAATCAATTATATAGAAGAAATCAAAAAAGAGGTAAATCTGCCTATATTGCGTAAAGATTTTATTGTTGATGAAATTCAAATTATTGAATCGCGCGCGGCCGGCGCGGATGCGGTGCTACTAATCGCCGGCATCTTGAGCGAAGAAAAATTAAAGCGGCTATATTTTTCGAGCAAAGAATATGGCATGGATGCGCTGGTTGAGGTCCACAATGAAAAAGAGTTAGCCCGGGCGCTTAAACTCGGGGCAAATACAATCGGAATAAATAACCGTAACCTCAACACCCTGGTTGTGGATTTGGCTGTTACAAAAAAACTTATTCCCTTTCTGCCGGACGATGTTATCAAAATAAGTGAGAGCGGAATAAACTCGCTCAAAGACGTGCTTTGGTTAAAAGGCCTGGGTGTGGACGCCATGCTTATCGGCACAACCTTTATGAAGGCGCAAAATTTGGAAGAAAAGATAAAAGAGTTGCATATAGACTCAGACTAAAGATGATTAAAATAAAGATTTGCGGACTCACTAATATCGAAGATGCACTTATGTGCTCGCGCGAAGGCGCTGACGCCCTGGGTTTTATTTTTTCTAAAAAAAGCCCGCGCTATATATCAGAAGCCCAGGCAAAAAAAATAACCGAGCAACTCGACCCTTTTACCTGTAAAATAGGGGTCTTCCTTGACGAAGAAAAAGAAGTAGTCCTTCACCTGATACAATCGCTTAAACTGCACGGGGTGCAATTTCACGGCAATGAATCCCCCGGCTATTGCAATTTTTTTAAGCAGTATTGCAACGTAATAAAGGTCTTCTTCCCCGGGCAAAAACCTCTGCAAAAAATTATCTCATCCTTCTCGGTTGATGCCTACTCCCTAGACATAAAATACGAAGAGAAGGAACAAGGCAAGGTTTCTTTGCCGAAGCAAGCCCTTAGGGAAGCGGGCCTGCTTATTAAAGAAGGTAGGCGTATTATTATTTCCGGCGGCTTAAACGTTAAAAATATAGGCCGAGTTGTGAAATTACAACCCTACGGCGTGGATGTAGCCAGCGGCTTAGAAGAGTTTGTGGGCAAAAAAGATAAGCGGCTGGTGCGGGACTTCATACAAGAGGTAAAACATGGCTCTTCCCAATAATCACGGTTATTTTGGAAATTTTGGAGGAAGTTTTATTCCTGAGACGCTTTATTCCTGCCTTGAGGAACTAAAAAAAGCATACGCTCGGGCAAAAAAAGATAAAAGCTTTAAAACTAACCTCGATTACTATCTTAAAGAATACGCCGCCCGCCCTACGCGGCTTTATTTTGCTAAACACTTAAGCGCTTATTTGGGGCTAAAGGTGTATTTAAAACGCGAAGATTTATTACACACCGGAGCGCATAAAATCAATAATTCCCTGGGCCAGGCTTTGCTCGCTAAATACATGGGCAAAAAAAGGATCATTGCCGAAACCGGAGCCGGACAGCACGGTGTATCAGCTGCGACCGTGGCCAGGCTCTTTGGCTTGTCTTGTGATGTATATATGGGCGAAGAAGACATGGCGAGACAACGCATGAATGTCTTTCGCATGAAAATCTTAGGCGCGAAAGTAATACCGGTTCTAAGCGGCTCAAAGACTTTAAAAGACGCTTGCAGTGAGGCGATAAGAGAGTGGGTTACAAGCGTGCGCGATACCTATTATCTCATCGGCTCAACCTTCGGACCGCATCCGTACCCAATGATTGTGAGGGATTTTCAATCGGTGATAGGCAAAGAAGCGAGAGCGCAAATTATTCAAAAAGAAAAGAAACTGCCTGATTTTCTTGTCGCATGCGTAGGCGGAGGAAGCAACGCTATGGGTTTATTCTATAATTTTTTTAAAGATGAAAAAGTGAAGTTTATAGGAGTGGAGGCGGGTGGCTTAAGCAGAAATCTAAATTCGGCTTCTATCAGCTATGGCGATATAGGTGTGTTGCATGGAGCAAAAACCTATGTTTTACAGGATAAATTTGGACAAGTTAAAGGCACGCATTCAATAGCTGCTGGCCTGGATTATCCGGGAGTGGGCCCTGAGCATTCTTTTTATAATGATTCTAAACGCGGCCGATATGTTACCGTAAAAGACAGCGAAGCTCTGGAAGGATTTAAAATGCTAAGCGAGCTGGAAGGAATTATTCCCGCGCTTGAGTCGGCGCATGCGATATATTACTTAAAAAAACTTGCCAAAAAAAATAAAGGCGCTCTGGTAATACTTTGTTTGTCTGGCAGGGGGGATAAGGATTTGGAGATAGTACAGAGTTACTTAGATGCGGAAAAACGCGGATAGTAACGCGGAAGTACGCTGATAAATAAAAAGAATTAATAGTTACTTTTGATAACAAGGAGTGTTGCATGGGGGATGAAATTTTCATAAATAGCAAAGGAATAACAGAAATAGCTTTGACAAAATTAACTACGACCATTGAAGATAATAACAAGATAACAACTAGACAAAATGAACTACTGCTTCGCTATACTCGCTGGCTAATCGGCTTAACAGTAGTGATGGGATTATTGACAGCTTTACAGATAGTGATTGTATTTATAAAAAAGTAATTTTATCCGCGTAGATCAGCGTTTTGATCCGCGAGAATCCGCTTCTAATTATGAACATTAAACAAAAATTCCAACAGCTTAAAAAAGAAGGTAGGAAAGCATTCATTGCCTATGTGCCGTTTGGTTTTCCCAGTATCGCCAAAACCAAAGATATTCTTCTGGCTCTTCAGGAAGCAGGAGTCGATATTATTGAGTTGGGTATTCCCTTTTCTGACCCGATTGCTGATGGCCCAATCATCCAAGCCGCAACCGCCGTGGCGCTGGCTAAGGGAGCGAACACAAAAAATATTATCTCAACCCTTAAAGCATTAAAACCATCTTTGAAGGTGCCTCTGGCACTGATGACTTATTACAACCCGATATTGCAAGCCGGTGTGGCTAAATTTTTCAGCCAGATGCGCCAGGCAGGGGCATGCGCCATTCTTACGGTTGACTTGCCTATCGACGAAGCGCACGAATATCGGCGCCTTGCAAAAAAATATGGCATAGAAACGGTCTTTTTTATCACTCCGGTAACGCCCAAAGAACGGGCTAAAAAAATTATTCGTTCCGCCAGTGGTTTTCTTTATTACATCTCAGTTACCGGAACAACCGGCCTTGGCAAAACGCTTAGCTTTACGTCCCTGGCCCGCCATATAAAACAATTAAAACTGCAAACGGAGCTTCCTATATGTGTTGGTTTTGGCATTCATACCCGCAAGCAGATAGAAAGGGTGTGGAATTTTAGCGACGGGGCTATAGTAGGCAGCGGTATTGTCAAATTTATCGCAGATAATCATTCCAAGCGTAATTTCCTGAATAGGTTGAAGAAATATGTAAAATCTTTGAAGCCAGACTAAAGACCGAAAACCATAGACTATAGACCTGGAACTTAAACTAAGGATTATAAAAATATTAAAGCGTACCGATGAGCAAATATTTTTGCAATAGAGATGTATAACGATATCGAGGTTTTCAAGTTACCAGCGTATTTTGTTTTATGGGCTCATATTTTTTAAAGGTCTTTTGTCTTTGGTCTGTTGTCTATAGTCTGTCTTAGAATATGTACGAAATAATTAATATAAACGGAGTTACCTTCGTATTTGCCCCTTTTAAAAATTTAGAGACCGCTTCCTTCGGGGTATTTCTTAAAATCGGAGCGCGGTACGAGCAATCGTCCGTAAAAGGAATTGCACATTACCTTGAGCACCTTATTTTTAAAGGCAGCAAAAGATATTCCTATAAAGAAATCAAGCGGGAGATTGAAGGCCGTGGTGGCTCTCTTAACGGCTTTACCTCCCATGAATTTACCGGTTATTACGCGCACTTCTTAAATAAAAATCTGCATCCTACTTTAGACATCCTTTTGGATATGGTTTTTAACCCGGTTTTAAAAAATGAAGATATCAGAAAAGAAAGAAACGTTATCCTTGAAGAAATAAAGATGTACCATGATTTGCCATCATCAAGAGTGGTAATGCTCCTCGATAAACTTCTATGGCCAAACCATCCGTTGGGAGAAGAAGTCATCGGCAGTTTTTCTACGGTTAAAAAAATAAACAAAGCTGACTTGCGCTCCTTTAAAAACAACTATTACCTTGCTCATAACGTCATAATAGCCGCCAGCGGCGCGCTTAATAAAAACACAATATCATCAATGATTAAAGAGCGCATCAAAACTAAAACCGCTTTAGGCGAAAAAGATAAGCCTTGCGCTCCCGCTCCCCTAAAAGGCTTGTTTGTAAATGTCGAGAGAAAAAAACTGCAGCAATCGCATTTATGCCTGGGTTTTAGAAGTGTTTCATATTTCAGCCCGGATAAATTTGTTGCGGAACTAACTAGTATTATTCTTGGGGCAAACATGTCTAGCCGCCTGTTTGAAGAGATACGGGAGAAAAAAGCGCTTTGTTACGACATTTCAACTGATGCGCGAAAATACCGGGACAGCGGAGCGTTTATCATACATACGGGGTTGGATAAGACAAAAATTGACATTGCGCTAGCGGGGATTATTAAGGAATTAAAAAAAATAAAAAAAATTAGCGTGCCGGCTAAAGAATTGACCCGCGCTAAAGATTACCTGCTTGGGCAAATTGCCATGAGCTTGGAGCGGCCGCAGGGAAAAATGTTTTATTGCGCCGAGAGCCTGTTGACGCTTGAGAAAATTTATACATTTGAAGAAATTAAAAAACATGTTAAGAAAATAGATTCGGGGCACATCCGACAATTGGCTCAAAAAACTTTTGACTTTCGCAATATGTGCGTAGCTTGCGTAGGAGACGTGGAGGCGAACAAAGAAAAAATTTTACGCAAAAATATTGAAACCTTTTGCGCGTAACCACAAGAAGCGCATTAGAACAAAATTTGAGTTATTACCGCGCAGTTTTAATAATTACTTCCGGATGCCTCTATGTCGGGTAAATTTCTTCGAACTTTACCCTAAGCATCTCGGAAGTTAATTTCTTCGCCGTAGGCGAATAAATTAAGGAGGCACTATCCGTACAAAAAATCAAGAAAGTAAACAAAGAGCGGTGGAATTAGCCCGGTTTGCGCTGGAACAAAAGGCGGTCAAGCCTGTTATTCTGGATGTAAAAGGCAAATGCGGCATCTGCGATTATTTTTTAATCTGTTCCGGAGAAACCGGTGTGCAGACGCAGGCAATTTGCGATGAAATTTTATTGCGCTGCAAAGAGCACAATTACACTGTCCATCACTACGAAAGCGATGAACAAGGCCGCTGGATCCTTATTGACCTCTTTGATATAATAGTGCATATTTTTACCGAAGAGGCTAGGGTCTTTTATAACCTTGAATATTTATGGGGCCAGGCCAAGCGCGTACGGCCGTCTAGAAAGAAAAAATAATAGATAAAAACGCGCGATTCCAGAGATTAAATATAGATTACGGAGATTAGATCCATTACGGCTATTATTAAAATCTTTGTAATCTTTTTCTAATCTCTGTAATCGAGTTCATTTCCCTTTGTTCTAAACTTAGGAAAGAACTGAAAAAATAGCGGAAGTTTTACCGAAAAGGGTTGACATTTTTTTAAAATTTGTTACATTGAAATTAGAAACGTATTGTCAAGTACAGCAAAAAAGGAGGTGTCAGATGGCAAAAAAGAAAAAAGCAAAAAAGAAATAGGAGACATCTATGGTAACGTGCAGCTGCTGCTGTGTGAAAAAAACCTCTAAAAAAGCTTCCAAGAAAGCAAAAAAGAAATAGAACATCTGCGATGCGAGAGGGCCCCGCGCAAAACTTGCGCGGGGTTTAATTTTTTACTGAGGCAGCATCTTTTTCTAAAGCGAGAGAAAAAGTGCGTAGCCCAACAGGGCACCCTGGTGGGTAGCCGAAGTAAGGCGCGGAAAATAAAGGATAACATGCATGAATATCATTTAGTCAAAGCGGTCATAAAAACAATTGAAGAAAAAACTGCTCACCTGAAGAATATCAGGAAAATCGCAGTTATCCATCTAGTGCTTGGCGACATGAAGATGGTAACAAAAGAGCATTTTCGGGAAACTTTCAAAGAAGTTTCTCGCGGGACAATCTGCGAAGGCGCGCAGTTGCGCATCAAGGAAGTACGGGGTGATATTCTGGTAGTTGAGAATATCGAGGGCGAATTTGCAGAATAGTACCTGCTATGATATAATTTTTCATATCGCAAAGGCGCAAAATACCGCGAAAACGCAAAATGTTTACAGGAATAATCCAAGAGATAGGTATAGTAGAGAGCCTGGCCAAGGGCCCCGGAAAAACCGTCCTTTGTATAAGAGCCCCTGGTGTTTACAGCGGGGCTAATACAAGTGACAGCATCTCTATCAACGGCGCATGCCTGACGGTTACCTCTAAAAAAGAAGGCTTACTTTTCTTTGACGCGGTTGAGTCTACTCTTGAAATATCCAGCCTCGGTAAACTTAAGAAAGGAGAACGCGTTAATGTGGAGCCGGCGTTAAAGGTTGGGGACAAGCTTGGCGGACACTTTGTCTTGGGGCACGTCGATAAACAAGTACGGCTGCGGCGCCTGATAAGAAAAAGCGCATATTGGCGGCTTGAGGCAGAACTTTCTTGCGCAAGGCAATACATGGTTGAGAACGGCTCGATAGCGCTTGAGGGTATCTCTCTGACGATAAAAAGAACCTATCCGCGCTATTTCAGTCTTGATATAATTCCCTTTACCTACGAACATACCAATCTAAAATATAAGAAGCCGGGTGACTGGCTGAATGTAGAATTTGATTATCTCCTTAAAGAAGCGGGACGAAAAAAATAGTCAGTATAAAAAGTTTCTTCTGAACCAGTGATAAAAAGATAACGCTGGCGGCGGCCGATAAATGTCTTAAGCAAAAGTTCTTCGTTGAGGCTCTTACCAGGGTTGACAACGAAGCGAGAAAATCATCTTTGAAATTCTTGCGAGCGAAGTGTCATAAGGGGTGGAACCCCTTATGAAAGGCCGAGATTGTTCCTCATGCGAAGCATGCTCGGCCAAATCGGGGCGTGGCTCAGCTCGGCTAGAGCGCTTGGTTCGGGACCAAGAGGTCGGTGGTTCAAATCCACTCGCCCCGACGTTTTTATAAATGACGGGGAAATTTAGGGTTCCCCGTCACCACATATATTACTATTTAGGGGGGCGCTTTGCGGTAAAGAGGCAGAAAACCTCGCTTCCCTGATTTTCATTGCAAATCGAATATTATCCGATAAAATAAGGCAATGAATAGTGAGTCCCGCGCGCTCAAAATGCCAAATGCAGCTGAGATACGAAGTCGAACCATAGATACGTACTTAGGCATTGACTGGGGCGGAACATACATCAAATCCGGCCTGATTGACAGTCGAGGAAAGATAATAAAAAAAGAGGTGTTTTCTTCCCGCCGGTTGGAAAAAAAAGATGTATTCATCGAAGCGGTTCATTCGTTGGCGGCTGCATACCGCTCATATAATATAAAAGGCGTGGGTATAGGCGCTCCGGGGATAATTGACACAAAAAAAGGCTTTATATATTACCTTCCTAATATTCCAGGATGGAAAAATTATCCCCTCAAAAAAATATTACAAAAAAAACTTAAGCTCCCTGTGCACGTTGACAATGATGCCAACGTATTTGCCCTGGCAGAAGCACGCTTGGGAGCTGCGAGAGGAAAACAGCGGGCGATATTCCTGACTTTAGGAACAGGCTTGGGAGGCGCGTGTTTATGGAACGGGCAAATTCTGGAAGGAAAAGTAAGCGCTTCTGAGATAGGCCATGTGCCTTTGAGCCTTGCCGGCGCAAAATGTTCTTGCGGCGGAAGGGGATGCATTGAAACTTTCGTGGGTAGTGCGCATCTTCTTACGAGATATCGCCAGCTCAAACAAAATAATGCGGCAATAAAAGAAGTAAAAGATATTTTTGTAAGCGCCAAACGCGGGGAAAAAGAAGCTCTCCTGGTGTGGCGGGAATTTTCCCTGGCTTTAGGGACATTTTTAGCG
>JAQTOI010000040.1 GCA_028713415.1 Candidatus Omnitrophota bacterium
ATGAGCGGAGAGCTCGAAGGAACAATTAGTTTACTGTTTATGTAATTAAAACCCAAAGTTGCCGGGACCCTTGGGAGGCGGCCCTGGGGCCCCCGCGCAACTTTGTTAAAGACTATTAAGGATATTTCAGTAAACATTGTATTATTGTCAGACGAGGCAACCGAGGATGAGGAACCCTGCCCCTCAACGTTTAGAATTTTGTCTAATTTAAGATTAGCTTCTACTTGATGGGCCTTGCGTGAAAAAGTACTTACAGTTTTTCTTATTGTTGTAACGGTACCATTGGCTTCTTCGTCATCCAAAAATTTTCCGAAATTTTCTTTTAAACGACGTTCTAAAGCTGCTAGTTTTTTCGCTGCAAATGAATCATCAGCCAGATAGCCGCTCAGCTCCATCAAGATATCGTCTATGGTTAAATTGCCATAATATGACGAAAGCGTGCCGCTCAGATTAAAGGAAACCTCATCGGTCGCGATATACCCTAAAACAAAAAGAAGGTATTTGCGCTCTTCCCGGGTAAAAGAATCCCAGATACTGTTGATTTTATCTTTGTATAATCCATGGGTTCTATACAAACCATGCCTTAATTCATGAAGTATGGCGTGCTGTCTTTGCTCTTCTGACAATGCTTGATTGCATCCGCAAATAGCTACAGGTTTTGCGCTTCGAATCTCTCCGCTCGCGGCTTTGTATAAAATTCCCTCTGCGATGAAATCTTGCAGCAGGCTGGAGTTAACTCCGTCCAAAGTATTATTATTTGGAGACTGATTGTAAAGCTCTGCCGCTTGTTTCGAAGTAACTGTAAATGCGTCAGCAGGACTGTAAAATTCCTGATCTGTTTTATTTGCAAACTCTACATAGTAAATTTGAGTATTAACAATATGATATAATTGATAATCTACAGAGCTCCCGAGACGAATATTAACAAGCTCATAAGCCGCTTTTGCCGCTCCGGGCTGTTGCCTCAACGCAGCTTTACTTAGAAGCACTGCGAGCGGAGCCGCCAATAATGCCGTTCCCGAAGCAATTAACAGTTTTCTTCGGTTAAAGGCGCCTGGGCTTGAAGACCGATGATTTGCTAATGCTTCTTCTTCCGTGGAAAAGCCCGCCGCGGAAGACACAACCGGCAGATAAAGGGCGAAGGTGGTCCCTTGAGATACTCTTTTTCCTTTACTTAGCCCGTGAAGTACGCTTAATACTCTTCCCAACTCATCTTTTGCGGCATCTATCGCTTCATTGACTATTTGGAATTTGGCTTTGGGAATTCTTTCTCCCAAAATTGATGCTTTTATTGTCCCGGAAACAATGTCGTAGTCAGCATCAATTTTTCTCATCACAAAGTCTTTTAAAGCTCCATATTCTGAAACCGGAAATGGCTGGCTTCTAAAGAACTGGTCGACTTCCGCATGAAGGCTCGCCAAGCATACGCGCGCGTCACGTGCTTTACGCGTGATGTTTGAACTTCTTCTTTCGATCATAGAAAACGCGAGATACGCCTTTTGCGCTAGCGCGGCCAACTCCGATAAATAATCTCTTACTTTTTTGTGGGTGCGCACGTATATCTCTAAGGCGCCAAGCGCGGATATTCCGGGTATCTGATCGGTGGTGCGCGACCGTACACTGCGGTTCCCCTTTTCACCGGCATCAACTTGCATTAGATAAAACTCTACCAACCCTAAGCCTCGCAATTCATTTTTCTCATCAACTAAAGCCCGCTCGTCTCTACTAAGACACTTTGTGGAAAAATCTAATTCAAAAATAACAGGCCAGCCATTTTTTGATTTTTTGCGGTTTTCTTTCGATATACCCTTAGCGTTATCGGATACATAAACTATGCCTAAAGAGCCTCTGCGCGTAATGCCAACCCACATGCGTGTTGATTCAATATCAAGCGCTGCTTCAAGCGTATTGATTGACAGGTTTGCTATTGTGTTCTGCAATTCGATAGGATCGACTCTTATGAGCGCATCCGGATCGAAACTATCTCCTTCGCTTACGGTAAATCTGCCCTTCATGCCAAAAGTAAGTGCCTCATTCACAAGCCTTTTAAGCTCACGCATGGTAATGTCTTTTTTAATTCGCTTGCCTTGAGCAATCTCATAGCTGCCATCTAATATCTCTATTAATTTATCTAGTAGTCCAAAAGGTAATTTTTCAAGTATTTTTATTCCACTATTTTTGGCTCTAACAGCTGCTAATTCTTTTCTTTGATTTCTATACGCGTCTCTGATATCGCCGAATTTCTTTATCAATTCGTGTGCTTTCGCCGCGGTCAAAGAAGTATCTATTTTTACAAATTGTTTGATCTCGTTATGTAATTGGCGTAGTTCAACATAACGGCTCTCTAACACTAATCTAATGCCTGACAACTCCTGCAGCAAATCAGGAATGACATTCGGTGCTAAACCGGTATCCCCTCCATCTTGCATCAGCTGCATCGTTACAGGATTCCACGCACCCTGGATCCCCATAACCATAGCTACAACGTCGGTTGCTTTACTGTGGAATAATCTCCTAACTGCCACTGATAAATTTTCTTTCTGGGCCCGTCCTGCCAAGGGGCTTGAGGAATTTTGAACCGAGCCGATAACGAGCCCTTTATCGCCAGAAGGGCTGGAGCCTTGCGAAGCCCCATTTTCGCCTTTAACTTCTATTATTTTTGAGTTTATTCTAAGTTCATTTTCAACCGCACTTCTGTGCTGCCTGCGTAATGATACGGGAATAAGGGAAACCGCTCCTGCGGCGTCAATGCTGATATCGGAATAACGGTGCTTCTCTGGAAATAAAACCGCTTTTTCATACTCAGCTCTTATTTTTTCTGCAAGATACTTACTGTCCCGGCTGTACTTTTGCGCCGGGTTCACTGCCTCCACTTCTACCTTGCCGTCATTAATGGCAGGATAAATTATGCTTCTTATTGACGCGGCTCTAACTTCGATTATGTCAAAAATCATATCGCCAGCTAAATCCATCACCTCTTTTCTCTGCTGGCCCGGATGCTTCTTTTTACCCCTTACATTTTCATCGCCATAGACAAGAATGCCTTTTATCCTTTCGCGCCCAAAAAAAGCATCAACGGCAACCCAGAATGTATTAAATATATCGAGTGCGCTAGCGATAAGGTTTTCGGCAAGGCTGGAAGTTAGCCAGAATGAGTGGCCAAAAGCAACAAGGGAATTAAACGGATAATGATGCAGGAGGTGCTGGCCTGAACGCTTACCGTTTACGTGAGCGGTAAAACCTTCTAAAGTATTTATTTCATAGAGATTGATGCCGCGGTTATAGTGCCTGTAGCCGTTGGCGCGCGAAGATTCGATAAATCTAATAGTGCGCTGGCCATGTTGCTGCGCTTCCTTGATGGCTGATTCTCTTGCTCGCACCTCTCCGGTTGCGCTTGCTTGAACCCTGAATAATAAAGAATAAAGTTCATTCGCCACAACCCCTGCGTAGGCCAGGGCGAGCACTAAATGTTTTCTTTCGGCAACAGCCAAAGGAGAAATAACTATCCAGGGAACTCCGTTTTCGTCATAATAAAGAAGGCTATCAATATTATCAAAAATTGTTATGCCAAATCTTTGCAGCAATTGTTTTGGCGGAGCGCGGACTTGCTGTGAACCTATCATGGTTTCTAAAACATTGGCTGCGCCAAAGTTATTTACTGCATGCAATATTCTTTCCGGTTCTTCAATAGCGCTCATTTCAAGCGGCGGAAAATCGCGCCCTATATTGAACTTGCCCAAACTCTTTAGAACTTCCTCCTGCGTTTGCGGTATTTCTCTGTCTGCTGAAAATGGCAGCGCTACAGGGCTTGATGATTGAGGGATTGCTTTTTGTCCCAGAAGTTCTGCCAATATGTCCGCGATAGGCTCAGGTTCAGCCTTCTTGTGTAACAGGGAGAACGCTTCTGCAACATCAGCCAGGAGTTTTAAAATTGCCCGCCCGTGCGAGCGCGCGGAGCGCAACTCAAAACCCGTTATTATTATCTTCTCATATATTGCTTCCGGAGCTTCTGAAGCACTAAGCTCTTTCTTGAGGCGGATGAGCTCTGATTTTAGCGCGTAAATTACATCTTGCACGATTGTAAGTTGTGCGATAAGAACTCGTCTCTCTCGACGAAATTCCTCTCTTTCATCAGATGCCGCTGATGAACTTGTAGCCTGTTTGGAAGCGCTTTCAGTCCTGGTAAAAAATAATAGTGCCTGGGAAATAGATGTACTACTCGGAGAAGATGCGCGTGCATTCGCCTCTATCGTAGCAAGTTCTTCTCGTGCTGCTGCTTCTTCCATAAGCCCGTAATACACCTCCCAGAAATCAGGAAGCTGACTGCTTGTTAATTCACGTTTCATGCCTGGTGCCTCACCGCTTCTTCCTGATACTTCAATATCTTCGTTTGATTCTGTAGGTGAACTGGAAAAGCTATCCAGTTCCGATTCCTGTTCGGTAATGGCTATGATTGCATTTCCGCGGTCATTAAAAGTTTCATCTCCAAGTGGCCCTTTGGTTTTGGTAGTAAATTCATAACTGGTTCCGGGTTTTCCAATAACCGGCAGATCCGCTTGAAATACTACGTTATGATGTAGATGCCCTATCAAACGCATTGGTGCCTCATGCCAAACATCACCTATGTTTGACCAAACACTAGCATGTATTAAACGGCTGATTATTTGTAATTCTTCTGATGTAGGTACCTCAAAATGCGGCAGGTACGCTTCGCAGCGTATCCTGATTGTGGAATCTGGAAGAATCCTAACTTCGCTCCCGGAAATTGGAAACATAGCTCCAACCCACTGGACCTTAAAGGCTGGTAAATTAAGCAAGAGCTTTGATTGCTTTTCTGCAGGAAATTCCTTAAGATCACTAATAACCTTATCAACGACCTTCATGCGGCTAGAGGCGAGCTCTGCGCTGTTATAATGATGCGGATTAACGAGCTTATCGCAATAGCGAGGATCAGCCATTATGTTCTGATACACCTCATACGGCAGGAACGCAAGATTGCGCTGCTCTCCCTCTCCGCGCAAGGCCAGGAGTATATCGCTGGTATTGGCATCTCCTACTGCGTCTAAGGAATCGATGTCTACGCCGGGATTTTTTATATGCGCAAGAGGCCTGCGCTGCCTGATGAATAAGGCGGTGATAGGCTGGGTATGTTCCTTTTTTATCTCATGGAGCTTCTGGACGGTGTCAGCTTCGGGGATAACTCCATTACGCATAACCCAGTCATGATACTCCGGGGTGCCGCGCCTGATGTGGTTACCGGGCTGCAGGTCGCGGATGAATTGTCCTCCGGTTGTGATGCGTACGGGTTTCCACCAGTTACAGTGCATGGCGCCGGCGATGTAGTAAGCGCTGATACCGGGGTTATTTTTAAGTATCCCTGACATCTCATGCTCGCCGTCAACGCTGGCCATCTCATGGAAGACAAAGAAGGGGCTAAAGTTACCCAGGAGTTCTTTGGCGTGGGCCAAGGCATGTGTCTTTACTTGTTCCCAGTAATAGTCGCTCTCTCCCGGGCCTTTTCCTATTATAAAGATTACTTTATCAAGCCTGCGCTGGGCAATGGCAGCCAGGCCGATAAACAACATATCCCAGTTAAATGGCCTGCCCTTTAACGCGTAGAAGCCGATGCGGCCTTTCCGTTCAGGTAACGAAGCGCTTGTATCAACTGATGGGTTAAGCTCAATAGTGGGGTCTATGGTGCCCTCGGTTAATAACTGCCGTATGATATTAAGGTTCGCTCTGGCAACATACAGCCGTGAATCAAATATATAATCTCTTGTATCCATGCCAAGTGTCTGGGCCTGAGATTTCATCTGGTTTCCTACCCATGATAAAATATTGTCGGTTGAATCAAAAGAGGCTGGAGAAGAACTGCCGAGCACCTCAGGAACACCTCTTTGGTCTAATACATGTACTCTATTTAAACCGGCTGCCAAATCAGTATAGAATGCTTTCTCGAAAAGAATGGTATCTAAGAAGCGCGGGTGCTTTTCGATATAGTCGCGCACCATATGCAGCATAAGGCCTAGATCATCAGTGGTTGCGGTTCCTTTCTGCACACCGCCCGGTATTTTAGCAAAATCAGGGTTACTGGGGTCACGGCACAGTAGCCATAAGGCTTCGCGTACTCTGGTTGCGGAAGCATCGCCCACTTCCTCCACGAAATAAACCGGTATCTCACTAGGCGGGATGTCGGCAGGCGGTGTGCCGCGCGGGATAAAGAGCATTCCTCCAAACTGATGCATGGTGTGGTTAAACGGATAATCCACCGGATATCTATAGCCGAGCTTCGCTATCGTGTCAGGGCTTAAAAATCCGTATTCCCTTACCCAATCTAAATATTCTTTTGTTCCCGGAAGCAAAGTATCAGGCGGCCGTATTTTTCTCCTTTCGATATTTCCGCTTGCATCGACAGTTTCTATAGTCTGCTCTGCCCAAAGATGCGCGTGGTCTCCTCCTGCAATATAATAAATCAACGCGCGCTGAAGCGGGTTAAGCCCTAACGCTTCAAACATGTCAGTTTCACCGTCAGGAGAGGTATTGGCGCGGAAGGCAAAAAACGGATCGAATTGCTGAACAAGCATTCTGTTAAGCTCATAACGGTATTTTTCAGAATGTACCAGATGGGGTTTACGATGGTCTTTACCGCTCTGGATGCCCAAAATCAATTTATCAAGGCCGAATTCTCCAATCATCTTTAAGGCAATAAGTAAGTGGTCGATATGCGGAGGGTTGCCTGCCATGTAATAAAAAGCTGCGCGCGCCAGGCGATCCACCGCGCTAAAGCGATCGCTTGGGTCAAGGTTGAATGCCATATCAGGCTTGATCCTCTCAAGGGGATTCTTGCTGTGCAGGCGTTCGGCGATCCTGCCGAAGAATTCCCTTGCCCAATCCCAGCGGTTAGAAAACATGGAATCATTCATGGTCATTCCCACTCCGGGTGCTTGGCTGGCCAGGTTTAACTCCTCATACAACCAACTGCCTACTCTATCGGTATAGGGATGGAAGGTATGCGGGTCATGGCTTGAGGTATAAATAGCGCGCCTGGCATCGTGTTCAGTACCGACGATCTGATGAGCTTGTTCTATGCTTAGAGCGGGTTCTCTTCCCAGCAATTCCGCAGCCACTAAAATAAGAGCAAGCAAAAACTCCTTGCGTCCGTCAAAAGGCATCAGATGGCGCTTCTGGAGAGGGGGTAAGAACGCGGAAGGCACGACAAGGATATTGTTATTTAAAATTAATTTATTTTCCTGAACCATTTGCACTGCGCCAACCTCATTACTGATCTGTAAAAGTTTGCCTGACAAACTGCTGTCGTTTGCCGTAAGGGCCTGTGCCTCTTGCAAAGCGGCTCTAACAAAAATGCCTTCGTTGTAGGGATGTGTTGCCTGGCTAGAAGGCGATGAAACAAGCCGATTTACCCGCGTAAGTTCAATAGAGCCGTTAGCAAGCCTTGTGGGAGTAAAGATCTTGATCTTGGAATACCGCTGACGGTAAGCTTCAATTAACTGCGCTATAGAGATGTTTTCTCCTGTCTTTGCGTCAACAAACACTCTGCCTGATACCTTAAAGAGCATGGTAGTATCAACGCCTGTCGGCACAATAAGCCTGGGGAAATCAAACCGCCAGCGTAATTCATAACCACGGTTGTTATCGATGAGATGCGCAATATTAGTGGTATCAAGATGCGTGCCGGCAAATATCGCTTCTGTTGCCTGATACGGGACAGCCGGGTCACTGAACTGATAGGGGTGATAAAAAAGGCAGCTATCATAATTAATGCCGGTTTGGTTAAGCAGTTGGTACAATATCACTATTTCTTCCGCCCTGCGGATAATACGGGAAGCATTATCCCTTCCCGGGCGTTTAGGAAGATAGAGACGGGTGTGATGCTGAGGCCATAATCTTCCCGCAAGGACACTGGTCGTAAACAACCCGGGGACTTCCGGCGCGATGAGATTTACCACTCTAACGATAAGTTCATTTGCGCTCGATGGGTCAAGTATTTCATCTTTAGTAATTGCTCCTGCTATGCGAAGGAGCTCTCTCTGGCGCTGGCGCGCAGCGCGGCCTGCCATATCAAGTTGTTCTTCCGCTCTTTGTTCGCGGCGCGCCTGGGCAGTTGTCTCATCCTGGTATTCTTTAGCATACAACAGCATGTCAGTATAGCCAGGGTGTGCAAGTAAATACTGATACACCTCATGCGGCAGGAACGCAAGATTGCGCTGCTCTCCTTCTCCGCGCAAGGCCAGGAGTATATCGCTGGTATTGGCATCTCCTACTGCGTCTAAGGAATCGATGTCTACGCCGGGATTTTTTATATGCGCAAGAGGCCTGCGCTGCCTGATGAATAAGGCGGTGATAGGCTGGGTATGTTCCTTTTTTATCTCATGGAGCTTCTGGACGGTGTCAGCTTCGGGGATAACTCCATTACGCATAACCCAGTCATGATACTCCGGGGTGCCGCGCCTGATGTGGTTACCGGGCTGCAGGTCGCGGATGAATTGTCCTCCGGTTGTGATGCGTACGGGTTTCCACCAGTTACAGTGCATGGCGCCGGCGATGTAGTAAGCGCTGATACCGGGGTTATTTTTAAGTATCCCTGACATCTCATGCTCGCCGTCAACGCTGGCCATCTCATGGAAGACAAAGAAGGGGCTAAAGTTACCCAGGAGTTCTTTGGCGTGGGCCAAGGCATGTGTCTTTACTTGTTCCCAGTAATAGTCGCTCTCTCCCGGGCCTTTTCCTATTATAAAGATTACTTTATCAAGCCTGCGCTGGGCAATGGCAGCCAGGCCGATAAACAACATATCCCAGTTAAATGGCCTGCCCTTTAACGCGTAGAAGCCGATGCGGCCTTTCCGTTCAGGTAACGAAGCGCTTGTATCGCTGCCTGCGGGCTTAAGCTCAATAGTGGGGTCTATGGTGCCTTCAACTAATAACTGCCGTATCATATCCAGGCTTACTCTGGCCACCCGCAGGCGTGAATCAAAGAGGTAATCTCTTATATCCATATGCAGCGCCTGGGCTTGAGACTGCATGCTGCGTAAAATCCAGGAGGTAATGTTACTGGTTAACTCGCCAGAAAGGGGCGAAGAACCGCCTGCGTCCGCCAGAGGATTTACTCCTTGATTTTGCGGCTTGACTACCTTCTTTATGTCTAACGTTGAATACTTTATTTCTACTTTTACTCCCGCATAATTTTCATCAACAATGTAGCCGCGCACATCATCCAGAGTTACGCCTTGCTCGATATACAAACCTCTTAAGCCTTTTTCACGCACCCTTTCCTCAAGAAGTATGCGCGCCTCCTCCTGGCTGAGTTGCCTCAATATATCATCGCTAGACATAGTGCCTGGGTCGTTATATGTTGTCACCCCTATGGCCAGGGCAGCACGTAAAGAAGCAACCAAACAGGCTAACCTATGGTCAGGGTCTTTCGGATTAAAGGCATGTCCTGTGGTTTGGTCTCTAAACTCATGCATAGCAATAAATATTTTTGGTTCGGCGTTGAAGATGCTGTTTAGTCCTGCGCTCCAATGTGAAGCCATATCTCCGCGGTACTCTAAAATATTCTGGTTAACTCGCGGCATAGTGCCAAGCTTATCTTGGCCTAATACTGCAAAGGTGGTTACATCTGCACTGGGATACACACTGGTATCCTCAAGCTCAGAGGAATGAATAACCCCCAAATAGATATCCCGCAAAGTACCTCTGCCTGCCTGGACTCTCTTTAAATCCACTAAGAATTCTATGGCCAGGCTTTTTGCCATGAGTGCTTCACGGAAAAACCTCTGGCAGGAAACAGATGGTGCTTGTTTGTGGGCGTCAGGCACAACGGTGAAGAAGAAATTGGTGAAACGAATCAGCTGTTCTGAATGCTGCTGAATAATGCCTGAAACCTCTTGTTGAGTGATATCGTTTCTACGCTGACGGATTAAGTAATAAAGTGTCCTTTCTATTTCAGGAAATTCCATAAGATCGCGCCTTACCTGGCGCATTTTGGCGATAATATGGCTCGCCTGGCGTAAGACCTCGCTTCTTGAGGCCGTAGGAACTGTTTCTTTTGCCTCGCGTAAGCGGTCATAAAGCCTGACCAGGTCATCAGCCATTTGGCCGGCATCTAACTGGGGAAGCTGACCGTCTTTTCCCGTCTTCCACTCATCGAAGCTGTATTGACCAAAACGGTGCTCTTGTAAATAATCATCGCTGATTTCCTTAAACGTAGGCCAATCGGCCAGATGACGGCGATGATTGCTATCGATAAGGTCAATATAAGTATTATTGGCGGCGATATCAGTTAAAGCTCCTAAAAATCTTCTTCCTATGAACTGGCATCCGTAAAGAATGGTAGCACACGCTGTCCTTCCCGCATACTGCGTAAGCTCTGTGTTCAAAACAACATGCTGGCCCCGAGGAACCTCGATTATACATTCCTCAATATAGTAGTTATAGCAGTAACTGGGATTTTTCTCCTCTGTTTTGGGGATAGTCCTTTGGGCTTCTCTTTGGGGTACGCTGCCCCAGCCAATCTCTAAAGCAGAATCTTCAGGCACAATTATTAAAGTATTGGATATTTTAACGTGCCGTCCGATTCTAACCTGGCCGCGTTTTCCTAAAAAGACAATAGTTACGTTATGCATGAATACATCGTCAGGGTCTTCAAACTCAACCCGTGAGGCGTCAAAATGGCAGTCAATGATATTCTCCGATAAAGCGGGGAGGTTAAAGTAGCTGCGGCCTTCTTCGCTAAAGGCAGCCCACTCTGCGGCTTTCAAAAATTGCGGCACTGTGCCTACGTCAATCCACTCTCCTTCCAACATGATGACATAGATATTCGTCTTCTCTTTAAATCCTTCGGGTGAGTCATGGATGATATGCCAGAGCTGAACCCTATCCTGGGGTTTAAGCTTTTCCCAGCTGGCAGGCAGGATAAGCGGCACCAGCGACTTTTTTTCTTCGGCTTCATACTTATTGGCAAGCTCTACTTCCTCTAAACTAATAAATACTGCTTCTCCCAGGGTAGAAAACAATTTAAGCGGTTGTTCCCGAAGTTGTGCGCAGGCACCGCTTTGAGGCGCAACACTTAATCTCTTAAAAATAAGCTGACAAGTCTCTATGGTGGGAAATAACCCGTAAGCGTTGCGGACAACCCGCCCCTCTCCTTTAAGCGCCAGTTCGATAATACGCTGATAAGGGCGTTTTTCTCCGAAGCCTTCGCATTTTCCTGTTTGCGGCTGGGCGGCAATCAAGCCTAAGCCAATAAGCCCTTGGGCAACCATCTCATCCAGAATTTTTCTAACCCAAACCTCATCATTATGCCCGGCTAATGCAGGAATTCGCTCTTTAATCTTTTTGGCTATGGCTTCTCGGTTACCTTGGGCGCGAATAGCAATATCTTCCAGTTCAGGAGCAGTAAGATTCTTTCCCTCTACTGCTGCCAGCTGCTGGCGGGCACCAGCCTCAGCGGCTTTTATGGTCATTATCTCGCAAATAAGCCTTTGGGCTTCAAGGCTCAGGCCTTCTTCTACGGCTTCAATGGTTTCATGCGCTATCAAGAGAAGTGCTATGACAGATAAGGCTGACACCTTGACTGCCTCGGTAATTACTCTCTCCATCGTACTGCCGCCCTGTTCTGCGGCCTCGATTTCTCTCCGCTTATAAGCTATAGCCCGCTCAAGGAAATCCCTGCTTTCTTTGCTGACCTCTCCCAGGGCATTAATGGTTCGGTCTAAAACCTCAAGCTTTCTCTGGGCCTCGATTCTACGGGCTTGCTGGTTTGCTTTTGTCTCCTCAATGATAGCGGTTATGGTATTATTGACTGCCGGGGCTCCCAAGAAAAATAAGTTAGCGTCAGGGCTGGCATCTTTAAGGGCGCCTGCTCCTACTTTAAGCGGCCCGTCCGGTACGCCAAAAAGATTATCGCTGGCAAATATAGGCATAAAGCCTCTTCCGGCATTGGGCATCTGAGCCATAAAAGCTTGTCCGGACAAAAATACCAACGATAAAAGAGTTTGGTTATAGAGCCTGAAAGGCCCCTGATATATTCTCTGCAGGCTAATGGGATTTCTCTTTTTGTAACCGCCATCAGTAACGAGAAATGTCGCACGACTATCGTAAGTATCAAGAACTGCCGGTGACGAGGCTTCCGAAGGCTTAAATTTTCTCTTAAAACCTTCTAATATGCCTGCCAAATCATCCGCGTAACCCTGCTCAGGCATAATACAACCTTCAAAACTCATCGGTACCTTAGGATAATTGAAAGAAGTCTCCAGTGCCCTGCCGTAAAAGGTAACGCACTGCTCTCTCTGTCCCGGAAGGGGCCTGAAGGTAACATTACTCTCGTAGGTAAACTTACCCATTCTATTTAAATATTCTAAGGCTTTACGTAAAAGCATCTGCTGGCGGCTGGAATTAGGCGCAAGCGGTTCCTTGCCTGCTAATTTTACATAGTCATGCCAACAGAGTAAATCCTGCCAGAACTGGTGGATGACTGGCCTTACGCCTTTTTCGCTGGGATGGATATGGTCGCCGATAAGTAAATCATTAACCTCATGGACAGCCAGAACAATAAGGCCGGGAACACCTATCTGGCATGCTGACACAAAATCTAAAGAGTTTAATCCGAAGTAAATGATTTTTTTGTCGCCAATCTCTTCAGCTCTGCTCAACAAGCTTGCCGGACGTTGCGCTTGGTCTTTGCCAAAAAACAGAGTTGGCCAGTCATTTTCTTCTTCAACCATGGCCGTATAGACATTCTCTATATGTGGGACTTTCTTGGCGATGGATTGCAGAATTCTGAATCTATCGCGCAGCCTGGTTCGATAAGTTGGATTTATTAGTTTGAGGTAGGAAGCGCTTTTATTAGATTGCGGGAAGGGGTCATAAAAATTGCCAACGAGCCTGGTGGCGTCTTCAACAGACTGATAGAGGTCAAATGCAGGGCTAACAAGGGGGAGGTCTATGGGCACAAACTCATCCAAATTGGCAATAGCTAAATTACAGATTGGCCATACTCGGCCTTCCTC
Organism: Candidatus Omnitrophota bacterium; assembly: GCA_028713415.1. GTDB lineage: Bacteria > Omnitrophota > Gorgyraeia > Duberdicusellales > 4484-171 > JAQTOI01. The sequence goes on from JAQTOI010000040.1 coordinate 13,029, forward strand.
CCAGGCGCGCTGCAAGACTGTTTGGATATCGCCTTCATTTATCTGGTAATCAGAGTCGGCGGTGGCACAGTCAAATTTCAGATTATATGCTCTACGAATAGGCACAAGGGGAGATGATATCTTTACGAACGCCAGGGGTGGCGCATGTATGGGTTGGGAAGCGGATAAGGCGCCCAATGTGCGCAGCGTGCGGTAATCCTCCCTGTTAAGCTCGACTGCATAAGGCGACGATATATTCAAAGCCATGCCGCGCCCGTCTGCTGAAGACCCGCTTGCTCTCTCAAGTTGATGGACGTATGCGGAAACCCTCTGCGGCTCGGTTTTCGCTGCTTGGTTCTCGGCGCTCGGTGAGCTTGCGGCATGCGCGAGTTCTGAAGATAGGCACCAGTACACCTCACCGTAGTTTTTAAGGGGCGATGAAGATCTTGCATGATCTTCAAAACTTGGTGCGCTTGCTACTTCTTGGCTATGAATTGACGCAACAGGAGAACTCGCGGCTGGTGAAACATTAATTTCGCGTTGCAGCCAATTATATACACTTAAATAATCATTGATGCTTCTGTCGCGCCAATCATTCTGCTCCCGCATGCCGTTTTCTACTATCATGTTCCACAATCCGCGATTGTGATAAGCGAGTATTGCTCTTTGAATGGTATCGTAAAGTTCATTGTTGTTATGAAGTTTATGCTGGATTGCCCAGACATATCTGGCAAAAGCCTCCAAAGCTTGTTCCCGTAAAGCATTAATGGTCAAATGCCCATTGTTTTGTGTTGCCCACAAGGTGTCTTCAATTGTTTTCTTCAATTTCTCAAAAGAAGGCGTATCAAATGTTCTTGAGACTCCGTTGAATCTAAATCCTGTCCAGCGCTCTCCTCCCTCAAAAACCGTATCAGCTAAACCGCCGGTTGCCCGAACAATCGGTACTGCGCCATAACGCATACCAATAAGCTGAGTTAAACCGCTTGGCTCAAAATCTGAAGGCACAAGCAGCATATCTACGCTGCCATAGATCATATGCGCGATCTTTTCGCTATATGCCCGGACATAAATGACGTTTGTTCCGGGGAACTCCTGGACTATTTTTGCCATTTCTTCTTCAAGCCAGGCTTCCCCTGTGCCAAGCATTACAAAATCTGCTTCCAGAGGCGCTTTTCTTTGCGTTTGAACATCGCGTAACATCTGGCCGATAATATCAATTTGTTTTTGGTCAACATATCTCGAGACAACACCCATTGATGGCCGGCCGGAATGATATTCTAATTTGCCATAAACTCTATCCGGCGAAACCTTGATAGCCTCTAACATTTCAATGTTCACGAGTAATCTGACAAGTTCCTGGTAGTTTTGGTCGCGTGCCGTTCTTACTTGCTCTATACCGTTATCGATACTATACTTATAAGGTAAAAACTCGTCAGTGGCCGGGTTCCATACGTCAAAATCGATACCATTCTGTATTCCGCCAAAACGGTTTGCAATATCCTGTAAAAGCTTATCGATTTCAAATTGTGTGCTCCTGATATCTTGGGCATACGTCATACTTACCGTACTTATATAATTGCCTTGCGCTTGGCGGTATTTTATATAAGCAGGTACCACTGCCATGAAATTAAGTTTGCCGCTCCAGACAATAAAATCATTTATGTTCTCTAAACCGATTTCTTCAATCAAATCATTTATATTGTTAAAACCGATTTTCTTGGCAAAATCATCATCGTATTCGCCTTGATAACCTATATTATGGATAGTGAACTTGTTTCCGGAATGTGCATATGCTTTAGCATATTTAATTCTCATATATAGAGTAAGCAACGCCGTATGGTGGTCACTGTTGCACACAATATCGGGCACTTTCCCTAATTGCGGTAATATCTGCGCTGCGCCTTGTGAAAGAATAATTGATTCGTAAAACTCTTTAGCTTTTGTCTGATAAGGTTTTTCAAACCAATCGTTTTCCAGCAACCTTCCGTCTGATGAGATGACTTTATCAATTACAAGCATCTTTACCGATATTCCATGCATATCTACCCTCTTCACGTGCCCTTCGACTATGCGAGCGCTCCTTTTAAGCTCAATTCTAAAAGTAACGTTAGGTAAATCTTCTGCCGTAATATCAAGCTTGGCTAATTTTTCAGCCGCAACCTTAAAATAAGGAATAACTACACCTGTACGTATGCCTGTTTTAACTAAAGACAAGGGCAATTCATAGACCACGTCTCCCTGGCCTCCGACTTTCACCAGCGGTGCAAACTCCATGGCTACTTCTTCGACGGTTCCGTCAAAACGCACAGTAACAGGGCTGGAAGTCTGTGTGGCGTTTGGAGAAAGTAATGCCTGGTAGAGTTCTTCCGATGTTGAATATTTCCCTCTCATTGCCGCAACTAATTCATGAACTCCTGGCATTAATCGCTTCAACTCGCCAAATTTAAATTCCGGCGAGAAACGAAGAAGCGCTGATAACCACAAAGTGAATTCAGCCGCATCCTGCCGGCAGGCTTTAAATAACAGCCCGGTGGCCGGAAGCAGATGGGGATAATTATGGTTATAATATGCAACTAACTGGGTTTCCAATTCTGCTGCCAAGCAACAAATTCCGGCAGGTAAGTTCGTTCTAAGCAGTTCAAAGTATTTCTTTACAGCGCCTTTGTACTGGTCGGCAGTATTAAAAACTAATCCCTCTACTAATCTTTCCAGGTCGTAACCACGCCTTACTTCATCCTGGTTTCTAATGGCCACAGCGGTTTTATCTTCAGCCTCAAACTTTTCCGTTGCCCGGACTACCGCTTCGTTCATTAATGAAAAATCCTGCGTATCCCGGCCCCTGAACGTTGCTGCAACCGCAAAAGCCAGGGGTTCAAAATTTCCGGGATTATATAAAATATGCGGTTCGCCTAAAACATTAACTCCCAACTCGTTAAACCTGTCTTTAACGGACTTAGCAGAATTAAATTCATTATTAACTGAACTTATTAATTGCTGGTTCACCTGCACAAATGCCTGCATTTTGCGCGCAACCGGGGCCAGATTAGCCTTCAGTCGCGCCAACTCCGTAATTCTCTGTCTATCGCCCAGGCTGTTTTTTCGTTCTAAATCATCGAAAATGCCAGCAAAGTTAATCGGATGATTCTGCCAGAGGCTTTTTGTGCCGGCTTTAACTCTAAATAATGCATCTTTGGCTTTCTCTTGGTCAAGTCCGGTCATTTCATCAATAAGCCCAAGTATTATTGAATATATAGGTAAAGATGATTTTGCGTTTGGAAGCCTACCACCAAAACGTGCTACGATATCAGACAGGTGATGGTGGATAACCGCGATTAAAGCTTGCGGGCCGCGTAAGTGCGCTTTCAGGCTTTGTATGAATTTAACTTGCTGCTTTAAATCCAGATACGGCAGCAGGAACACTGCAAGCGCAGCATCGAATTCTTCCGGTAAGGATAGTTGTGTTACATCCTGCTGAACATAACGAATACCTTCTTGTTCAGCCTCTTTAATTTTCGCGCTTTCTAATGACGCAAAATCAACTCCGGCTATTTCAAGCGCAGGGATGCTTGATTTAAGATTTCGCGAAACAAATAGATCTCCGCAGGCGCAATCAATTATTTTCGGCTGCGCGAGGCCCGACAAAACAGCCCTAAGGAGGTAATCGGAAAAAGAAATGACAGGCTGCGGGTATGTGCCGGAAGCAAAAGAGCCGTCACGCGACTGGAGCCAATCCTCACTCCAGTAGTTTTCGAGCAACTTATCGGAAACACTCTGAAGCGGAGAGCTTAAGGAATTATCGCTGTAAAAAACATGCGTTACATACTCGCGAATAGGCACATCTGTTTTACGCACTGCCCACAGCGGTTTTCCGTCAGCAAGATCTTTCATGTAGGTGTGGATACTGCGTGAATTGGCATATCCATTTAACTCGTCTTGACGGGCATTCCAGATAATATCATAGTTATCTGCGCCTGTTGCCGGCATACGGGCAAAGATCTTATTTGTAACCATTACTCTTGCTTCCTCAAGGCTCTTACCCTCAACATAAAGCGGTAAGCCTCTCTCATTTAAAGGAGTGAATACTGCTTCGAGAGTAACTTTATTTTTTGCTAATATAGTAAATACAGAATTAACATATTTCTCAAAAGTACCCCGCTCGGATGCTTCCTTAACAGCTATCAAGGCAATAACGCGGCGGCCGTCTTGAGTATAACCTCTCAACGCTGCCAGGCGTAAATAATGCTCATTTGCTTCCGGCACTACAATTTGCACTGGATAGGCAGCAGGTAAATCTTCAACCACAATAAAGCCGTTTCCTGAATAAGGCATAACAATGCTTCCCTTTAAATAAGTACGATACTGGCTGCCTCCTCTTATATCCTTGAACTCAATTTTCTGTTCGGATGTAAGGAATCTATATTGGTTGCCGTCGGTTTCATAGATAAAATTATCAACAGGCACGATGTTAAGTGTTTCTCCGTGAGCGACGTAGGCATAAACAGGATTATTTAAATTATCGAGCCAGTTTCTTAAGTCCTGCGCGTTTATTTCAGATGCTATGAAAAGGTTCCTGATAAATTTTCCCTGCGCGCGCCCGATATACTCTGACCTCTGCAATAATTTAGCTATTCCTTCACTATCTAAACTTCTTAAAATATTCTTTGAATGCTCTTCGTTGTAGAGATGTAACGGGAAGTTATCAGCATTTATCGGAGAACTTACGCCAACCTGTTCTTTAACCCATAAGAGTTCTTCTTGCTCGCGCTTAGGCGAGCTGGTAGTTTGTGCAACGCGCTCGAAAGTAATATGTAATACATTCCCTAAGTTTGCAGTATATGCAATTTGCGCAGGTTCATTTTCATACCAGCTGCGAATGCCGCCTATTACCTCGTCTATCCACCCGTAATCAATATTTGCTAACGCGGTGCGCACTCGGCCTAACGCAAATTCAAAACTAATCGCCGTATCACCGAAGGCCGGGCAATAAAGACGATTTGAGCTTACTTTCACTAAAGCTGTCAGCGAGCCTGCTCGCGGCACCCTCCTAAAGGTAATATGGCCTGTACCCTCAAATTTCGCCGTATATTCAATTTGAGCAGGCCTGTTTTCGTGCCAGTCACGTATACCATCGACGACCTCACCGATCCATTGATAACCAATATTTGCCAATGTAATGCGTAAACCTTTTAATGCCACCTCAAGGCCAACTGACGTATTAGCAAAGTCCGGGCCGTAAAGGAAATCTGAACTGACCTGCACCCTATCCACCGGTGAACTTGCGCCTTCATCCTTGTATCGCGTATTGAGTATCAAGTCTCGAGTTGTGAAATTTGCATCGTTTTCATTACTATGAGCTGATGAGCTCATGAGCTT
>JAQTOI010000041.1 GCA_028713415.1 Candidatus Omnitrophota bacterium
CGCTCTAAACCAGGGCCATTTTAAATATTTCATAATCCATCTCATTAATTAGCTTTCAGCTGTTTCTCCTGAGAGTTTCTCGAGTCGAAGAATTAACTATCAGCCTACAGCTAGCAGCTTTTGACGCCTTAGCTGTTTCCCGTGCTATATGCTAACCATTAAATGCTATATGCTATTATTGGGGGTTTGGTCTAATATCTTGCGAAATTTTTCCGCCTGTTGCGATTGCCGTTTTTCCGGGCGATTGGACTCGGGGCTCTCGCCGGTCCAGCAATAAAGGCAAAGTTTATCTTTCGGTAAACCGATTGCCTTTACCATGTCATCTACGGTCTGGTATCGTAAAGTGGTAAGGCTCAAATCTCTGGTAATCCATTCCACCATTTTTTTATATTTGGCGGTTGTGTGGTCAATGTATTCGGATATATCTTCGACGTCATTGCCTTCCAGGGCTTTTATCGCACGTCTGGCCGCAAGCTCATGGATACTGCGCGTTGAAAGGCAAAACTTGCAAGGATACATAAGAGGCGGACAGGCAGGCCGCACATGCACCTCTTTTGCGCCGCAATCCCATAATTTCTTGACCGTAAAGTTCTTAAGCTGCGTGCCCCTGACTATCGAATCCTCGCAGACAACAATCCTGTTGCCTTCAATTATCTCCCTTATAGGGATTAATTTCATGGTGGCGATTAAATCGCGCATCTCCTGTGAGGGCGGAGTGTAGCTTCTGCCGTATCCGGGAGTATATTTAACCAAGGGCCGCTTATACGGCTTCTTGGATTCCTGAGCGTAACCGATAGCGTGAGCAATTCCTGAATCAGGCACGCCCGATACAACATCAACTTCAATATCTTTATCGTGTTTAGCCAGAAATCTGCCGCATCTTTCTCTTACTATTTCGACATTTACCCCTTCGTAGTTCGAGGCGGGAAAACCGGTGTAAATCCACAAGAATGTGCAGATTTGGCTATTTGCGCTGTTGCCCGGCTTTCGCTGTGCCAAGCCGTCGTCATTAAGTAAAATAATTTCGCCCGGTAAAAGATATTTCTCTATGGTAAAACCCAGATTGGGAAAGGCATTTGTCTCTGATGTTATTGCCCAGGAATCGTCTCTTTTTCCCAACACCATAGGGGTATAACCCCATCTATCCCGTGCCGCGTAAAGCCCATCTTTATTAAGCAGCAAAAGCGAGCATGATCCCTCTATTGCCTCAAACATTTTTTCGATACCGTCCACAATACTCTCGCCCAGGTTTATCAGTTTTGAGATTAATTCGGTCGTGTTAACCGCCCCTCTGGTCATCTCGCTAAAAGAAGCTCCTTTGTTTAATAAATCCCGCACCAGCTCCTCTTTATTTTCGATTAAGCCCATCGTAACGATACAAAAAGGCCCGAATTTAGAATTTAAATATATGGGTTGCTCATCTGAATCGCTGATTACACCTATACCTTTATTTCCCGGCATATGTTTATAATCGGAGTAAAACTTTGATTTAAACTGGCTTTGCGAAATATTATGTATCTGGCGGCTAAAATCATCAGCTAAGGTAGCCATGCCGCCGTATTCTGTTCCCAGGTGCGTGTGATAATCCGTGCCGTACAAAAGAATTTCCGAACAATCATTCTTTGATACCACTCCAAATATGCCGCTCATAACAGAACCTCCTTGTTGATTGATGTAGATATCAGCTGGCTACAAGCTACATGCTACAGACTTGAAAAGTAACAGATAGCAGGTAATAAGTTATAGGTTATATAGAAAAACTAAAGGCTGCAATCTGCCATCTATCCCGTAAGCTTATGAGTTGATGAACTTACGCGCTCATCTGCCTGTGGCTTTGGCTTATGGCTTTTGCTAGTGGCTTGCGCCATTGGAAAGGCGAAACCGCGCTCCCTCTGGAGCGGCTGCGGCAGAGAGAAAGCCCCATCCAGCCACGCCTGCGTGCCGAAACGCCAAATTTAACAAAAGCCATCCCCCAACCAGCCACGGAAGAGGTAAGATTGGCTTTTCAATTCGACACTACGGCGTGCAGGCACGGAAGAGGTAGCTTTCGTGTGCGCCCCTGCCACAACCGAAAACACGGGTAAAGGCAGCGCAAAATTTCAGAGTTAAATAGCGCCTGGCGGCTACGTAAAATGCTTGAGTGTTATTTAATCCTCATCAACAGCGTTGTTTAGAAATTGTTTATTCCCGACTATCTTATCAAACTCCTCCACGGTTATTGCCGGAAAAGTAGTAAAACCAATGCCGGTAATCCGGGTGAGCGCGATAGAAGCTTTGATTGCGTCGGAATTCCTGGGAAAGTCCACGATAGAAGCTAAATCATAACTGCCCAGTAAGGTATAGAGACATTCAACTTTGCCTCCTAACTTCTTAATGGTCTTGAGGGCTTTTTTTGTGCGGTCCTTGCTGATTCCATTAATCGCCTCGTTCGAATACTTTCCCAACATCAAAAATTTTGACATGGTATCCCCCCTTTTTTAACGCGAATGTCCGCTAATTTGTGAAGACGCGAATTACCGCGAATATAATAAACGCCTCATTCTCTACGTGATACGTGTTACCTTCGCCAACAGGCGAACCCGCCTATAGGATTTATTAAGGTGGCGGGGTTACTTGCTACATTCTTAGCCTGGCGTCTGTTACTATCAGTTTAAAACAATCACAATCAGATATCAAATTTTATGCCCTAAAAAGAAGAAAAGCGCTGGTTTCCCAGCGTCTTTTCAAATTTTATTAACCCTTTTTTGTGTTTTTTTATGCATTGCTTTACGTTTTTTATGCTCAAAACGTAAAGTTATTATAACTCTGTTCAGAAGAGCTAACAAGCATTAAAAATTTGGTGGGAAAGTACTTGCGGCATAATCATATAACACCGCATTCCCTTCTTTAGTTATAGGTGTTTCTGTATGCTCTTTAAAATCTTATCGCTTGCTTTTTTGTCAGGGCTTATCGCTCCTACGCGCACCTCAACCTTGGTTGATTCTTCGGTTACTCTGCGTATATCAATCCAGACCTCTTTTCCGTCAGTGTACGTGCTTCTTATCTGCGTAACGTTATCTTCTCTTGTTTCTTTTTCAATTTCCAGGTTCAGGGATTTCATGGCCATCCTGGTTGCTTCTATGGTTTTATCATAAGGAGCGTGGAATTCCTGGGATAGCTTTCCGGATAGCCACACCGCGGTTCCCGCGCCGCCGGCCGCGCCCGCCAATAAAGCAACGCAACCGCAAACATTGAGCAAAAATAAACCGAGGAAAACAAATGTCAAAGTTTTTTTAATCATATCAACCTCCTTTAATACGCGAATGTCCGCGAAACAGATAAACTTATATCATGCTGCTTGCAGCTTGTAGCCTGCAGCCTACGCGTTATCTGTCTACTCACTGCACCCTTCTCTCAATTTCATAAAGCACGCCGCCGGCTATTTGCGGCTTGGGAAACAATGATTTTCTTGCGGAAACGGTTACCTTGCTCCTGTCCGCTTCCAGTTTATCAACTTTGAGCGCCACTCGCGCCGACTGGACTTCAGCATGGATAATGCCCTTTGCCTTATTCTGTTTTTTGATGATACCCATAGTTTTCAGGGCGGCTAAGCTCGCGGCGTAAGCTTTTTCAAAAGGCACGTTAAAAGTTTGCGCGGCACTATCTTTTCGGGTAAACGTTATCGCCGCGGCAGCCGGCAGAAAACCCACACCTGTCAGCATGGCGGCCCCATATATTTTTGCGCCCTGGATGCCCGCGGCTTTCATCGGTTCTGTTATGATAAGCATTGCTAATTGGTGAATACTTGTGATGTCTTTATAACTTTTATGCAGATTGATATCGTGCACGCGGATAGACGGGGTACCGGAAGCTTTAAAATCTTTATAAATAATTTTCCCAATGCCGAGCTTGAGCGTATCAATACGCAGAGCCATTTCAGCAGAAGCCTTGCTTTCTTTAGATTCTTTAGCTTCTTTCTGCGCGACTTTCAGCGAATCAACATTCAGTTTGCCTTCTTTATTCTTCTCTATAAGCAACTCTTTCAATTCTATTTCAAGATTTATCAGATGTATTTTTTTATTAAGCAATTCGCTGATATTACATTGCGCGTTTATTACCGGCAAATCCGCAAGAACGCCTTTTTCAAAATTTTCCGGATTATATATTTTAAACCCCGATATCCGCACAGACTGGCTAACAATACCCAGAGAAAAACCCTCGATTTTAACAGGGGCACCTAGAGTTTTCTCCAGTGAGGCGGTTACGAAAGACTTGATTATCGCGTCCTTAAAAAATCCTATCGCAAAAAACGCAACCAGAATTATTATTAAAATGACTAAAAGTTTCTTCATAAAAGCTCTCTAAAGGTTTTTATAATATTCCACGCACTTTGAGCAGGCGCCGTCTTTTTGGACCCAGCCAGGATGGTCAAGTTTTATGCGCTCAATAATGTAACCGTAAGATTTAAGACAGGCGTCCACCATGGATGCGGTTTTTTCTTTCATGCTCTTAAACCTCCCTAATAGTTTAACAGCAAAAATCGTATAAGAAAATATAAATCTTTTAACGCAGATTAACGCGAAAACACCGCAGATTTCTTAGTCGTTTACCGCTAACCGTTAACCGAAAAAATAACATATCCCTTCCGGTAAACGGTACGCTAAAGCATCCGCATGAGCAAATCACCTGCACGTTACCGCTTGCATGTCCTGTCCGCAGCAGACTATGTCGCAGGCTTCGCAACTGCAACCCTTATCTACCGCGACAATCATTCCGCAGGAGTCACAAACGTATTTTTCCCCTTTTTTTGCTTTCGAGCTGACTGCTGCTTTTTTTGCTTTCGATTTCGCCTTCATGTAAATACCCTCCTCCTTTTTTAATTTCCATTAGGTTAAAGCTAAAACCTACTTTATTTAATTATCCTTCTTATACAAAAAAATCGCCATTGGCTCTTTCCGCTTTTTACTGACTTTTCTCTCCTTCAGGAAGAAGGACACCGGCGCAATACCTTTAAGCGCCGGGTGTTCTCAGGAAGAATACCCCCGCCCTTATTGGAATTGGACGGGTATGCGTTGACCGCGCAAGGACACCGACGTAATTATGATAAGTAATTTTTAGGAGTAGTTACGAAGTATTTAGATACAGAGGCCAAATGAAGCAGCGCTTAAGCTCATAAACATGGAGTTTACATAAATTCTTTCAATGCCTCGCGTATATCGATATCAGTGATATCCGCATCCGCCAAGGGTGCGATTTTATTGACTCCGCTTTTATCCTCGTATGTTTGGCTCTCTTGCCTGTAAATTATACCGATAGGGATTTTATCCCCCCACTCCGCGGCTTTCTGATAAGCTGCCATTTTATCAGCCGGGTTGTAAGAGTCTTCTAACTTATAGACGCGCTTGGCGTACCACTCATAAGTATTTTTTTTGTTGAAAGTAACGCAAGGTTGTAATACGTCAATCAGAGAAAAACCCTTATGTTTTATGCCTTCCGATATTAACCAAGACAGATGCTCTAAATTTGCAGAGTAGCCTCTGGCAACAAAACCGCAGCCCAAGGCAATTGCCAGCTCTAAGGGACGCATGGCTTCGGCGATAACGCCGTTAACCTGAACCTTGGTCTTGAAACCGAAATCAGTGGTAGGCGAAGCCTGGCCTTTAGTTAAACCATAGACCTGGTTGTTATGCACGATGACAGTGATATCAACGTTACGCCTTATGTTATGAATAAAGTGGTTTCCCCCTTCGCCATAGCAATCTCCGTCTCCGGTAGTGACTATAACCGCTAAATTATGATTGGTGATTTTAGCGGCCACCGCAGGCGGAAGGGCTCTTCCATGAAGGCCGTTAAAACAGTTGGCTTTTATGTAATGAGGCAGCTTCGCCGCCTGGCCTATACCTGAAACCAGCAAAATATCCTTAGGCTGTTTGTCCAAAGTAACCAGGGATTTTTTAAGCGCTCCCAGAATCCCGAAATCTCCGCACCCCGGACACCAGGTTATTTCATCGTTACTTTTGAAATCATTTATATTCATTTAAAGTCCCTAAATATGATTACGGAGATTAGATAAAGATTACGGAGATTTAATAATCACTGTAATCTATCACCTAATCACTGCAATCTTTGTATTTCCCAATTTCTTCAACAAGATAATCAAGGTTAAACGGCCTGCCGTCAAAACGCAGTATGGAACCGCTCGCTTTGATACCGGTGCTTCTAAGCAAGAGCCCGGCAAGCTGCGCTCCCGCATTGTTCTCTATCGTAAAAATTCTTTTCTTATCTTTCAGCAATTGGATTAGTTCTTGCGCAGGAAACGGCCAGACTTGCGAGAGGTGTATAAACCCGAAATCGCTGCCTAAAACTTCGCGGGCTTCTTTGATTGCGCCATAGGTAGAACCAAAACCCAACAGAATAGTGCTGGCCGTTTCAATATTAAAAGCAGTGGGCTTTTCTACTTCTAAAACCAAAGCTGCTATTTTCTTACAAAAACGTTTTTCGACCATTTTAACGCGCACGGACGCTTCTTCAGTAATGTGGCCATCCTCATTATGCTCGTCGCTATCAACATAAATAGTATCGTCAATCCATGAAGGAATGGCGCGCGGAGATATTCCTGACTCCGTGAGTTGGTATCGTTTGTAACCGCTCACTTGCTTGGACTCTTCTTTTGATATGATGTAACGCTGTACTTTTATTTTATCCAAATCAAACTGCTCTATATTGCGATAGGAATCAGCCAGGTGCTGGTCTGTCAGAATGAGAACGGGTATCTGGTATTTTTCTGCCATATTAAACGCTTTTATGGTCAGATAAAATGCTTCTTCTATAGTGCCGGGAGCGTAAATGAGCCGTGCAAATTCTCCGTGGCCCGCGTGGATAAGAAAATTTAAATCTGATTGTTCTGTCCTGGTAGGAAAACCCGTCGCCGGGCCGGGGCGCTGGGCACAGACAACCACGATAGGCGTTTCGGTCATGCCCGCTAAGCTTAAGCCCTCTACCATAAGCGCAAAACCTCCTCCTGAAGTAGCGGCCATTGAACGCGCGCCTGCAAAAGACGCGCCTATAATCATATTAATGGCGGCAATTTCATCTTCCGCCTGCTCGACCACGATGTTAAATTTACCGGAAAAATGCGCTACATTGTCCATGATGCTTGTCGAAGGCGTCATGGGGTAGGCTGAATAAAATTTGCATCCCGCTCTTATTGCCCCCAAGGCTATCGCCTCATTTCCATTCATAAGCAGGCGACTTTGTGCGGAGCCTTCTTTTACGTAAAAACGTTCCTCTTTGAAGTTGGCTTTCGCAAAATCATAACCCGCTTTTACGCAGGCGATATTTTTTTTAACTATCTCTTCTCCTTTTTCGATAAAAGCATCTTTAATAACCTTAGAAAGCGCGTCAGGCGCAAGCCCCGTTAAACCGGCGATAACTCCACAGCAAACAGTATTAATAAAAATTTCGCTTCCTCCTACGGTATTTGCCAGATTATAAAATGGGACGTTAAAGAAGGCTTGCTTATCCTCCGTAATCTTGAATTTTTCTTTATCGACTATGATGATTCCGCCGCTGGCGATAAACCCGGCGTGTAAATCCTGGCTTTTTTTGTCCAAAGCTACGATGATATCTGATTTCTGGCGAAGCGTGTAACTCGGTGTATGCGCGACTCTTAGCTGGAAAAAATTATTCCCGCCGCGCACGCGCGACATATAATCCTGGTTCGCGAAAATGAAACAACCGCTATCTTTAAACACCCGGCACAAGGTTGCGCCTATGGTCTGCATACCCTGGCCGGCTTCGCCGGCTATCAATATTGTTAATTCTTTCTTCATGCTATTTTTCTAATTCTTCCAGGAGCTTTCTGTATTTTTCATGTATGAGGTTGCGGTCGAATTCCCAAAATTCGGCCAGCATAGCATCCTGTTCCTGTTTAGTGAAATACTTCATTGCAGGAATAAAAAATTCTTTGTCCTCTTTACGGATATGCTCCTTGTACAATTTGACCAGGTCGCCTATTGTTGCCTCTATTGATTTTAATCTTCTCAAGCTATCAGTCAAGCGGACATTTTTAAGGCTTGCGGCTAATGCGTTAATAAGCGCCCTTCCGCGGGCGTGGTCCTCTATCAAATTATCAAGTGTTTGCGCATGAGGTGGTGAAAGCTTTTTTGTTTTAAGCTGCGCGAAAAGAATTTCCTCCTCTTTGCCGTGGTGACAATTATCTGCGTATACTATGTAAAAATCTACCGCTTGAGTTAAAAAATCGGCGTTTACCTGGCTTTTTTGGCTAATGGCGTTAAGTTCTTTTTCAAATAAGGCCACCATGCGCTCGATGAGCCTGTGCTCTATCATCAAGGGCGCGATAGGAAGCATATCCGATTGTGTCTTTTTTTTCATGAGCTTCAGCTATACTTACAATATTAATAAATCCCAAATTACAATCACCAAATCACAGCAATACCCAAATTCCAATTATCAAAGGATCTAAACTTGTCTGCTTGTGGTTTTTGGCATTGTATATTGGATGGAATTTATTTGTGATTTGTAATTTGGGATTTGTGATTTCATGCAACGACCAGTTCTTTGTTGCTCTGCCAGAGGCCGTGGATATTGCAATAACTGGAAGCATAAATTACTCCGGGCTTGTCGGTTTTAAAACTCACCATTACTTCGGGGTGTGTGTAAACACTGCTCGTATCAAGGCCCTGAACTGATGCCCCGTGAGCGGAAAACTCTGCTCTTGCCACTTGATAAGGAAATTTCTCGCCCTTAGGGTGGAAATAAATTTCAATCCAGCTAATGTGGTGTTCGGTTTTATTGGGGTGCGGTATCTGCTTGCCAACCGCGACCGTCACCTTAAAAAACTCGGCCTTTTTAACTTCGTCCGGAGCATCTATCACCGGCACATGTTTCTCTGCCTTCCAATCCGCGCTTTGAAATAAATCTTTTATATCGGGCATATTGACCTCCTTCTTAGACGCAGATTAACACGAAAACAACGCAGATATACGCAGATAAATCATCTGCGATCATCTGTGTTTATTCCTTGACAATTTTATTCAGGTTTTAAAATCTGCGATCATCTGCGTATGTTACTTCCCCAACAACACCGACAATTCTGTCACGTGCTCTTCTTCTTCGGCAATTATGTGGCGTATTTCATGCTCTATAAACTCAAACTCGTAGGGTAATTTTTCTTTGTTCTCCACGACCTTTTTGTAAATACCCTTGTAGATGTCAATCGCGTCTTTTTCGCCTTTTAAATTAACCTCGAGTATTTTGGTGATATCATTCGCCTTATGCGTCGGCGCAAGGCCCATGGACGGCTCTCCTCCAAGGAAATTTCCGATCAGATTGCGAAACTTACCTTCATGCTTTTCCTCGTCAGAAGCAATCTCTTTGAGCCGCTCGATTATTTTTTCGGACATTAATCCCGTTACTAATTCCGCGTGAGCAAGATATTGAATCCTGGCGGCGTGTTCTAATTCTAAAGCTCCGTTAAGCATCTTGACTAAATCCTCTTTGAAACCTGCCATACAAACCTCCTTATGTTAATTGTATTAAATATTGGCGCCCTGAATCTCTTGGCGCATGCCCTTATCTTTTTTTGGCTTTTTTCTTTGCCGGTTTAACTTTACTATGATGCGCTAACTTTGCTTTATGCTGCATTGGTTTACCGCAGCACCATATAGTGCTCTCGGATATGCCACAGAAGTCAACCGTAACCTCCCTGCCGCAAGGAACACAAGCTAACTTCTCGCCTTTCTTTATTTTTGCCATAACGCACCTCCTTTTTTTATTATAACCGCTAATAATATTAAATTCATACATTTTTATTTTAGATTATTCCCGCTTATAAGCAATCTGCTAAAACCACTTTTCTCTGACTTTTCTCTACCAAAAAAATGCATTTTGCAGATAAAATAAGAAGACCCTGGTTAGTTTAACCAACCAGGGCTATAAATCCGTTAGAATATATCGCTCAGTTTTCTTCTAATTCCTTAAGCAGGCCTTGTGATTGCGCAATCTCTTTAGGATAAATAAAAAAATCCACTCCACCGTCTGAAGCGGGAGTCAACTTAATAATCATTGTCCTTTGCTGCTCGCCCCATTTAAGTTCCCATTCTTCCCAAATTTCTTTCCACTGGCCGCTCGATTCATCGGTTTTAACCTGCAGTACTTTTTGCGCTAGAATCTGGGGACGCAGGGATTTTTGGGTTTGGCTGTCAACAATTATTAAATTATTCAGGATATCTTCCTGGAGCCTTTTGTCTGTCATGGTTTGCGAAAAACTATTCAGGGCCCAGGCAGTAATAAAAATAAGCGTTGCCGCAACAGATAAAAATTTTAATATTTTTTTACGCATAATTATTTTTATTAGGCGTGGGTTCTGGCTCCATTTGAGGTAAGGATATCTTCGTATATATCCAAAACCTCTTCGCGCTCCATATGCAAAAAATGGCCTACGCCTTTTATAACTTTAACTTCACAATCCGGAATTTGAGAGGCAAGAAACCTTACATTATCCAAGTCAATAATCGTATCGTTCTCTCCGTTAAGCAATATAGTTTTGACTCTGATATTTTTTAAATCTACCACTTCACTTAGCTCTTTCGAGGCAATCACGGACAAACCATGCTGATAGAAAGCGCGCACGCTTTCTTCTTTCATTAAACGAAATTGACTGATAATTTTCTGCTTAATCTTTTCAGGAAGATTATCGCCGAAGCTCTTAATCAGCACCTGCGTCATCTTATCCCTATCATTAAAATCTATAGTCGCGCCTTGCATAATTGTCTCTATCATTTTTTTGTTTGGTTTTGTTCCTAAACTTGCGCATATCAATCTCTTTATCCGGTTATGAAATTTTGAGGCAAAAGCAACCGCGACTACGCCGCCCCAGGAAGCTGTGCACACCGTAGCTTCTCTATTAACACCGGTTTTATTCAGCACCGCAGAAAGAATCTGAACTTGCTCATCAAGGGATACCTGCGAAGGCTCGGTAATAATTTTAGCTTTGCCCTGGTTGGGAAAATCAAAAAGAGTTATTCTGTAGTCATTGGCAAAACGGGAAACAAAGCTGTGCCACATACCCATAGACTGCTGGATACCGTTGATACATATAATATGAGGGCCCTTATTTTCGTATATCCTATAGGGGATAGAAAATCTGCCCACCTCTATTGCTCCTTTTACTAACGATGAAATGCTATTCATAAAGCTTTATTATAGCCCGGATATTGTGATTATCAAGGAAATCTGGGCTTAAGATTTCTTAAAATCGGCGTAGCGCTGGGATAAGCGTTGAGGGGAAACTCCAAAAAAATACTGAATCATAAGCCAGCCATCAAAGAAATATTGCCGCCAGGCGCCGTGCTGGCGGAATCTACGCCCAGAAGTTACCACTGTTGCCGGAAATAATTTAATCTTCGTTAATTTTTGCGGTTGTGCGGCTTTTACCAATTTTGCGGTATTATTTATATACTAAAGTAATCTTAAACCTTTTCTTCGCACCTTTTACGGCTTTAGGGAAAGGCGTAAAGGGGCTAGAGGCTTCTACCGCGTCTAGGGCATGAGCAGAAAGCTCTGCATTTGTGCTTTTAACGATTTTTGGCTGGCCCACAAGAAGGCCGCTTCTGTTCAGTGTGAATACTAACATTACCTTGCCTTTTGCGCTTTTAGGATTGCTGAATAATGCAAGCGCGTTTATCCTGTCGTTTATTGATTTATAGTATTCGTCTGGGCTCATATCCAAAGTTTGCTCTTGACTGTCCGGCAGCATTTCTTTCACAATTTTACCTTTTTCAAGCCTTAGGCGGGCGCCTTCTTCCGGTTTTATTTCTTCAAAATCAGTATAAGATACGTCTCCGGACATAATATGGGGAGTTAGAAGAATCACCAAATCTGTCGTAGTCACATCGTCAGAAGTGCTTCTGAAAAAGAAACCTACGAGCGGTATGTCCCCGATGAGAGGCAGTTTTTTTACTGTCTTTACCCTTGATTCTTTCTTTAATCCGCCAATAATTATAGTAACGCCGTCTTTTACCATAACCGTGGTCTCGGCCTCGGAAGTGGTGACGATGGGAATTTGCGTAGTTTGGTTTTCCGAAAGGATTGATTCGCGGGTTGCCGAACTTACCTCCGGTTTTATCTTCATAGTGACAAATCCTTCCCGGCTTATGGTGGGCGTGACAAAAAGTTTTATTCCGACATCAACAAAATTAACGGCCTGCGAAGTAATAGCCGTGCCTGTTCCGCTTTGAGAAGTAGTTGAAGTAATATATGCATCTTTTGTGCCTACCAGTATTTTTGCCTCCTGATTGTTCAAGGCCATAATCCGCGGGCTTGAAAGTATTTTAGTGTCGCCAATGGTACGCAGGAGGTCTAATACCCCTTTATAATCGCCTGGTTTTGTAACAGCCGTTCTGGCGGTACTTACCAAGAGCCTGCCGGTTGTTCCTATGGGCAGGGCCGAGGTTAATTTGAAATGATTCTTTATCCACCATTCCCAGTCCACGCCCATTTCAAATTTATCCGAGGGCCTTATCTCGATAATCTGCGCGTCAATTAATACCTGCGGAGTTTTTTCATCGAAGGCGCTGATTATTTTGGCAATTTCATCGAGCCTGGAGGGAAAATCGGTTATCACCAGCTTATTGGTGCGTTCATCCACGCGCATTGAACCTACGCCTTTAGTGAGCGCTTCCTGGATGGTTTTGTTAAGCTTATCGGCGGTAGCGTAGTTTAAACTGAATATCCTGGTTTGCAGCGGCAAATCAGTCTTGGCAATAAAACCCTCCATTTCTTTGATTTTTTCAGGTGTATCAATCAAAGCCACGGTATTTGAGGCTTCATCTACTACAATTTTTCCGACATTGCTTTTCATCTGAGTAAGAGCGCGGGATAAATCAGCCGCTTTTGCGTATTTCAGCTGAATAATGCGACCGCGTTTTTTATCCTGGAAGCGTTCTCCGTATTGCAACTCGTAATCTCTTTGAGTTACCACGCTGACAATATCGCCTTTTCTCTCGTAGGCAAGGTCGTTACTTAAAAGAATCAGCTCAAAGGCGCTCCAGATGTCCACGTCTTTTAAGAAAAGAGTAACTCTGCCTGTCACGTTTTTACCCACCACCAGATTAATCCCGGCGCGGGTGGCCAGCATCTTTAAAACATCAACAACATCCATGCCCTTTATGTCTAAGGATATCGTTGATTGCGCTTCTTGCCTCAGAGGGACAATTGCTGCAGGCTGGGTTTGCGGCTGTATGATTTGCTGAACAGGCTCCTGCTGATTGATGTCCGGTTGAGTAACGGCTGTTTGTTCACGCTGGCCATTATCTGTTAACCCAGGCTGCGGGTTGTTTATTGGTAACTCTGGCTGCGCTTCTTCCTGCTGTGGCACTTCCTCCTGCAGAGGCGCTTCTTCCTGTATCACATCTTCCTCCGGCAATATTTCTTGCGAAACATTATTTTGGTTTTCTTGCGCGAATAACAGCCCCCAGGCACCTAAACTTAATCCGATAAATAAAAACAATAATTTTTTCTTCATCTTAATCTCCTCCTTATATTATATGTGCATAACATAAGTTTCACTTGCTTACAGATACAACTCGTACCTTTCTCCCTTATAATTTAGAATAATCTTTCCTTCCTGTATGTCATCAAGGAGAAATTCGTCTATCGATTGGCCTTTATTTAAATAAAAAGTTCTTTCAGTTTTTCCATCTTCAATCACTGCCTGGGGATTTGCCCCAGAAATAATACCTACCAGCTTCATGTCTTTAATTAAATCAGCGGTAGCGATATTTGCGGGTTTTCCTTCATCAACAGCCTGGTAATTATCGAATACCCTGCGATTTATAATGCCTTGTTGATAAAACTCAAAAGGCTTAATTCCCGGATTCTTTACTGTTTTTTGCGCAACAGGGCTTTGGGTTGCGACTTCAGCAACCTCTATTTTTTTTGGGCTTATACATGGATAAATAAAAGAAAAAATAAGATAGCCTGATGAAACCATAAGGGCAAAAAAGATAACTCTCCTAATTGTCAAATATTGCGATACATTCGCAAAGAATGCCTTATATTTTTTGATTGATTTCTGTTGCGGCTTTACTTTCGGCGTTATGGGAGCGCTTTGCGCGAGTTTAGTATCCCCATCTTCCTGGGGTTGCTTTTTTGAGCCCTTGATTAAACGCAGTAGCCTTTCTTCCGGAGAAATATTATCCTTCATTTTGTTTTCTTGAAGTTATTAATTCGTAGATTATTTGTCCATCCACGAGCGATTTTTCTTTCATTACGATTGTTTCAAGAGCGTCATGACAAAGCATTGCTATCTTACGAGGGTAGCCTTGAGTATATTGATAGATAAGATTGCATGCTTCGTCGCTAAAAATTGCGCAATCGGGTGAACCTGCCTGGCGCAGGCGAAACTTTATCATCTCTTTTGTTTCAAGCTCATCAAAAGGATTAATGGTATATTTCAAAGCAACTCTATCCATGAAATTACGGATACGTTTTATGCGCGGAAGTAATTCCATCTGCGCCATAATAACCAGCTGCAGGAGCTTGTATTCATTAGTCTCATAGTTAAGCAAAGTTCTTAAAACTTCCAGATTTTCCAGAGTAATTTTCTGCGCTTCGTCAATAAGCAAAACAATAGTTTTGTTCTCCTCAACTCCTTTCTGAAAAAGGTATTTCTGCAGCGCCTCCTTAAAGTCAAGGGTGGATTTAAAAGCTGGCACAACATTAAACATTTTTACAAGCGCATAGAGAAACTGGTACTCTGATTTGAAGCTCGGGTCTAAAATCATATGGAAGACATAATTACTTTCATCCTTGAAGCTTCGTAAAAACATACGTGAGAGGGTGGTCTTTCCGGCGCCTACATCTCCTAAAATAAGGCATAAGCCGCGCCGCAGGCGTATTGCGATTTCTAAACGTTTAAGCGCAGTATCGTGGCTGATAGCCTGATAAAAAAATTCCGGATCAGGACTCGTAGAAAAAGGCTCTTTTTGTAAACCTAAAACATCAAAATAGCTCATCTTTTGTAAATGTTTTAATGCTCAAACAATATTAACACAACGGATTCAGGCGGATTACTACGGATGCATACGGATATATCCGTTGAATCCGCAAGCGTCCGCGATATCCGTGCTTATATTGATTTTTTCAAACTATCAAACCAATACTCTCTTTTATTTCCTTTATAGATTTGCCTTCTTTACGCAAGGCTCTGATTTTTTGCAGCTGCGCGGCGGAGGTATCATCAAAATAACGAAAATTAGTTTCCGGGCTGCGGCCCGCTTCTTTAAGAAGCCCGATTTTCAGGTAGTACTTAATGGTATAAATAGAATAACCAGTTAACCGCGCCAAATCCTTAATTAATAGTATATTCGGCATAATTTGACAGCTCACCCTTTAAGCTTAAGGGAGTAAGGTTACAAGCCTTATGGTTTCACTCTCTAAGTAGAGAGTATATCAGGTTTTGAAGTCCTGTCAACACTTTTTGCATCCACGAATAGCCGTTGATGCGCGAGAACGCGCGGGCAGGCTTACAATTTCACAATAACGGTAATGGCTTTTGTCTAAGGTTAAGATGACTGTTTTAAGGTTACACAGGTTACGGGTGTTACGGGAAGTTGCGAAGGTTGCATTTAAAACAGTCGGAGTTATTGTAACCTTCGCAACCTGCTTAACCTTCGTAACTTTCGTAACCTAGAATTAAGAAGAACTGTACTACCAACAAGGCAGGAACGACTGCTAAAAATCGGTTACGTTAGCAGAAAAGAAACAATAATTATTTTATTCCAGAGTAAAAGGCCGGCTCAAGGAAAAACTTCCCTCAAGAGACTGTGTGTTAGGTTTTGCGGTAAGCTGGAATTTTTTTATTTTTACCAAAGACAGTGAATCCTCCACATCATATAAGAATTTAAGATAACCGTCCATATCCCCTTCAGTCCTGATCTCAACAAAGATTTCCTCTTGCGAAGGTCCGGAAGTAGAAATTTGAGGCCGTATATCGATAATCCTTATCCCGGCGCCTTTAGCCATGTCTTCAATTTCCGTTAATGCTGTTACCTGCGGCTGGTGCGCTTCGGAATTTTTATAGGCTGAAGTGAAGGTTTTATAGTTTTCCGTGATAACGTCCTTATGGCTTATAAGCCATAAATATTTTTTCAATTTTGTCCGGGTAACCGTAAGTTCTTTATTCAAATTATCATTCTCGCTGAATATTGGATTAATAATAAAATGAAAGGCTAAACCAAAAATAATAACCCCCATAGTCGAATTGAGCAGTAACTTTTCTCTTTTGGTAATGAAATGGTGCATAATTTACTTTTCTTTGACGCAGGCGATTTCAAAATCTACGATTTCTCCCGCGCGGGTTCTCTTTTTAGTGGCATACTTAACTTTTACTTCAAAATTACGCAAAGCCTCAATCCCCTCAAGAGCCGTGGCAAATCCGAATACAGAATTTAGCTCTGTGGTGCGGCCCTGTAGAATAAGTTCTCCGCTTTCTTCATAATTTAGATTCACCAGTGTAATGTCACTAGGCGTAATTTTATGAAGCTCATATATAATCTCTACCAAAGAAATATTTTTTTGCGGGCTATTTTGCGCTAAAGCAATCCTCTTCTCTAAAGCCTCAAGGCCCTTCGCTTCTTTAGCTGCTTCACTGAGCTGGGTCCTTAACCCAGTGAGATAGCTCCTTTTATTCGAAAGGCTCCTGTTTATGCCCAACCCTAATATAAGAATAGTAACCAACAACAGAAAAGCAGTACGCAGGCGTTCGCCGGATGCAGTTGCTTTTTTACGGGTTTCTTTTACATCCAGAGGCAAAAAATTAAGCGACTCGGGTATACTGCCTAAGCCGATGCCAACCAGGCTCGCGAATGAACAATCAGCATTTTCAATAGCGTTTAAGAAATCAGCGGAACAGGAAACCTTGCTGCAATAAGAAACGGCTTCAACCGGCATGCGCAGCGCCTCTCCTAAATTTTGCGCCAGCTTCTGTTCTCTTTGAGAAGAGCCAAAAATTATTATGCGCGTAATGGGTGCGTTATCCGTTTCTTTCAAATACGCGCTAGTAGTCTTGTTTATTTCCTCTAGCATCACCTGCTCTAAGGCCTGTTGCTTAAGTATCCTGAATGACCGGCTAAAAAGAAAACGATCATGCGATATTACCGCAAGCTCTACGTGTGCGGAATCAATGTCAATAACAAGCACAGGGCCGGCTTCTTTTGGCACGACAGTATTATGCAAAATCGAAAGGCCGTAGGAACTCAAAGTTATTGTAATATCTTTCGCTCCTGCGGACTTAAAAACTTCCAGGTACCTGGCGACAACATCTTTGTGCACAATACACAGGTTTACGTGGGAATAACCTTCCTTGTTAGTCATAATTGTTTGATAGCCCGTAACTAATTCGTTTACAGGATAGGGAAGGTATTTCGAAGCCTGGAAAGAAATGATCCGTTCAATTTCCTGCGGAGACTGCGCTGGAATTTTTATATACCTGCAGGTTGCCTGCTGGCGGGATATAGAAACAATCACGGGATTATTGTAATATTGCAGCTTTTGGAATATCAGGCGCGCTTTTTCAGATAAGAGCTTATCGCTCTCTCCAGGCGACAGCGCCTCCACCTCGAAAGCGGAAAATTCCTTTTTTAGTTTAGATTTTAACCCGCATTTGACTACCTTCAAACTGTTTTCGGTAACCTGGCAGATAAAGATAGCTTTTTTGTCTTTGCGCCTTGCTCTTTCCTTCTTCATAATATAATAATAGCTATACCTTAAAGAAATATCAACTTAATTTTACATCAAAGAGAAATAATTTGATTACAGTGATTAGAAAATGATTACAGAGATTTAATCACCGTAATCTTGCTTTTCCGCCAAAATAAAATATTAAGGTGACGGGAATCACCGTAATCATAAGCTTATCTAATAAGTAAGGAATCATTCAATTTTCGTGCCAGTAAACTATTTTTTTGTGTTCTCTGTCGTAAACTACCGTAATATTTTTGCTCACCTCATTCGCGCGGCCGGCAGCGTTTATTTGAAAATAAGAAGAGTCGGGCGCAAGATAAGTCAGCATTGAGTTAAAAATGATATACTCCTCTGGTGTTAATTCTTCGCCGAAAAGAGCGCTAATATTAGAAATATTTTCGCTTGTCAGAGGCGCCTGCTCACGCTTATCTACGATTGCCTGCGCCAGAGAAACTGCCATATTTTTATCCACGCTTTCGCCTACCTCAGCTGCAGCCGCGCGGCTTATTATTGTTAAAATTTGCTTTAGGGCAGTATTTATATTTATCTTTTCAGGCCCATAAGTTGTAACCAGGTTTTTGATTTTGCCATAACGCTCTTGCGCTTTAGC